>CAZOMI010000031.1:0-30453 GCA_964580925.1 uncultured Methyloversatilis sp.
TGGGGGTATAGCTCAGCTGGGAGAGCGCTTGCATGGCATGCAAGAGGTCCGCGGTTCGATCCCGCGTACCTCCACCAACGATATGACCCTATCGTCTAGAGGCCTAGGACAATACCCTTTCACGGTATGAACCGGGGTTCGAATCCCCGTGGGGTCGCCAGCATCACAAACGACCTAGAGGTTACCCCTCTAGGTCGTTTTCTTTTTGTGCTGCTCCGTTCACCTGTTCAATAGGTGGCGCGCCGTCATGGCCGGCATCCCCCGACGCACCCGTGGCGGAAAATGAATCTATGCGGCTTGTTTCAGGGGCAGGATTTTCATCACCGCTCTTTTAAGCGATTTCTCCGCCTGCCACAGGTCGTAGTTCGCCTGCATGTGAAGCCACATTTCCGCACTAGTGCCGAGAGCGGTTGCAAGGCGCACGGCCATATCCGCACTGATGCCAGCCTTGCCGTTCAGCACGCGCGAGAGCATCACCCGGGTAATGCCCAAGCGCTCGGCAAAACCGGTTACGGTAAGGTCGGTGTCGGTAAATACCCCATCCCGCAGGACCTCGCCCGGATGGGGGGGATTGTGCATTCTCGTCATGGTGTTTCCTGCCTCAGTGGTAGTCCTGATAATCAACCAGAACAGCATCGCCGTTGTCGAATGTAAAGGTCAGTCGCCAGTTGCCGCTGACCCATACCGTCCAGTGCCCTTTGAGGTTGCCGGCCAGAAGATGCAATCTCCAGCCAGGCAGTCCCATGTCGCCGGGGCTCTTCGCCGTATCAAGCGCACCCAACTGCAATCGGAGCTTATTGGCATGAGCCGGCTGGATACCCGCCTTGCTCCCCCGCCTAAAAAACCCCTCAAGGCCTTTGTGCTGAAACGACTTGATCATGCACGGACTGTATATTGTATATTTACAGTTGTCAATGAGTAAGTCCGGCGAACCTTGCGCGCACCGCTTACAGCACGTAATACAGGATCGCAATGAAATGCGCTGCGCTACCGGCAATCACGAACAGATGCCAGATACCGTGCGCGTGGCGCAGCCGGGTGTCGAGCGCATAGAAGATGATGCCGATCGTATACAGCAGCCCGCCCGCCGCAAGCCAGGCAAAGCCGGCCAGCCCAAGTTCCTCCAGCAGCGGAACGATGGCCACCAGGACCACCCAGCCCATCACCACGTAGATCGCCACCGACAGGATGCGCGCTTCGCCCCTTAGGCGATCAAGCAACACGCCGGGCCACCCCAAATGTTGCTTGGCCCCCTGGGGGGAGAAAGCCGCAAAGCGGCTTTTGCGGGGGGGGATTGATTCTTGCAGGATGCCGACCACGGCGAGACCCCACACAACGCCGAGCAGCGACCAGCCCCAGGGGCCGCGTAATGTCACCAGGCAGAACGGCGTGTAGCTGCCGGCAATCAGCAGATAGATGCCGTGGTGGTCAAGCTTGCGCAGGATGCTTTTGGCGCGGCCGCGCAGGCTGTGGTAGAGCGTCGAGAAGCTGTACAGCAGCACCAGTGTCGTTCCGTAGATCGAGACGCTCACCACCTTCCATGGATCGCCGTCCTGCGCTGACAGCACGACGAGCAATATCGCGCCGGTGAGCGCCAGCAAGGCACCGATGAGGTGGGAGACTGCGTTGAATTTTTCGCCGTAGTACATGCGGTAATGGGTCCGTAATCTGGTCGATCAGTCGTTTTTCTGACAGACGCCTATAGTACTCCGCTCCTGCGTTCCGCCAAGCTGGCACAGGGCAGCAACTCGACCACCGCATTTTCCGGCAAGCCTGGCAACCATGCGTCAATGCGGCGGCAAGCGCCCTTAACGCAGATGGTGTAGGGTGCCACGTAAGGTGAATGCGTCAGGCGCAGTGCTGGCAGGTGCGGCAGTGTCGGTACGTAACGCCAGACACCATCCCTGAACTGTGCGTTGGCGGGAGGCTCCATCCCGGCACCGCTACCGCGCACGCGGGCCTCCTGGATAATCAGCGCCTGCCCTTCCAGGCGCCAGTCCTCTTCCCAGAGTATTTTTTCAATCGAATGCTGCCAGATCAGCGTCAGCGACCCGGCCATCAGCGAGGTTAGCAGCGTACCGGCAGCCAGGCACAGCGGCATGAATCAAGACCTCCATCCCCCCACCCCCCTTGCGGGGGAAGGAGGTGACAGGTGTTCGCGGGCAAGGCCCGCTCCAGGTTCTGGTTGAGCCTCCTTGGGGCGACCCGGCGGAGGCATTAAAAGTCGGCGCTGGCGAGACGGCGCCGCGATTGCCAGAAGCGCCAGGCGATAAAGGCGCCGCCCATGAGGATGCCGATCTCGTCGGTCAGCGGCAGGGCGGCGATCAGCAAGCCGGCGGCGGCGGCGGCCCAGAGCCGTTCCCAGACCTTCAGGTTGCCCTCCAGATAGCCGATGGCGGCGGCGCCCCACAGCGCGATGGCCAGCAGGGCCTTGCCGACGATGTAGGCAACGGCCAGCACGGTCGGGTCGCCTTGCAGCATCAGGGCGTTGTCATAGACCGCCATATAGGGCACGACAAAACCGGCGATGGCGATCTGCACCGCCTTGATGCCGATTTTCATCGGGGACTCCTTGGCGATGGAACTGGCCGCGAAGGCGGCGAGCGCCACCGGCGGCGTCAGGTCGGCCATGATGCCGAAATAGAAAACGAACATGTGGCTGACGATCAGCGGCACGCCAAGCGCGAGCAGGGCCGGGGCCGCGATGGCGCTGGTGATGATGTAGTTGGGAATGGTCGGGATGCCCATGCCGAGCACCAGGCAGACCAGCATGGTCAGCAACAACGAGAGGAACAGGCTGTGCTCGCCCACCCGCAGGATGAAACTGGCGAAGTTGGAGGCGGCGCCGGTCAGGGTCAGGATGCCGATGATGACCCCGACGATCGCACAGGCCACGCCGACCGGCAGTGCCTGGCGGGCGCCGTCGACCAGACTGGCGTACATGGTGTGCAGCGTCTTCTTGCCGCCCTTGACGACGCTGGCCAGCACCACCAGCACGCCGATGACCGTCAGCACGGCATTGACACCCCACTCGACCAGGGTCGCGCTGGCCAGGCCGACGCCGACCCAGAACACATAGCGGAAAGCCGTCGAGGAAATGCGCGCCGCGACGGCCGCGCCGAGGATCAGGATGGCGGTCAGGGCAAGGCCCACCATGCCCGAATACATCGGCGTGTAGCCGCTGAACAGCATGCCGACCAGGCCGACCAGCGGCAGCAGCAGGTACCACTGCGAGCGCATCGCCCGCCAGGGGTTGGGGCATTGATCCTTGGGCAGGCCGACCAGGTTTTTGCGGCCGGCCTCGAGATGCACCATCCAGAATGCCGTGACGTAGTAGAGGATGGCCGGGATCAGCGCTGCCTTGACGATCTCGGTGTAGGGCACGTTGAGGTTTTCGGCCATGATGAAGGCGACCGCCCCCATCACCGGCGGCATGATCTGTCCGCCCATCGATGCGGTGGCTTCCACCGCGCCCGAGAACACGCCCGAATAGCCGAAACGCTTCATCAACGGGATGGTGAATTGGCCGGTGGTCAGCACGTTGGCGACCCCGGAACCGGAAATCGTGCCCATCAGGCTCGACGACAGCACCGACACCTTGGCGGCGCCGCCCTTGGCGTGGCCGACGAAGCCCAGCGCGATCGAATTGAACAGGTTGATCATGCCGGCATGTTCGAGGAAGGTGCCGAACAGGATGAACAAGAAAATGAAAGTGGCCGACACCAGGATCGGGATGCCGAAGATGCCCTCGGTGCCAAAACCAATCTGGTCGACGATCTGCGAGAAGGCGTAGCCGCGATGCGCCAGGTCGCCGGGGAGGTATTGGCCGAACAGGCCGTAGAGCAAAAACAGGCCACAGATGATTGGCAGGGCCAGGCCGAGAATGCGGCGTGCCGCCTCGAAGACCAGCAACACCAAGGCCGTGCCGACCCAGAGATCCATGGTGGTCGGTTCGCCGGCGCGCTGGATCAGTTCGACCTCGAAGAACCATTGGTAAGTCGCCAGGGAGAAGGCGGCCAGCGCCAGGAGCCAGTCGCCGGCGGACACGCGCGTCAGCTTGCCCCGCTTGAATGCCGGATAGATGATGAAGGTCAGCGCGAGCAGAAAGCCCACATGGAAGGCGCGCGTGACCAGGCTGGAAAACGGGTGGAACGCCGCCACCACAAGCTGGTAAATGGAAAAAGTCAGCGCGAGCGCCGACAACAACCCCAGGGCCCAGCCCCCGAGCCGGCGCTGGACGCCGTGCTCGGAAAACTCGTTTTGGTCGGGATGCGGGGAAGTGCTGGCGCTCATCATGACCCAGTTACTTGATCAAACCGGCTTCGCGGTAGTACTTCTCGGCACCGGGGTGCAGCGGCACCGGGGAGCCGATGCCCGCCGTCTTCGGATTGATGGCCTTGGCGGCGCCATGCGCGGCAGCCATGGCATCGAGATTCTCGAACATCGACCTGGTCATCTTGTACACGGTATCGGTCGACACACCTTCGTGCGTCACCAGGTAGTTCTGCACGGCCACCGTCGGCACATCGACGGTCTGGCCATTGTAGGTATTGGCCGGAATGATGCCCGCGGAATAAGCCGCATCGTCGATTTTCTTGACCACATCAACGGGGATCGGAATGACGACCATTTTGATTGCCATCGCCAGGTCGCGCACGGCCGCCATGCCGAGGCCGGACGATTGCAGCGTGGCGTCGAGCTGGCGGTTCTTGATCAATTCGACCGATTCGGAATAGCCAAGGTACTCGACTTTGGCGAGATCCTTGTAGCTCATGCCGGCGGCCTTGAATATTTCGCGGCTGTTCAGCTCGGTGCCGCTTTTCGGCGCGCCGACGGAAACCCGCTTGCCCTTGAGGTCGGCCAGCGTCTTGATGCCGGAATCGGCATTGGCGATGAAGTGGATGTAGTTCGGGTAAATGGCGGCCAGGGTGCGCAGCTTCTTCAGCGGCGTCTTGAAGCCCACGTCCTCGTTGCCCTTCCATGCCTCGCTAAGGGTGTCGCCGAGTGTGAAGGCGACTTCGCCGCGGCCGGCCTGCAACAAGTTGAGGTTCTCGGCGCTGGCCTTGGTGGCCTGAACCGAAGTCTTGGCGCCAGGAATCGCCTTGCCGTAAATCTGTGTCAGAGACACGCCCAGCGGGTAATACACGCCGCTGGTGCCGCCGGTCAGCACGTTGATGAATTCATTGGCGTGACTGGCTGTTGCAGTAAGCACAAGTGCGGATGCAGCGATCAGGGTGCGTAGTCTCATAACTCTCTCCTTTTTGAATTGCCTTGCCGGCAGGTGAAGCGCGAATGATACCTTCGTCAGATGTTGCGGTGTGCTGTTTGGCTCAGAATGCGGCAATTCCCGTCTGTGCGCGCCCCAGAATCAGCGCGTGGATGTCATGCGTGCCTTCATAGGTGTTGACCACCTCGAGGTTGACCAGGTGGCGGATCACCCCGAACTCGTCCGAGATGCCATTGCCGCCAAGCATGTCCCTGGCTTCGCGGGCGATGGCGAGGGCCTTGCCGCAGGAATTGCGTTTGAGCAACGAGGTCATCTCCGGCGCATCGCCACCCTCATCCTTGATGCGCCCCAGGCGCAAACAGCCCTGCAGGCCGAGCGCGATCTCGGTCTGCATGTCGGCCAGTTTTTTCTGGATCAACTGGTTGGCGGCGAGCGGGCGGCCGAACTGCCGGCGGTCGAGCACATACTGGCGCGCGCGGTGCCAGCAGTCTTCCGCCGCGCCCAAGGCCCCCCAGGCAATTCCGTATCTTGCCGAATCGAGGCAGGTGAACGGGCCCTTGAGACCGCGCACGGCGGGGAAGGCGTTCTCTTCCGGCACGAAGACGTCGTCCATGACGATCTCGCCGGTGATCGAGCTGCGCAGGCCGACCTTGCCGTGGATCGCCGGCGCGGACAAGCCGACCATGCCTTTGTCGAGGATGAAGCCGCGGATCTGCCCCGCGTCGTCCTTGGCCCAGACGACGAAGACGTCGGCGATCGGTGAATTGGTGATCCACATCTTGCTGCCGGAAAGCGTGTAACCGCCGGCCACCTGGCGCGCGCGCGCCGCCATGCTGCCGGGATCGGAGCCGTGATCCGGCTCGGTGAGGCCGAAGCAGCCGATCGACGCGCCACTGGCCAACTGCGGCAGATATTTCTGCTTTTGCGCCTCAGTACCAAACGTGAAAATCGGCACCATCACCAGCGAGGACTGCACGCTCATCATCGAGCGGAAGCCGGAGTCGACCCGCTCGATCTCGCGGGCGATCAGGCCATAGCTGACGTAATTGAGGCCGGCGCCGCCGTATTCCGGCGGCAGGGTCGCGCCGAGCAGGCCGAGTTCGCCCATCTCGCGGAAAATCTCCACGTCGGTATGTTCGTTGCGAAAGGCATTGAGCACGCGCGGCAGCAGCTTTTCCTGGGCGTAGCGGCGCGCCGTGGCGCCGATCAGCCGCTCTTCGTCGCCGAGTTGCGCGTCGAGCAGCAGCGGGTCAGCCCATTGGAATTTATTGGCGCCCACGGTCATTTTCCTTTCTGCAGGGCAATTTCGGGCAGCGCAGCGATGCGCCAGCCGGCGGTTTCGAGCGCCGCACGCAACTGGCGGGCCAGCTCCACCGCATCCTGTCCGTCGCCGTGCACGCAGATGCTGCCGATGGCGGTCGGAATCTGCTTGCCGCTGGCGGCGATCAGCGCACCGGCTTCGAGCATCGCGCAGATGCGCGCAGCGCAGGTGGCGGCATCGTGCAGCACCGCGCCGGGCTGGCTGCGCGGCATCAACTGACCGTCATCGAGATAGGCGCGGTCGGCGAAGATTTCCGCAATCGTGACCAGACCCACCGCCCGGCCGGCATCGAGCAAAACCGAGGCGGCCGGTGCGAGCAGGATCAGGCCGGGATCGACGGCGCGCACGGCGCGGCAGATGGCGTCGGCAACGTCGCGCTCGAAGCAGGCCTGGTTGTTCAGCGCGCCATGCGGCTTGACATGGGTGATCCGCCCGCCTTCCAGCCGGGCGACACCGGCCAGCGCACCGATCTGGCAGGCCACCAGATTTTCGATCTCGGCGGCCGTCAGCTTCATCGGGCGGCGGCCGAAACCCTGCCGGTCGGCATAACCGGGATGGGCGCCGAGCGAGACGCCGCGCGCCAGCGCGGTCTTCACGGTGCGGCGCATCACTTCGGGATCGCCGGCATGGAAGCCGCAGGCGATATTGGCCGAGGCAACGATGTCGAGCATGGCCGGATCGTCGCCCATGGTCCAGGGGCCGAACGATTCGCCGAGGTCGGCGTTGAGGTTGATGCTGCGGTCAGTGCGCATGAATGACTCCATCGACAAGGTTTTGCGAGTACAGGGCCAGCAGGTCGACACCGCCCGCTGGCGGCAGGGGCCGGATCGCGGCGATCTGCGCGGCCAGCCAGGCGTCGGCCGCCTGCCGGGCGGTGCGGGCGGCGGCGGCATCGACCGGGGCGAAACGCAATTCGTCGCCGGGCAGCAGGCGTCCCAGCCGGGGCAGGTCGGCGCTGATGACTGTCGCGATCTTGGCATAGCCGCCGACCGTCTGGCCATCCGCCAGCAACACGATGGGCTGGCCATCGCCGGGCACCTGGATCGCCCCTGGCGTGACGGCGTCGGAGGCGATGTCGGCACCGCGCGCGGGATCATGCTGCAACAGCGGCCCTTCGAGGCGCAGGCCCATGCGGTCGGCGGCACGGCCGACGCGGTAGCTGCTGCCGTACAGGGTGGCAAATGCCGCGGCCGTGAAATGCCCGGCCTGCGGACCGGGCATCACCCGCAGCGGGGCATCGACAGCAAAAGTCGGCGCTGGCAGGACGGCGCATTCGCCCACTTCAAGCGTCTGCTCCGTCACCGGCAACTGTGCGCCCGCCGCCAAAGTCGCGCCGATGCCGGCGCGCGCATAGAACGAGCGGCTGCCCAGCACCAGGGGCACCGCGCAGCCGCCGGCCACCGCCAGATAGCCGACGCCGCCGCTCACCGGCCCGATGCGCAGCCGGTCGCCCGGCAGCAGGATGGCCGTTTGCCAGGGCGGCAGGCTTTCCTTCTCGCCAGCTTCGCCACCCCGTTCGATGCTGCCAGCGACATGGGCCAGCGCGACGCGCACAGCCGTCCCGGCGCGCAGGGTCGGGCCGACCAGACGCATTTCCAGCACGGCGGCACCGGCAGGATTGCCGACCAGGGCATTGAGCAATTGCAGCGACTGGCTGTCGAGGGCGCCGGAAAGCGGCACGCCGAGATGGCGGTAGCCGGGCCGGCCGAGATCCTGAACGCTGACCGGCGTCGGGCAGGCGAGAATTTCCAGCGCGGCGCTCATGCTCCGCCGCTTGCCAAACCCGTCATTCCGGCGCAAGCCGGAATCCAGGGGTTTTGTAACCAGTTGAGATTCCTGGATTTCGGCTTGCGCCGGAATGACAGATTGTTGATTGTTATGAGCATTGCATGAGGCTCATACTGAAAAGTTCCTGGAGGAGAGTTCGCCGCAGGCGATGGCCAGTTCCAGCCGCACGTATTCGCTGCTGTCGATCGGTACAAAGCTGACTGCGTCGCCCGGCGCCAGCAAGGCAGGCTGCTCGTTATCGCTGGCGTCAAACAGCCGCGCCGGGGTGCGGCCGAGCAGATGCCAGCCGCCCGGACTCTGCCAGGGATAAATCGCGCACTGCGCCCCGGCGATGGCAACGCTGCGTTCCGGCACTGCGGTGCGCGGCGTGCCGAGGCGCGGCAGGCGCAGCCATTCAGGCAACTCGCCCATGTAGGGAAAACCGGGCAGGAAGCCGATGAGGAACACCCGCCAGGGCTGGCCGCACAAGGCGGCGATCACCTCTTCCGGGGCGCGCCCGGTGGCCGTGGCCACCGCGGCAAGGTCGGGGCCAAGGTCGCCGCCGTAACAGACGGGGATCCGCCAACGCCGTACCCCATTCGGGGCATTGCATCCCGCCAGCGCCGACTTTTGCGGTGCATCGGCGGCGGCCAGCAAGTGGCCCGACAAATCTTCCGGCGCAAGTTGCCGGGGGTCGAAATGCACGGTAAGCGAGCGATAGGTCGGCACCACATCGGTGATGCCGGGCAGGCGCGGCAGGGCGTCGCGCGCGGCCATCACCCGGGCATGGAGCGCCGGGTCGATGCCATTGCCGAATTCCAGGGTGAGCGCGGCGTCGCCGAGTTCGACGATCTTCACGGGAGCCGCGCCGGGCGCCGCCATCACCCCACCATGCGCTGCGGCAGCCAGGTGACCAGGCCGGGATAGGCGTACAGCAAGCCTACCGCCACTACCATGAGCGCAAAGGCGGGCAACGCCTGGCGCGCGATCCACGTCAACTGCTTGCCGGTGAGCCCCTGCAACACGAACAGGTTGAAGCCGATCGGCGGCGTGATCTGCGCCATCTCCACCACCACCACCAGGAAAACACCGAACCAGAGCAGATCGATGCCGGCGGCGACGATGGTCGGCTGGATCACGGCAATGGTCAGCACCACCATGGAAATGCCGTCGAGAAAACAGCCGAGGATGATGAAGAAAATCATCAGCCCGAACAGCAGGCCGAACTGGCCCAGTCCGAGCGTGCCGATCCATTCGGCGAGATGACGCGGCAGGCCGAGATAGCCCATCGCCAGCGTGAGGAACGCCGAACCGGCGAGGATCAGCGCGATCATGCAATACAGCCGCGTCGCCCCCATCAGGCTGTCGCGGAAATTCTGCCAGCTCAAGGCACCCTGCCAGGCCGCGAGTCCCAGGCTGCCGACCACGCCGATGGCGGCCGCCTCGGTGGCGGTGGCAATGCCGGAGTAAATCGAGCCGAGCACCAGCGTGATGAGCAGGACGACCGGAATCAGGTTGCGCGAGGCGTACAGCTTCTCGGCGAACGTGGTGTGCTCGGTGGCGGGCGGAATGGCCCCCGGATGCAGCAGCGCCCAGACGATGATCCAGCCCATGAACAAGCCCGCCAGCATGATGCCCGGCAATACCCCGCCGATGAACAGCTTGGCAATCGAGACCTCGGCCGCGACGCCATAGACGATCATGATGATGGACGGCGGAATCAGCAGGCCGAGCGTGCCGGCGCCGGCCAGCGTGCCGAAGGTGATGCCTTCTGGATAACCGCGCTTCTTCAGTTCCGGCAGCGTGATCTTGCCGATCGTGGCGCAGGTGGCGGCCGACGAACCCGAGACGGCGGCAAAAATGCCGCAGCCGATGACATTGGTGTGCAGCAGGCGGCCGGGCAGTTTTTCCAGCCAGGGGGCGAGCCCCTTGAACATATCCTCCGACAGGCGCGTGCGGAAGAGTATCTCGCCCATCCAGAGGAACATTGGAAGGGCGGTCAGCGTCCAGGAGGAGGACATGCCCCAGATGGTCACCGCCATGGCATCGCCGGCAGGTCGCGAAGAGAACAGTTCCATGCCGATCCAGCCGACGCCGAGCAGCGCCAGGCCGATCCAGATGCCGCTGCCGAGCAGCGCGAACAGCGCCAGAATCAGCCCGAAGGTAATTGCCAGATCCACGTGAAGGCCTTTCTATTCGCTGCGCACGGCTTCACCGCCGGGGGCGCGGCGGCGATCATGGCCACCGCGCAGGGTGATCAACAGGCTTTCGGCCAGGGCGATCAGAAAAATCGCGCTGCCCAGCGCCATGCCGATTTGTGGAATCCACAGCGGCGTGGCGTCGTTGCCCTGCGAGATGTCGTGGAAAGTGAATGACTGCCAGGCCAGGCGGATCGAAAACCATGCCAGCAATGCTGCACACAGCAAGCCCGCCACATGGCTCCAGATATCCAGCAGATGACGGGTCCGCGGGCCGGCATAGTCGAGAACCAGCATGACGCGGATGTGCTCGCCACGCTTGAACGTGTGGGCCATGGCCAGAAAGGCCGCGGCCGCCATGCAATAACCGGCATAGGCATCGGTGCCGCGCACATGAAAATCGAACAGGCGGCCGGTGATCGACAACAGGATCATGACCAGGATGCCGATCATGAACAGCGCCGCGACCCAGGCCGCGGCGCCGTACAGCACATCAAGTGCGCGCTTCATGAATGATTGCCCCAGGAAAAACATATCGCCACGGCAAATCCCTGCGGGTATTCGCCGTGGCTCATGGATTACTTCCGGTAAGCGTCCAGAATGGCCTGACCGTCGGCGCCCGTGGTTTTCAGCCATTCGGCAACCATGGTGTCGCCGATTTTCTTCAGGTCGGCCTGCAAGGCGGCTGAGGGCGGGGTCACGGTCATGCCATTCCTGGCCAGTTCGCCCAGATAGAACCGGGTCTTTTCCTCGCTGACTTTCCAGCCACGCACATCGGCTTCCGCCGCAGCTTTCATCACGGCGTCCTGGGTCGCCTTGTCGAGAGCGTCAAAGGCCTTCTGCGAAACCAGCACGGCATTCTTCGGCAGCCAGGCCTGGGCATCGTAGAAATATTTGACCTGCTCCCACACCTTGGCATCGGAACCGGTCGCGCCGGAGGTCATGAAGGCGCTGACGGCGCCGGTGGCGAGCGCCTGCGACAGTTCGGCGGCCTGGATGGTCACCGGCTGGGCGCCGACCAGTTCGGCGATGCGCGAGGTTTGCGGGTTGTAGGCACGCCACTTGACGCCTTTCAGGTCGGCGGCGCTGCCGATCGGATTCTTGGCAAAAATGCCCTGCGGCGGCCATGGCACCGAGAACAGCATCTTCAGCCCCTGTTTGGCGAGCAGCGCATCGAGGCCCGGTTTCTGCGCGGTATAAAGTTTTTTCGCCTCGGCATAGGAGGTGGCGAGGAAGGGCACGTTATCGGTGCCGAACAGCGGATTTTCGTTGGAGTAGCCGCTGAGGATGATTTCACCGATCTGCGCCTGGCCGCCCTGCACCGCGCGCTTGATCTCGTTGGCCTTGAACAGCGAACCGCCCGGATGCACGGTGATCTTCAGCTTGCCGCCGCTGGCCTTATCCACGTCGTTGGCAAACTGCTGGATGTTTTCGGTGTGGAAATTGGTCACCGGGTAGGGGGTGGGCATGTCCCACCTGGTCTGCGCGGCGGCAGGCAGGGCGGCGAGGCCGAGGCCGAGGCCGGCGCAGGCAATTGCGGCAACGAGCTTACGGACTGAATTCATCGTGGGGTTCCTCCAGAAGGAAAATGAACAGACTCAACCGACGCCGCGCAGCGCGCAACGCTGGTTACCGTGAAACGCGGGAGGGTAATTTACAACACGGCGGCGGATCGAGAGCAGCTTTTCTCTATATTTCGGCATACTGCCGTTGCGAGTGGGCGCTAACAGTTCATAAGGAAACACTGAATAACTTCGACTCCGTCATTCCGGCGGAAGCCGGAATCCAGTGAGGTCAAACACCTGGACCCCGGCCTGCGCCGGGGTGACGTGTTATTTGACAGTGGGCTAAAGCTGTTTTTCAGCAAATCCGCGGCAATTGCTCGCCGGAGAGCCAGTCGACATTGCGCCGCCCGCCCAGGCAGGTGGTCATCTGCACGAAATGGCCGGGGTCGGCCTGCACCGTGCCGATGCGCGCTGCAGCCGCACCCAGCGGGTGGGCGCGCATGGCTGCCAGCACCCGGTCGACATCGGCGACGGCAACAATGGCCACCAGCTTGCCTTCGTTGGCGACATACAGCGGATCAAGGCCGAGGAATTCGCAGGCGGCCGCCACGGCGGGCTGCAGCGGAATTGCCGTTTCATCCAGCAGCATGCCCACCCCGGACTGGCGGGCAATCTCGTTCAGGGTCGTCGCCAACCCGCCGCGCGTCGGGTCGCGCAGGCAGCGCAGCTCGGCACCGGTTGCCAGCAGCGCCGCCACCAGCGTGTGCAGCGCGGCGCTGTCCGAGACGATCGGCGCCTCGAACGCCAGATTCTCGCGCTGGCTCATGATCGCCATGCCGTGCTCGCCGATGCTGCCCGACAGCAGGATCGCATCGCCAGGCTTGGCCCGCGTGCCCGCCAGTTCCACCCCGGCCGGCACCACGCCGAAACCGGTGGTGGTGATGAACACTCCGTCACCCTTGCCGCGCTCGACCACCTTGGTATCGCCCGCCACCACCGGCACGCCGGCGGCACGGGCGGCGGCGGCCATCGAGGCGACGATGCGGTCAAGCTCGCCCAGCGCGAAACCCTCTTCGATGACGAATCCCGCCGTCAGCGCCAGCGGCCAGGCGCCCATCATCGCCACATCGTTGATCGTGCCATGCACGGCCAGGCTGCCGATGTCGCCACCGGGGAAGAACAACGGCGAAACGACGTGACAATCGGTGCTGAGCACCAGCTTTCCAACTGCGGAATCAAAAGTCGGCGCTGGCAGGACGGCGCCATCGTCACCCTGGCGTAAAAACGGGTTGTCCAGATGGCGCAGGAACAGCTCCTCGACCAACTGGGCGCCCGCGCGCCCGCCGGCGCCGTGGCTCATGTCGATGCGGCCATGTTTCAGGTCCAGCGGGCGGATGTAGGTTTGGCGGGGCATGGGCAAGTTCGGCGCGGAGTATCACACAAAAAAGCCCGACGCCCTGCAAGTTGGGTAGGATGGCAACCCCCCACGAAAGGAGCATTGTTATGGATCTGGGCATTCAGGGCAAACGCGCGCTGGTCTGCGCGGCAAGCAAGGGGCTGGGCCGCGGCTGTGCGCTGGCGCTGGCGCAAGAAGGGGTAAACGTCACCATCGTCGCGCGCGGCAAGGAGGCGCTGGAAGCGACGCTGGAAGAGCTGAAGAAAGTCGGCGCTGGCGGGACAAAGTGCCCCGCAGCGGGTATGAAATGCCCCGAAGCGCGTACGGCGCCAATTGCAGTCTGCGCCGACATCACCACCCCGGAAGGTCGTGCGGCGGCGCTCGCCGCCTGTCCCGACCCGGACATCCTCATCAACAATGCCGGCGGCCCGCCGCCCGGCGATTTCCGCGACTGGAACCGCGACGACTGGCTCAAGGCGCTCGACGCCAACATGCTGACGCCCATCGAACTCATCAAGGCGACGCTGGATGGCATGATCGCGCGGAAGTTCGGCCGCATCGTGAACATCACTTCGGGTGCGGTCAAGGCGCCCATCGATGTCCTCGGCCTGTCCAACGGCGCCCGTTCCGGCCTGACCGGCTTCGTCGCCGGCATCGCGCGCAAGACGGTGCAGCACAACGTCACCATCAACAATCTGCTGCCGGGGCTGTTCGACACCGACCGCATCCGCAGCGTCGTCGGCGCGCAGGCCAAGGCCAAGGGCGTGGCCTACGAGCAGGCCCTGGCGACACGCGTCGCCACCATTCCGGCCGGGCGCATCGGCGATGCCGCGGAATTTGGCGCCGCCTGCGCCTGGCTGTGCAGCGCTCAGGCCGGCTACATCACCGGCCAGAACTGGCTGCTCGACGGCGGGGCCTATCCGGGCACTTTCTAGACAGGAAACCGGGGACTCCCTCAGCGCAAAAAAACCGTGGTCCGACCCCGGTTTTTACCCGGTTTCCTGACGGTTTCCTGGCCCAAAAACACCGTCATTCCCGCGCAGGCGGGAATCCATGGTCTGGTAACCGTTGCAACCATATAAATCGACACTTGTTACTCTTTACTGCAGTTTGTTTATTGAATCAAGGTCATGCCGCACGACTTTGCGGCGCCCCGATCGAACGTCACCGTACGCGCGCAGCCGGCGGCTGCGGCAGAGCGTTCGATAAGACAGTCCGCGAAATCGCAGGTGCCACCCCGAAAAACACGAACAGCCTGCCATACGATCTCCGCACGTTCCACCACGATCTCCTTGCTGCGCATCAGACCTTCCAGCGCGGCGACAATCTGGGAACGATCCAGGCCATGGCACGACGCCAACACCCAGCTCAATTCGATCACCGCTACCAGTGTCACAAAACCAGGGGCCTCCACCGTCAGCGACTCGACGAGGACAGTCGCCCGCGGGGATTGCCCGGCGTCGTCCTGCATGATGTAACGAACCAGCACATTGCTATCGAGACCGATCATCAGAAAACCGGGGTCTGACCCCGGTTTTGCGGTTTTCGGTTTTGCGTGCGGTTCGGGAAACAGCGGAAAACCATGGTCTGACCCCGGTTTTGCCGGTTCGGTTTTGCCGGTTTTGCCGGTTTTGGTGCCCGGTTTTGGTGGTGCTTTCCCCGCTCAGGCAGCTTGCTTTAGCGGCGTACGGGTTCTTTTGCCGGCGTAGAGCACCTCGACACCGACGACGTTGCCATCGAAGTCGAAATCGATCACGACGCCAGGTCTAATCTGCTCTGATCGTTCAACATCAGCATCGGAGATTTCCAGATAGACGGCGTCGGCTTCGGGGTCAAATTCAAGTTTCATAGATCAGTTACCTCATCGTCGAAGTAGGCGGTCACCACGCGAAGCGGTTTTACCGCTTCGTTATATATCACCCTGAGTACCCGGAAACCACGTTCGGGTATTGATCGCAAAGCATGCGCAAGCTCCGCATCATCGGAATCGCTAACCGTCATTGCCGGGTTTTCAAGGGTGGCGGTTACCCACTCAAGCTGGATTTTCCGCTTCAACAGCCGCTTCTGCGCATGATCTGTCAGCACATAGTCCATGCGCCAGTCTAGCCGGTTTCATCTGTCGCTGCTGGGCGGAAAACGTGGTTTGTCCCCATTTATCGCGTTCCCTTTCCCTTGTCCGGGACTTCAAACCCTGTCCTCGGCATCGAGCCGGTCCAGGATTGCCAGCGCCCGTGAAACATCGCCGGTGGCGGCCAGGGCGCGAAAGTGGTTCTCGGTATCCCATGCCGCCAAGGCATGCGCACTCAATTCCTCCACCAGTTTGTTCGTGCTCAGGCCGCGGCTGCGCGCCAATGATTTGAGCCTCGCGGCTGTATCGTCCGGCAACCGGATTGTCAAGGTACTCATCGCCATTCCTCCAAACTTTGCGCGGGGGTCAGTATGCGCAGACTGCCGAGTCGCAACTCGCCCCCACGCACATCGCGCACATTGTGCGTAACAATCGCAGCGGCGCTTCCCGCCAGCGCCAGTTCGATCAAATGATTGTCCGCCTCGTCAGGCAAATTGGGGCGCCAGCCGTAATACACCGTAACCCAGCGCCCGCGCTGTGCCAGCGCCGCCAGCACCAGCAAGCGTTCGACAGCGGTTGTCGATTCGCCCCAAACCTGACGCCCCAGCAAATCCTGATACTCCAGCCACAGCGCATTACCAAACAGCGGCTGAATGCGACCCGTCAGCGCGCGACGCAACACCTCGCGCGACGCGCCGCCCGCTGAACGCAGACCGGCGACGAAAACGTTGGTGTCAATCACTACGGAAATCATAGTGACAGCATATATGCTGTCATGGGCAATTGCAACGGGAAATCGGTGCCGGATATTTGGGTCTGTCCCGGTTTTTCGGTTTCTCGCTTCTAACCGGCCGCCTTCTCAAGCAGTTCCAGTCCGCGTTCAACCCGCCCCGTGCCGCGGGCGGCGCGCACTTGGAAACGGGTTTCCGCATCAAATTCAGCCAGCATCAGCGTCGTCATTTCGTCAATCAGGCGATTGAGCGGCGTGCCACGGCTCTTTGCCAGCGCCTTTAAACGACGGTGCTTTTCGTCGGGCAGTCGTACAGTAATGGCGGTCATTTCAAATCTCCTCCAGAAAAGCCTCGGGCGCTACAACCCGCAAGGCCGGGAACCTCAACTCCATGGCGCGCAGATCGCGCAAGTTGCGCGTCACAATACATTCGGCGGCACCAGCAACGGCAAGTTCCACCAGATGGTTATCCGCCTCGTCACGCAAATTAGGCCGCCACAGGTAATACACGCGCGTCCATTCGCAACGGGACAGGAACACGTCCAGCAACTCCTCGCGCTCGCCGGCATCCAGTCGACAACCGTGAAAGAGAGGGTCTCGCCCCATCACGTCCTCATACTCGGCAAACAGCGCCGCCCCCATCAAAGGCGTGCAGCGCCCCTGCAAGCAAGCAGCCACAACTGCATTAGCCGCGCCGCGCCCCAGGCAGGCACCAATAAACACATTCGTATCAATGACTACACGCATGGCTTAATGGTAGCAGTTTTGACACCACCAGCAAGTAGCCAATCAAGAATTTTTACGGGAGAAATGCGCAACTAAGCCGCGCCTGAACGCTGGCGCTGGCACGGAACTTCGGCCGGCTAATGGGTGACCCCGGTTTTTACGCAAGGGAAAACCGGGGGGCCACCGATTTTCGGTTTCTCGCTTCTGCAAGGGAAAACCGGGGGCAGACCCCGGTTTTGCCGCGCCGGTTTTGCCGCGCATGATCTGTCAGAACATACTCCATTGCGCCAGTCTAGCCGGTTTCCTCCGTTTTTCTTGCAAATATCCGCTCAAGTTTCCCCGGGGGGTGTCCGTTAGTGCAAGCATCGGGAGCAAGGTGCTCTCGGAAACTTGAACCCTGATCCGGCTAAGGAGATTCCAAATGCCCCAAGTAATCAACACCAACATCTCTTCACTGAACGCGCAGCGCAGCCTGAACACCTCGCAAACCTCACTGGCAACCTCCCTCCAGCGCCTGTCCTCCGGCCTGCGCATCAACAGCGCCAAGGACGACGCCGCTGGCCTGGCGATTTCCGAGCGCTTTACCGCGCAGATTCGCGGCCTCAACCAAGCCACCCGGAACGCCAACGACGGCATCTCTCTGGCGCAAACGGCGGAAGGCGCTCTGGGCACCATCGGCGCCAACCTCCAACGGATTCGCGAACTGGCCGTGCAGTCGCGCAACGCAACGAACAGCTCGACCGACCGTGCCGCGCTCAACACCGAAGCGCAGCAGCTCAAGCAAGAAATCGACCGCGTCGCCTCAACGACATCCTTCAACGGGGTCAAGCTGATCGACGGCTCGTTTGTGTCGCAAGCCTTCCAGGTCGGCGCCAACGTCGGCGAAACAATTTCGGTTGCCGGTATCGCCAATGCGCAAAGCGCCTCTCTCGGCAGTTCCTCCGTCGCCCAGGTTACCGGTATCGCCGCTACTGCATTCACCGCGATCACAGCGGGCGACCTCACCATCAACGGCGTCAGCGTCGGCGCCATTGCGGCCGACACGAACGCGGCAAACCGCGCGGCAAGCATCACCAACGCCGTCAACTCATACTCGTCCCAGACCGGCGTCTATGCAACAGTACTTGCCTCGGCACCGACACAGGTCGTATTGACGAACTCCGGCTCCGTGCCGGCGACAACGAGCATCGTGATCGCGCATGCTGGTGCCACTTCTACGCTTGCAACCACCGGCTTGACTGCCGCAACGACTGCACCGGCAACCACGACCGGTTTTGCCGCGCTCGACATTTCCAGCATTGCTGGCGCCGATACGGCGATCACCACGATGGACGCCGCGCTGTCGGCTGTGAATACAGCGCGCGCAACTCTCGGCGCCATCCAGAACCGCTTCGAGTCCGTCGTCTCCAACCTGCAAGCCACTTCCGAGAACCTGTCGGCTTCGCGTTCCCGCATCCAGGACGCCGACTTCGCGGCCGAAACCGCCAACCTGACCCGCAACCAGATACTGCAGCAGGCCGGTGTGGCGATGCTGGCGCAAGCCAACGCGTTGCCCAACAACGTGCTGGCGCTGTTGCGCGGTTAATCGGGACGCAAAGAGGTATGACGGGAGGCGGCTGACGCCGCTTCCCGCTCACAGGCAAGGAGTCGGACATGGCAATTACATCCGTTGGCGACTTCGGCACAGGCATGCAGCAGCCGGTCGCCCCCCAAGCAAGGGGCGCGCCTGCGCAACGTGCCGCCCGGCCGGAGGTGCAACTCCAGGCACCGCCTCAGCAGCAGGCCCCTGACCGGGCCAAGGTCGAGCAGGTCGTCAAGGCGCTCACGCAGTTGGTGGATACCATCGTCTCCAACAACCTGAGTTTTTCCATTGATGACACAACCGGCAAGACCATCGTCCGCGTCACCGATGGCGAGACCGGCGAGATGATCCGGCAGATTCCCTCCGAGGAAATACTGGCCATCGCCCAATCGCTCGACAAGATGCAGGGGTTGCTGTTGCGGCAAAAAGCCTGAGCGTTCGCACAGGAATAAGCAACACCCAAGCCCGCCCGGTCTAACCCGGTGCGGGCTTTTTTGTGCTTGCAGTTTGAAACCATCTCACCCATAATCGGGTTAATCAGATTCCAAAGGAGTTAACCCATGAAAGCAGTTGCCATTTACGAAGCCAAAGCGCGTTTTTCCGAGTTGCTGGCCGCCGTGCAGGCGGGCGAGGAAGTGAGCATTACCAAACACGGGAAGCCGGTTGTCAAAATGGTAGCAGTGGCAAGCAATGACGCCGAGGCTGTCGCAAAGAGAGCGCGGGTGGAAGCAGCCTTCGCACGGCTCGCCGAATTGCGGGAGGGCTTTGTGCTCGAAGGGGATATCAAGGCAATCATCGCCGAGGGGCGCAGGTAATGGGTTTCATCGTGGATGCTTCTGTCGGGGCTGGCTGGATCATCAAGAATCAGGTTTCCGAGTATTCCGAGGCGGCGAAGCGTGCTTTGCTCACCGACCCGGTGGTTGCCCCCGCCTTGTGGTGGCTCGAAATGACCAACCTGCTGCGCACCGGCTGCCGGCGACGTACGATCACCGCTGTGGAAGCGCAGGGTTTTATCAAGACGCTGGATGCCTTGCCGATCCGCATCGAACCCCTTGAATGCAATGCGTCCGAGTTGCTCGGGCTGGCGCTGCGCCACGACCTGAGCAGTTACGATGCCGCCTACCTCGATCTGGCGCTCAGGTTGCAATTGCCGCTGGCAACACAGGACGCCGCATTGCGGGAGGCGGCGCTGGCCTCTGGTGTCGGGGTCTGGAAAGAATCGGCATAGGACTTCAGAATTCTGGTTTATCGCCGTAGTTATCGGGTAATCGACAAGGAAAACGACATGGCAGGCATTTCCGCTTCCGGGCTTGGCTCCGGGCTCGACGTCAACAGCATCATCAGCCAACTGATGGCGCTGGAGCAGCGGCCGTTGAAGGCGCTGTCGACCAGGGAAGCCAGTTTCCAGGCCAAGCTTTCCAGTTTCGGCTTGCTCAAGGGCGCGCTGGCCAGCCTGCAAACGGCCGCCAAGACGCTGACGAATCTCACCACGTTCACCGGCATGTCGGCCAGCGTGTCCGACACGACGGTGCTCTCCGCCACCGCCGGCAGCAGCGCCGCCGCGGGGAGTTACAACCTCAGCGTCACGCAACTGGCCAAGTTCCACGCCGTGCGCAGCAACACGAATTACGCGGCCACTACCGACACCTTCACCGAAGGCACGCTTTCCATCAGCATCGGCGGCGGCACGGCGAAGAGCATCACGATCGACAGCAGCAACAACACCCTCACCGGCATCCGCCAGGCCATCAACAATGCCGATGCGGGCGTCACGGCCACCATCATCAACGACGGCACAACCCACCGGCTGGTGCTCAGTTCCAGGACCAGCGGTTCGGCCGGCGCCATTACCGTGGCCGTGACCGATTCCGGCAGCGGCGGCACACATGCCCTCGACAATCTCAAGTCGGCCAGCCTGGTGCAGACCCAGGCGGCCGACGATGCCAAGCTGACTATCAACGGCATCGACATCACCCGATCAAGCAACACCATCGCAGACGCCATCGATGGCGTGACGCTCAACCTGACCAAGGGCACGCTCGCCACCCCCGGCACGACCACCCTGACGGTTGCCAAAAACACCGGCGCCACCGCCGCCGCCATTGGCGCCTTCGTCAAGGCCTACAACGACGCCGTCGGCCAATTGAAGAGTTCATCGGCCTATGATGCCGCCAACAAGAAGGCCTCGACACTGACCGGCGACAGCACGGTGCGCTCGATCCAGTCGCAGTTGGGCGGTTTGGTGCAAAGCAGTCTGTCCGGCATCGCCGGCGGCATTGCGCGGCTTTCGGACATCGGCATCACCGTGCAGACCAACGGCACGCTGGCCGTCGACAACACCAAGCTCAACGCCGCGCTGGCCGATCGGGACAAGGATGTCGGCGCGCTGTTCACCCAGACCACTACCGGCAACACGGGCATTGCCGTGCGCTTCAATGCCGCGCTGGAGGCCATCGTCGGAACCGACGGGCTGATCGCCAGCCGTACCGACGGCATCAACGCCTCGATCAAGGACCTCGGGAAGCGCGCCGATGCACTGAACTTGCGATTGGTGTCGATAGAAAAGCGCTACCGCGCGCAATTCACCGCGCTCGATTCGCTGATTTCCGGCATGAACAAGACCAGCCAGTTTCTCACCCAGCAACTCGCCAACCTGCCCGGCTCCTCGAGCAGCAACTAATCACCGAGGTTCTCATGTTCTCTACCGCTCACAATCCCAGCCAGTCCTACGCCAAAGTCGGCGTCGAAACCGGCGTGACCGCCGCCAACCCGCACAAGCTGATCCTCATGCTCTTCGATGGCGCCTTGATGGCGCTCGGCACGGCCACCTACGCCATGCAGCAGAATTTGATCGCCGAAAAAGGCCAGGCCATTTCCAAGGCCATCGACATCATCGTCAACGGACTCAAGCTCAGCCTCAGTTCAAACGACAGTTCCGGCCTGTCCGAGAAGCTGGCGGCGCTGTATGACTACATGGCCGACCGGCTGCTTTCAGCCAATCTCAAGAACGATAAAAAGATCATCGAGGAAGTTTCAGGCCTGCTCCGCGAACTGCGTGGCGCGTGGGAGGAAATAGCCCGCGATCCGGCCGTTGTTTCCGACAGCAGAAGGGCAGCGTGACGCTTAGCATGCTGCTGATGCCTGCCCAGATCGAGATCTACGAACAGATGTGCGCCCTCTCCACCCGCATGGTGGAGGCGGCCCGCGCCAATGACTGGGATCGCCTGATCGATCTGGAACATGAGGTAGCCGGCTTGCGCGAGACACTGGCGCAGGAAGCAGAAAACGGGTCAGCCGATCCACGCGATGTGGAACGCAAGCGCGACATGATCCAGCGTATCCTCAAGGACGACGCCGAGGTGCGCCGCCATACCGAACCCTGGATGGAACAGGTGCGGCGCTTCCTGAACGGAGACGTGCGCAAGCGGCAGGTCGACCAGGCTTACGGCGCGGGCAGCTAGCATGAAAACCGGCAGCGTTTGCGCCGGGCCGCCCCAAGCAAACGCGGCACGCACCGCCAGGTGCAACCCGTACCGCAGCCCCCACGAAGTCCCCCGTAACAGTTGCGCGCAGCGCGCTTTCAAGAACTCCCTTGAGGGGAAAAAAAGGGGGGGAGGCTGACATGGCACTCATTCCCCCCGATGTCGGCCTGCGCATGCGCATGCAGACCGAAACCAACCTGCTGCAGCCGGTCAAGCCGCCGCACGAGCTGCCGTCGCGGTTCCAGGAATTGCGTCCGGGCCAGTCCTTTACGGCGCAGATCCAGGAAGCCCTGCCCGACAACACCTACAAGGCACTGGTCGCCGGCCAGCAGCTGACGCTGCAGCTTGCGGGTGGCGCCAAATCGGGCGATTTGCTCGAACTGGTGGTGGTCGATCGCTCGGGCAAGGTGATCATTGCCAAGGCAACAGAGGGCAGCACGGCGGCCGATGGCAAGGCGGCAGCGCCCTACGCGTTTGCCCGCTTCAGCCCGGCCGCGCGCCTGATCGGCCAGTTGCTGCCCGCCGATGGTGAAAGTGCGCCGCCCGCGCAATTGAATCGCGGCCAGCCGCTGTTGGCGCAGCCGCCCCTGTCAGGGACCCAGTTGGCGCCGACGCTGGCCAGGGCGGTGGCGCAAAGCGGGCTGTTCTATGAGGCGCACCAGGCGCAATGGGTGACCGGCAAGCTGCCGCTCGCGCAGTTGCTGCAGGAACCCCAGGGGCAACGCTCGGCGCCAAGCGCCTTCCAGTACGCCGCCAGCGAGCGCACTGTCTCCACCAGCAGCATTCTGCAAGCCTTGCAGGCGGGTGGCGAGAAAGTCGGCTCTGGTGGGACGGCGCCAGCCGGAACCACCGCGTTACCGGCGACGGCGCAGGCCGGAACCACCCAGGCTGCGGCGCGGCAGGAGGCACAGACAGCAGCTCAGTCGGCCACTTTCGCGCGGCAGGTACCCGAAGAACTGCGCCCCCTGGTGCAACAGCAACTTGAGGCTGTCGCCACCCAGCGGATCATGTGGCAAGGCGAGGTCTGGCCAAAGCAGGTCATGGATTGGGAGATCGAGTGGGATGGCGAGCGCGCCGCCGGCGGCGATGACGAAGAGAAGTCAAACTGGCGCACCGCGCTGTCGTTGACCACGCCGCGCCTCGGTCAGGTGGATGCCACGCTGCAACTAACCCCCGGCGGCGTGCGCGTGAGCATCGCCACGCCGCATGGCGCCAGCGCTGCCGATCTGCGCGCCGGCGCGGCAAAGCTGGCCGAGGCACTCGCCGCGGCGGGTGTGCCGCTGGTCGATTTCCGCGTTCAGGTGTCCGACTCCAATGAGCAGAGATAAGCGTTCCCTCGCCGTCGCGTTGAAGTACGCGCCGGGCGACCGCGCGCCGAAGGTGGTCGCCAAGGGGCGCGGATTGGTCGCCCAGGAGATCATCGCGCGCGCCCACGAGCATGGCGTGTATGTGCATGAGTCGCCCGAGTTGGTCACCTTGTTGCAGCAGGTCGATCTGGACGACCATATCCCGCCGGCCCTGTATATTGCCGTCGCCGAGCTGCTGGCCTGGTTGTATCAATTGGAACAAAAGGCCGTCGGTCAGGCACTTCCTGCGAATGGTGGTGCGGCACAGGGATAGAATTGCCGTTCGCCGAACGCCAATTTCAATCCAGCGCCACCATGGCCAACGAAACCCCACCCGCCACCACGCCGCCTCCCGACATTCTCGAGGGCGGCGAATATGACCAGTTCATGCTGCGCACCCCGGCGGAAATTCTCGTGGTGATGCGCGGCTTGTTCAGCCATGTCTCGCAGATCACGGCCTTCTTCAACGAAGGCAAAGACATGCTGATCACCACCCTGGCGGTCGTGGCGGACGATCACCTGATCCTCGATTACGGGCCCAGCAGCGAGATGAACCGCAAGGCCCTGATCGCCGAGAAACACTTTTGCGTGACTACCCTGGAAAAAGTGCGGGTGCAGTTCATCCTGCGCGGCTTCGCCAGGGTGGAACAGGATGGCCGGCCCGCGTTTCGCTGCGCGCTGCCGAACGAAGTCCTGCGCCTGCAGCGCCGCGAATATTATCGGCTGGCCACGCCGATCGCCCGACCGCTGAGGTGCTTGGTGACAATCCCCCTGCCTGACAACAGCCTGTACGCCCATGAAGCGCATGTGTTCGACATCAGCGGCGGCGGCCTGGGAATTTCGGCGCCGCCTGAACATATCCCGTTCGATGTCGACAATGTGTTCCCCGACTGCCATCTCGAATTGCCCGAAGTCGGTTCGATCACCGGCAAGCTCAAGGTGAAAAGCCTGTTCGACATCAACTTGAGAAACGGCATGCGCGTCCGCCGCGCCGGTTGCGAGTTCATCAAGCTGCCCGGGCCGATGATGACCCTGATCCAGCGTTACATCATCAAGGTGGATCGCGAACGGAAAGCGCGCGAAATGGGGATGGGTTAGCGAAGTAATAACCCGCCCCTCCCAGCCTCCCCTCGCGGGGAGGTGACTGTGGCTCGCTTTGCTCGTTTGTTACGGGGAGCTCCCGATCATGATTGGGAGCGGATTGCGGCTGGCGCCGCGTGCCGTCTCGCCTTGGGGCGGCCCGGCGGCGAGACTGCTGAGGTTAACCTGCCCCTCCCGGTCTTACACCGGCATGTTCATCACGTCCTGATAGGCACTGACTAGCCTATTGCGCACCTGCACCATCTGCTGGAATGACAGGCTGGCTTTTTGCAGGTTGATCATGACATCCTGCAGGTCGACGTTGCTTTGCCCACCGACGAAATCATTGGTCATTTGCCGGGCCGATTGCTGGGCGGCGCTGACCTGGTCGATGGCGGACTTGAGCGCCTGGCTGAACTCGACTCCACCCGACGGTGCGGCTGGCGCAGCCTTGCCCTGCGCCAAGGCGCTGGCAGCGCTGAGCTGGGAAAGCATTTGTTCGAGGTTGCTGGTATCGATGGCCATGGTGATATTCCTGTCGCCAATAATTTGGCATTCACGAATTTATAGCAAGGTACGTGCCGAAATTCTACTCCGGCGCAATTTTTCCATCCATGAAAGTGCCTTCCGCGCGATATTGCTTCAATTTGTAGCGCAAGGTGCGTTCTGAAATACCCAGAATCTCGATGGCCTTCTTGCGCGAACCGCCGACCTTGGCAAGGGTTTCAAGGATGTGTTGCCGTTCAAGATCTTTCATGTTGGCAGGATTACCTGATGAAACATGGGCTTGTCGGGGTGCGGGTACAAAAGTCGGCTCTGGCGCCACGGCGGCAAATGGTGTCGCTGCGAAGTTGAACGCAGCTACGCCCTCCCCTTGCAGCAGCAGGTGCTCCGCGTCGATGCTGTCACCCGAAGCCAGGATCAGGGCGCGCTGCATGACGTTTTCGAGTTCGCGCACGTTGCCCGGCCAGGCATGGGCGGCAAGTATTGCCGCTGCCGCCGCACTGATTTTCGCCACCCGGCCAAGGCGCGCGCCATGCACGGTCAGGAAATGCCGCGCCAGCGGCACGACATCGTCTGGCCGTTCGCGCAGTGACGGGATTGCCAGGGGAAAAACGTTGAGCCGGTAGTAAAGATCCTCGCGGAAGCGGCCCGCCGCCACTTCGGCCGCCATGTTGCGGTTGGAGGTGGCCAGCACGCGGATATCGACCGGGGCCGGCCGTTTGCCGCCGACACGCTCGACCTCGCGTTCCTGCAGCACACGCAGCAGTTTGGCTTGCAAGCCCTGAGGCATTTCAGAAATTTCATCGAGCAGCAGGGTGCCACCATTGGCCTGTTCAAATTTGCCGGCCTGCGCGCTCTGCGCGCCGGTGAAGGCGCCCTTTTCGTGGCCGAAGAGCGTGGCTTCGAGCAGGTTGTCCGGAATTGCCGCGCAGTTGATGGCGACAAACGGCCCTTTGCTGCGCGGCGACTGGTCATGGATGTAACGGGCAAAGACTTCCTTGCCGACGCCGGATTCGCCAGTCAGCATCACCGTGGCATCGCTTTTCGCCACGCGCGCCGCCAGCAGCAGCACATCGCGGCTTGCCTGGGCAACCGCGATCACGCCTTCTGCGGCGGGCGGAATGGCATAGCGCGCCACCTGGTCGAGCAGGGCTTTGGGCTCGAAAGGTTTGAGCATGAAGTCGCAGGCGCCACCGCGCATGGCCGCCACGGCCTTGTCGACATCGCCGAAGGCCGTCATCAGCAGGACCGGCAGGCCGGGTTTGCGGGAGCGGATCTCGGCCAGCAACTGCAGGCCATCCATCGGTGACATGCGCAGGTCGGAGATCACCATGTGGAAATCCTGCCGCTCGATCAGCGCCAGGGCCGCCGGGCCGCCATCCGCCCCGCTGGCGCGATAGCCAGCCGCTTCGAGGGTGATCAGCAGCGCGTCGCGCAGGGCGTCGTCATCTTCGACAACGAGAAATTGCATCGGATTTTTTGCCATCAGGCAGACTCCACAGGGGTTACGCCATCCGTACCCCGGCTGACGGTGAGGACAAACACGGTACCGGTGCCGGGCACCGATTCGACATCGATGCCGCCGCCATGGGCGCGCGCCACGCCGCGGGCGATGGCGAGCCCCAGGCCGGTGCCTTCGGCACGGGTGGTGAAAAATGGCTGGAACAACTGGGTCACCACCTCGGGCGCCATGCCGCGGCCATTGTCCCGCACGCTGAACGCCAGCCGCTCGGCGGTCGCCGCCACACCCAGGCTGACGCGTCCGCCGGCACCAACAGCCACCGCCTGCAAGGCGTTTTCGAGCAGGTTGGTCAACGCCCCGGCAATTGCCTTGCGATTGCCGGTAAGGGTAAGTTCCGGCGGGGCGGGCAGCAACGCAAACTCTACCCCGCGGCTGCGGGCCAGAGGCTCGAAGGTATGCGCCAGTTCGTTGAGCAGGTCGGCCACGGCAAAAGCCTCACGGCCCAGCACCTCGCCACGGGCGAACAGCAGCATGTCCTGAATCAGCCGTTCGAGGTGCTTGAGGCGCCCGACGGTCTTCTGCGCGATGCTGATGCGGCTGGCCTCGGGAAGTTCGGGGTTCTCGAGGTTGCCGGCATAGAGCAGCGCGGCAGCCAGCGGGGTGCGCAATTGATGGGCGAGTTGCGCTGCCATCTCGCCCATTGCCGTCAGGCGGGCGTTGCGTTCGGCCTGTTCCCGCAGACGCTGCGTCTCGGCATTTGCGGCCGCCAGTTCGGCAGTCAATGCCACGACCTGTCGCTCCAATGCTCCATAGGCCGTCGACAGTTCTTCGGAGACCTGGTTGAACAGCCGGAACGCCTCGGCAAGCCGCGCCGGGTCGACGGGAATTTCAACCGGCATGGCTGGCAGCAAAGTCGCGTTCTGTTTGTCCGGCTCCCGATTACTCAACTCATTACACCTTTCTGGCAGATAAAAACGTGGAGGCGGTTGGCTGGAGCAAACAACCGGGAAAAGCGCCTTCGTTGGTACACCTTGTTTTGCCGGCATTTTGCCTTGCCTGCATAGTGTCAAAGAATCGGCGCTGGCGATACGGCGAACAATAACCGAAATGGCGGCAAATTTTGCCGCTACTTGCTGGAACCCGACTTGCTAGCGCAAGACACAATCGCAGCACCATTGCGGTCGAGGCTAATGTAAGCGCAAACGAACGTTCAGCGGCGCAGCGGCGGCCGTAACCACAATCCGTCAGGGTTTAACCGGATAAAGCTTCATACACTATGGCAGAACAGGCAACGGCAGCATCCGCTTCCCCCGTGAATCTGGGGTTTCTCTCCGGTCTCGACGCGCGCCAGAAAATGGGCGCGGCGGTCGCGATTGCCCTGGCCATCGCGATACTGGTCGGCGCCTGGTTATGGACCAAGGATCCGCCCTACGGCGTCCTGTTTTCCAACCTGAACGACCAGGATGGCGGACAGATCGTTACAGCACTGCAGCAACAGAACATTCCCTACAAGTTTTCGTCCGGTGGCGGCGCCATCATGGTGCCGACCGGCATGGTGCACGACGCGCGGCTGCGCCTGGCTTCGCAGGGACTGCCGAAAGGCGGACTGGTCGGCTTCGAAGTGATGGAGAACCAGAAACTCGGCGTCAGCCAGTTTGCCGAGCAGGTCAATTACCAGCGCGGCCTGGAGGGCGAACTGGCGCGCACCATCCAGACCCTGTCCGCGGTGCGCGGTGCCCGCGTCCATCTGGCGATCCCCAAGCAGACGGCTTTCCTGCGGGATGATCTCAAGCCGTCAGCATCGGTACTGGTGGGCTTGCAGCCCGGCCGTTCGCTCGAAGCAGCCCAGATTGCCGGCATCGTGCATCTGGTGTCTTCCTCGGTGCCACAACTCAGTCCGGCCAGCGTCAGCGTGATCGACCAGAATGGCAATCTGATCTCCCAGCAGCAGGATTCGCTCAAGAACGCCAGCCTCAATCCCAACCAGATCAAGTACCTGAAGGATGTCGAGGCGCAATACCTGCAGCGCGTCGATTCAATCCTCGAGCCCCTGGTCGGCAAGGGAAATTTTCGCGCCCAGGTCGCTGCCGAGCTCGATTTTTCCCACGTCGACCAGGTTGCGGAAACCTACAAGCCCAACCCGACGCCGGAAGCCACCATCCGCAGCCAGCAGACCGCAGAATCGGGTGCCGGCAATCCGCCAGCCATCGGGGTGCCCGGTGCCCTGACCAATCAGCCGCCCGTTCCCGCCACCGCGCCGATCACCAACCCGCAGGTCGGTGGCGCCGCGGCCGGCGCTGGCCAGAACAACAATTACACCCGCAACGCCACCATCAACTACGAGGTCGACAAGACCGTGCGACACACCCGCGGCCCGCCCGGCATGGTCAAGCGGCTGTCGGTCGCCGTGGTGATCAATCACAAGAAGGGGCCGGACAACAAACCCGGCAAACCCCCCACCGCCGATGAGCTGAAGCGCATCAACGACCTGGTACGCGAAGCGGTGGGCTTCAATCAGACGCGCGGCGATTCGATCAATGTGGCCGCCGCCTCCTTCGTGGCGCCGGAACCGGAAGTTGTACCCGAGATTCCGCTCTGGCAAGATCCGGAACTGGTCGCATTGGTCAAGGAACTCGGCAAGTATCTGGTTTTCGCGCTCATCGCCTACCTGGTCTGGACCAAAATCATGAAACCGCTGTTTGAAATGCTGGCCGCCGCAGCACAACGCGCCGAGGCTGCAAGAAAGGCGGAGGCCAGCAGGATGAGAGATACTTCGGAAGCTTATCGGGCCTCACACGGGATGGCTTCTTACGACGACAAGGTCAAGGCAGCGCGCGACGCGGCCCAACAGGATCCCAAACTGGTGGCCGAAATGATCAAAGGGTGGATGGGTGCCAACGGGACCTGAAGAGGGCATTGAAAAGAGCGCAATGCTCCTGCTCACGCTGGGCGCTGACGCAGCGGCGGAAGTGCTCAAGCACCTCGGACCGAAGGAGGTGCAGAAACTCGGCCATGCCATGGCCGCCACCAAGTCCGTGCCACGGGAAAAGGTCGAGACCATCCTGCAGGAAATGGATGACCACACCGCCAGAGGCGCCCCGCTGTCTGCCGACTCGGAAGTGATTCGAACCATGCTCACCAAGGCGCTGGGTGACGACAAGGCAGCCAATCTGATCGGGCGCATCCTGCAGGGTGGTGATACCGCTGGCATCGAAAGCCTCAAATGGATGGATGCGCCTACCGTCGCCGACCTGATCAAGAACGAGCACCCGCAGATCATCGCCACCATCCTCGTGCACCTGGAATTCGACCATGCCGGCGAAGTTCTCAAATCCTTCCCGGAACGGCTGCGCAACGACGTGTTGCTGCGCATTGCCACGCTCGATGGTGTCCAGCCCAATGCCCTGCATGAACTCAACGACGCCATGACCAGACTATTGGCGGGATCTTCGGCGAATGTCAAGAAGGCGGCGATGGGCGGCATTCGCCACGCGGCGGAGATTCTCAACTTCGTCGGCCAGGCTTCCGAAACGGCGATTGTCGACAATGTGCGCGAATACGATCCCGAGCTCGCCCAGAAGATTCTCGATGAGATGTTCGTCTTCGAGAATCTGCTCGATGTCGATGATCGCGGCATCCAGCTCCTGCTGCGCGAAATCCAGTCCGATTCGCTGATCCTGGCACTCAAGGGCTCGCCGCCCGAACTGCGCGAAAAAATCTTCAAGAACATGTCGCAGCGGGCTGCCGAGATGCTCAGGGAAGACCTGGAATCGAAAGGTCCGGTGCGGCTGTCCGAAGTTGAATCCGAACAGAAGGAAATACTCAAAATCGCCCGCCGCCTTGCCGACGAAGGTCAAATCCAGCTCGGCGGCAAGGGTGGCGACGATCAGATGGTATGAACGCCCACCCTCCCCCAGCCCCTCCCTCGCGGGAGGGGAGACTTGCGGCTCGCTACGCTCGGTTATTACTGGGAGCTTCCGTTCGTTCTTGTGAGCGGTTTGCGCCTGGCGCCGCGTGCCGTCTCGCCTTGGGGCGGCCCGGCGGCGAGACTGCTGGGGT
>CAZOMI010000032.1:0-30073 GCA_964580925.1 uncultured Methyloversatilis sp.
GCATCACCACCATGTGGTTCTTGGCGCCGCCGAGCGCCTGCACGCGCTTGCCGTGCGCGGTGCCGGTGGCGTAGATGTGCTGGGCAATCGGCGTCGAGCCGACAAAGCTGACCGCCGCTACGCGCGGGTCGCTCAGCAGCGCATCGACCACCGTCTTGTCGCCATGCACGACGTTGAACACGCCATCCGGCAGGCCGGCTTCGCGCAGCAGTTCAGCCAGCATCAGGCTCGGCGACGGGTCGCGTTCGGAAGGCTTGAGGATGAAGGTGTTGCCGCAGGCCAGCGCCACCGGGAACATCCACATCGGCACCATCACCGGGAAGTTGAAGGGCGTGATGCCGGCGCAGACACCGACCGGCTGCCGGATCGACCAGCTATCGACGCCGGCGCCGACCTGGTCGGAATATTCGCCCTTGAGCAGGTGGGGAATGCCACAGGCGAACTCGACGACCTCGATGCCGCGTGTCAGTTCCCCCCTGGCGTCGGACAGCACCTTGCCGTGTTCGTGGGTGATCCGCGCGGCGATCTCGTCGGCGTTCTTTTCCAGGAGTTCCTTGAACTTGAACAGGATGCGGGCGCGGCGTAGCGGCGTGGTGTCGGCCCAGCCCGGCAAGGCCGCCGTGGCGGCGGCGAGGGCGGCATCGACGTCGGCCGCGCTGCCCAGTGGCACCTGCAACACGACTTCGCCGGTCGCCGGATTGAAAATGTCGCCCCAGCGCCGCCCGTCGCCAGCGTGCGGTTTGCCATTGATGAAGTGCGCGAGCTGGCGCGGTTCAGGGGTGTCGTCAAGCCGGGTGGTCATGGGGGTCTTCCTCGGTATGGTTCCGGGAGATCGTTAATTCAGTATACTGAACGGTGTGCAACAATGTGCATCAATTCTATGGCGGGGGAAGCTGAAGTCAAGCGGTGGTTGCGGGGCGGCCGTCATGTACCGCATGTCTCATGCCGCTTCGAAGTGCTCCAGCACCAGTTGCACTTGCGCCGCGCCCTGCCATTCGTTGATGTCGAGCCGGAATGCCGCATGGATGCGGTCGGGGGCGCTGTCGGGATGGTTGAAACGGATGGCATCGAGGCGCACGTTGCCTTTTTTCAGAGTGAGCTTGAGGTGCTTGTCTTTCAGCAGGCGCTGTTGCACGACCTCGAACTGGTCGGCGAAAAGCGGCGCCGGGAAGCCCTGGCCCCAGACGGCATCCTGCAGCAGGCGGGCCGGTATCAGGCTGTAATAACCGGCTTCGAGCGGGCCGTCGGTTTCGTAGGTGCGGGTGAGCGTGGCTGGCGAGAGCAGCGCACCGGTAATCTCCTCGAAGGCAGTCGTGAAAGCAGGAAGCGCGTCTTCCTGAATCGCCAGGCCGGCGGCGGCGGCGTGACCGCCGAAGCGCATGATGAGACCGGGATGGCGCTTGGCCACCAGATCAAGCGCATCGCGCAGATGCAGCCCGGCAATGGAGCGCCCGGAACCACGCAGTTCGTCGCCGGCGCGGGCGAACACGATGGTGGGCCGGTGCAGCTTTTCCTTGACGCGACCGGCGAGGATGCCGATCACGCCCTGGTGCCAAGCGGGATCGAACAGGGTGAGACTGGCGCGCTGGCCGGCATCGAGGTCTTCGAGCTGGATGGCCGCCGCGGCCTGCATGTCGGCCTCGATGGCGCGGCGCTGGTGGTTGATGGCGTCGAGTTCCTGCGCGATGTTGAGTGCCCGTCCCTGGTCGTCGGTGACGAGGCACTCGATGCCGAGGCTCATGTCGGCCAGCCGGCCGGCCGCATTCAGGCGCGGGCCGATGGCGAAGCCGAGGTCGAAGGTGCTGGCGCGCACCGCCTCGCGTCCGGCCACCTGCAGCAGGGCGGCGATGCCGGCTTGCAGCTTGCGCTGGCGGATGCGCGCCAGTCCCTGGGTGACGAGGATGCGATTGTTGCGGTCGAGCGCCACGACGTCGGCGACGGTGCCGAGCGCGACGAGGTCGAGCAGGGCGGCGAGGTTGGGTGCGGCGCGGTCGGCAAATGCGCCGCGCTTCCTGAGTTCCGCCCGCAGCGCGAGCATGACATAGAACATCACGCCAACGCCGGCAATGCACTTGCTTGGAAAGCGGCAGCCGGGCTGGTTGGGGTTGACGATGGCATCCGCTGCCGGCAGTTCGTCGCCGGGCAAATGGTGGTCGGTGACGATCACCGTCATGCCGAGTTGTTTGGCGGCAGCGACACCGGCCACGCTGGCAATCCCGTTGTCGACGGTGATCAGCAGATCGGGCTGCATGGCGGCCGCCAGTTGAGCGACCTCGGGCGAAAGCCCGTAGCCGGTCTCGAAACGGTTGGGCACCAGGTAGTCGACAATTCCCCCCAACGCCCGCAATGCGCGCAGGCCGACGGCGCAGGCGGTAGCGCCGTCGCAGTCATAGTCGGCGACGATGAGGATCTTCTGTTGCGCGGCGATGGCATCGGCCAGCAGGGTCGCGGCGGTGTCGATGCCTTTCATTTGTTCCGGCGGCAACAGTGCTGAAAGGGTAGTGTCGAGTTCGTCGGTGCCCACAACGCCGCGCGCGGCATACAGCCGCGCGAGCAGCGGATGGATGCCCGCTTGCTCGAGCATCAGCCGGGCGCGTTGCGGTACGGGACGCAAAGCAATTTGGGTCATGTCAGCGCGGTGAGCGGGCGCGGCCGGCGCCACAGCCGCCAGAGTTCGTTCCAGGTGAGCGAAAACGCGGTTGCCCTCTGCGGGCCGGCGATGCCCGCGATGCTGGTGCCGATCACCCGCAGTTCGCGGCACTCGCGTTTTTTCAGGCTCACCAGGGCCGGGGCGAGCCAGTCGCGTTCAAGGGCCAGCAGGGCCTCGCGCCAGCCTAACGCGTCAAAGGTCCTGGCGGGGTGCTCCATGCTATCCATGACGGCGAGGACGCGGCCGCTGGCCGGCTGAAAGCGTTCCGGTGGCGCCAGGCAGGGCAGGCCGGCTGCGGCGCACAAACCGGCCAGCACCGGGTCGTTGCTCCAGGTCACGTTGAAGTTTACCTGCACCGCATCGGGAAGGCAGCCCAGGCCCCAGGCCCACAGGCTGTTGATGGTGGGCTGGCCGAGCCCGTCGCGGCGGCGATTGACGGGGTGGGCGTGCATGAGCGTTTGCGTCTCGGCGACCAGCCGGCGCCAGGCACGGCCATCGGGGCCGCCGGGAAGGTCAGGATCAACGTTTTGGCCGATGGCGTCGGATAAGGGACGGGTTATCAGTTGCACTGGCTTGTGCAGTTGCAGTTCCCAGCAGCCTGGAGTGGAGGCGGACAGCGTGCCCCAGTCGGCGAACAACGGAGCGACAACCTCGATCAGTGCGGCCGCCTCGTCTACGGACAACTTGAGCTGTGCCGGATCGGCGAGCGAAATTCCCTCCCGGGCAACCTGCAAATGCACGGGGTCGAGGCAGACAGAATATCCTGGCGCCGTATTACCAGCGCCGACTTTGTTGGCCCCCCACGCTCGCAACCCCGTCTCGCTGCCCCCCACAGGGGGGCTGGCGTCGGCTTGGGACGGCCCGGCGCCGACTTTGCGCAACGCCGCTGCCGGCAGGGGCGGGGCAAGTCCAAAGGCGCCGGGCAGCCAGTCCGGGGCGAGTTCGCGGCGCTGTCCGCGCCCCAGTAACAGGGAGAACATGGGCGCGGTCAGGTCAAAGACGGTATCGGTGCGAATCTCGTCTGGCAGCAGCAGGCCGGGGACAAACAGGGTGAGGTGCATTGCGTCATATTAGCGTGAAATACAGCCACGTCGTCGTTCCCGCGCGTCATCCCCGAATGCTTTTATCGGGGACGGGAACCCATAGGCAGGTGATTCTTGTAACAGGCTCATGGATTCCCGCCTGCGCGGGAATGACGGTGTTTTCATCATCAGCGGGTGGCGGCCTTCGTGACCATGAAAGTTAACACGCTGATTCCCGCGCAACAGGCGAGTGCTCGAGTTCTGTTGCGCTGCAACAATTGATTGCTTTCTTGTGCCATACTATTACCATTAAGTATTAGCTTCGCTGATGTCCGGTGGCTCTGGCGTTCATCCAGGCGAGGCCAAGTTTTCTAGAGATAAATCATGACCTCAAATGAAATCAAGCAGTTCCTGATAGACAAGGTACGGCTGTTCGATGGCTTCGCTCCGGAAAAGCTCGACGCAATCCTGGCTGACAGTGAAGTGCGTACCTTTGAAGGCAAGGAAGCCATCGTTTCCTGCGGAGAACCGGGTCAGTTCCTCGGGGTGATGCTGTCCGGCCATGCCGATGTGTCGGTGGCAGCGCCGACCGGTGAGCGTGCCGTCATCGATGCAGTGGATGATGGCGACGTTTTTGGCGAGCTTTCCCTGTTGACCGGCGAGCCGACGGAAACCGACATCATTGCCGCCAACCGCTGTTTCGTGCTGGTCATTCCTCAGGCCGTGTTCAACCGCGACATCGTCATCACCCCCAAGGCGGTGATGTTCCTCTCGCGCCTGCTGGCGGGGCGCGTCAAGGCCAACACACTCGATCTCTCCAGCAGCCATGCGTATTCGCGTGTCGCCGCCACCGCTGCCGACCCCTATGCCCTGAGCCTCAAGTCCGAGACGCCGGGACGCGTGCTCGCGCTCAACATCGGTCGCGCACAGATTCGTTTCGGCATCTATGACACCGAGGACGAAAGCCTCGGCGTGCACGGCATTTTCCAGAACATCGACAAGGATGTGGTGGGCGTGTGCCTCAATGCAGGCGGCGCGGTGATCGAGCGCAGCCGGCCGCACTTCGAACTTGCCGATTTGTTCAAGGTGATTTTCGACGAGATCGGCACCCTCGGCGGACGCTTTGCCTTCATGCCGCAGGATGTCGTGGTGGTGGGCCACCGCGTCGTGCATGGCGGCAGCAAGTATTACAGCTCGACGCTGATCACGCCCGAGGTGATGAAGGACATCGAGGACCTGGCGGTGTTTGCGCCGTATCACAACCCCGCGAACCTCGCGGGAATCAGGGTGGCGATGAAGTATCTGCCCGCCGTGCCGCACATCGCCGTGTTCGACACGGCCTTCCACCAGACCCTGCCGACCTACGCTTACATGTACGGTCTGCCCTACGACTATTACAAGAAGGACGGCATCCGTCGCTACGGCTTCCACGGCACCTCGCATCGTTACGTGTCGCTGAAGTCGGCGGAGGTGACGCAGCGTCCGCTGTCGGAACTGGAGATCGTTTCCTGCCATCTCGGCATCGGCTCGTCGATGTGCGCCATCGACCATGGCCGCTCGGTCGATACGACGATGGGCCTGACGCCTTCCGAGGGGCTCATCATGGCGAATCGCGCCGGCAACCTCGATCCGGCGGTGCTGATCCATCTGATGGAACACTACAAGATGTCGCCCGCGGAGATCTCGCAACTGATCAATGCGGAAAGCGGCATGAAGGGCATTTCCGGCATTTCCGGCGATATCCGCGAAATCGAGCAGGCCGCCAGCGAGGGGCACCACCGGGCTTTGCTGGCGCACCGCGCCTATTCCTACCAGATCCGCAAGACCATCGGTGCCTATGTCGCGGCGATGGGCGGCATCGACGTGCTGGCCTTCACCGGCAAGATCGGCGAGACCAGCGCCGCCGTCCGGAGTCTGGCCTGCCAGGGCCTCGAATTCATCGGCATCAGGCTCGACGAGGAAAAGAACCGCACCCTCGGGCCGGTGGCTTCGCATGCGGTGATCTCCAGCGAGGATTCGCGGGTCAGGATCATCGTCATCACCAGCAATGACGAACGCCTGGTGGCCTGGGAGGCGCTGCGCGCCACCGAGCGCAGCCAGATCGTGCGCGGCGCCGCGGCGGGCGCCGAGGAGCCGATCCCCATTGAAATCTCCGCGCACCACGTGCATCTGGCGCAGGCCGATGTCGACAAGCTGTTCGGCCCCGGCCATCAACTGACTCCGGCGCACGAACTGTCGCAGCCGGGCCAGTATGCCTGCGCCGAAAAAGTGCACCTGATCGGCCCCAAGGGCCGCATCGACAACGTGCGCGTGCTCGGGCCGACCCGCAAGGAAACCCAGGTCGAAATCGCCATGACCGAGCAGTTCAAGCTCGGCATCCAGCCGCCGATCCGCGAATCCGGCGACCTCGCCAACACGCCGGGCCTCACGCTCGAAGGCAACCAGGGTTCGACCACCATCACCCAGGGCGTGATCTGCGCCCAGCGCCACATCCACATGTCGCCCGAGGATGCGATGCGCCGCGGCCTGCGCGACCGCTATGTGGTACGCGTGCGCATCAAGGGCGACCGCGAGCTGATCTACGGCGACGTGGTGGTGCGCGTGAACCCGAATTTCCGCCTCGCCATGCATATCGACACCGACGAAGGCAATGCCGCCAGCATCCGCACCGGGATGCTCGGTTACATCGACGAAATCCAGATGCGGCGCTGACCTGGAAAGTCGGCCCTGGCGGTACGGCGTAGCGCGTGGGTCGTGCGGGTCGTCTGTGTCCGCGGGTGGCATGCCACCCCCCTGTTATTACAAACTCTCATCGGTCTGCGTTACACGGCCGCCCGCAAGGCGAACGGCGCAGCCATGGCGATTGCACTAACCGCGGGTTATGCGCGCTAGCGCACAGAAGGAATTCCGGATTAGGGGAATGATGACGTCAACGGCCGATAGCTGTTCGATGGCCGCAACTGTTGTACTTCCCATGGATCGGAAAATATCATGACTTATGCATTGACCAAGAAGCAAATGGCTTTGGCCGTATCGTGTGCCCTGGCACTGGGCCTTGTCTCGGGCGTGGCAACGGCGCAAACCACTGCGTCGAAGCAGGGGTACGTCGTTGATCAGCGTGGCGAGCTTGTCAGAAGTGGCACCGGTCTGTGCTGGCGTACCGGTTACTGGACGCCGGCGCTGGCGATCGAAGAATGCGATCCCGACCTGGTGAAAAAACCGCCGCTCGCGGCTGCACCGGACCCGAGGCCGCTGGCTGCTGTAACACCAACCCCGGCACCGAGACCGGCAGCCCAACGCGTGCAACTGAATGCCGATACGCTTTTCGACTTCGACAAAGCGGTGTTACGTCCCGCCGGTCGCGAAGCGCTGGATGATTTCGTCAGCAAGAGCAAGGATATCAATCCAGAAGTGATCACCGTGGTCGGACATGCCGACCGCTTCGGTTCGGACAGCTACAACCAGAAACTCTCCGAGCAGCGTGCCGCTGCGGTCAAGACCTATCTGCTGAGCAAGGGCATCGAAGAAAATCGCATCCAAACCGCAGGCAAGGGTGAGACGCAGCCTGTCACGAAGGCCGATGACTGCCGCGGCGCGAAGAGCGCCAAGGTAATCGCCTGTCTGCAACCGGATCGTCGCGTCGAAATCGAAGTGGTGGGTACCCAGCCCGCCAGGTAAGCGCTTTGCCCGGCACTCGCGAGGATGCCGGCCAGGTCGCACTTGAATAGCAGTTAAACCCGTTACACAGTATTTTTGATAGAGGCAATCCCATGAAAACGCTACAAAGATTCGCACTCAGTGCAGTTACCGCAGTAATGCTGGTTGGTCTGGTCGGCTGTGCCGGCATGTCGCAGCAGGACAAGAATACCGCCATCGGCGCGGGAGTCGGTGCCGTCGGCGGCGCCATTCTGACGGGCGGCAGCGCGGTTGGCACCGTTGGCGGTGCTGCTGTTGGCGGCGTCATCGGTCACGAAGTCGGCAAATGATGATTGCGGTGCCATGCGCCTGGCCTGCCTGGCAGGTGCGTGGCACGCGCTCGTAACCTTGGTTGAGGAGATGAAACGATGAAACCAAATAATTCCGTCAGTGCGGCCTTGATCATGAGTGCGTTGCTGGTTGCACTTTCCGGTTGCCAGAAGCAGGAAGGCCCGGCTGAGCGGGCCGGCAAGAGTGTCGACCAGGCAGTCGATAAGGCCGGACAGCAGATCGAGAAGGCGGGTGAAAAAATCCAGGACGCGGCAAAGGGCGACGAGAAAAAGTGATCGTTGCACCACGTGCCGACAAAAGTCGGCGCTGGCAGGACGGCGATAACCGATTCGATCAACCTGATTCTGGAGAATCAACATGAAAACTCTTGTGAAATATGCCTTGGCACTTGCCATCGGCACAATGATGGCGACGGGCCCGGCAATGGCCGACAAGCCTGCCTGGGCAGGTGCTGACAAAGGCGGCAAACACGAGCGCGCCGATAAGCGGGATGACCGACACGATGACCGACGCGACGAGCAGCGCAATGACAACAGGAAACCAAAGCGCGACAACGACCGTTATTCCTCCGGAGGAAGTCGCCACTTCGAAGATCGCCAGTACGTCGTGGTGCGTGAATACTACGTCGAGCATTACAGCAGCGGTCGCTGCCCGCCGGGTTTGGCGAAGAAGCACAACGGCTGCATGCCACCGGGTCAGGCGAAAAAATGGCAGGTCGGACGGCCATTGGCACGCGAGGTGATCTATTACGAAGTGCCGCAGCCGCTTGTGGTACAGATCGGTCTGCCACCGTCCGGCCATCGCTACGTGCGTGTTGCTGGCGACATATTGCTGATCGCGATCGGTACGGGAATGGTCGTCGATGCAATTCAGGACCTTGGCAGGATGTAAGGCCTGCATCGAATCAAGGGACGACGGGCATACCGTTGGGCCCGGAATGACCGGTGCCGAGACCGTAATCAGCATACCGGCTCCGGCTTCGCTTTCGTCACTCACAAACAAACGGTAATCAGGGGCATGGCCCCATAACTTTCTGTACGGAGAATACTCACATGAAAACCCGCCTTGGATCGCTTGTTTTGAGTACGACGCTTGCCGGTGTGCTGGCAGTCTTGATTGTTGGCTGCAGCAAGCCTCCGGAGTCGGTTGCCGTGCCGCCGCCGAGCACGACGGTGGGGACGGTGATTGACGACAGCGTGATTACCGCCAGTGTCAAGTCGGCGTTACTTGCCGACCCGGATGTGAAGAGTTTCGACCTGAAGGTCGAAACCCGCAAGGGTGAAGTCCAGTTGAGCGGCTTCGTCGACAACCAGATGCAAATCGACCGCGCGATCATGGTCGCCCGCGGGGTGACGGGCGTCACCAACATCGACAACAAGATGAGTCTGAAGGGTGCGGCGACGACGGTGGGCAACAAAATCGATGACGGGATCGTGACAACCAGGGTCAAGGCCGCGCTGCTTGCCGATGAGAATGTCAAGAGCCTCGACATCGCCGTCGTCACGCGCAAAGGCGAAGTCCAGCTAAGTGGCTTTGTCGACAATCAGAGCCAGATCGAGCGCGTCCTCGAAGTTGCCCGCGGCATCGAGGGGGTGAGCAGCGTCAGCAATGAAATGAGCCTCAAAAAGTAAGGGGGAGCAAGCGGCCTGCTGATGCGCAGCCACTTTCACCCCCAAGTCCATGCACCATGCTTCGTTTCAGGAGACACATCATGATCACCATGAATAAATATGGAACAGTACTTGGTTTGGCTGCCGCGCTTGCGCTCGGCGGTTGCGGAACCATGAATCCTCCCGTCAATACATCCAGTTCAGGGACGGCCTATCCGCAATCCACTTATACGGACGGCATCCGCTCGGGATATGGCGTGGTGCAGTCCATCGAGCTTGTCAGGCAGGACAGCGCCGGCATCGGTGGCAGCGGCATCGGTCTCGGCACCGTCGCGGGTGCGGTGGTGGGCGGCGTCGTCGGCAGCCAGGTGGGCAAGGGCAGTGGCAAAACCGCGGCGACCGTTCTCGGCGTTGCCGGCGGCGCCTATGCCGGACACGAACTGGAAAAACGCAGCCAGCAGCAAGTCGATGCCTACAAATTCACGATCCGCATGAGCGATGGTTCCCATCAAACGCTGATGCAAAGTACCAACCCCGATATTCGGGTGGGCGATCGCGTGCAGATCGACAACGGCGTCGCGCGGCGGTATTGATTCTTTTAAATCTGCCGTCTCCATTATGCGAATGGCGAACTAATGCGCATTGTGTTCGGCAACGCACGGAGCCAGCCCCGCAAGAGGGTCACACTTGCCTGCAAGCCGGGCGCGCGCAAACCCGGCAGTTGTAATTGTTCCCGCCGGGGTTGCGTCCGGTTCCGATAGTTAACGAACCTGAAGGAAACGAAAATGAACTGGGATCGAATTGAAGGCAACTGGAAGCAACTCAAGGGCAACGTCAAGCAGCAGTGGGGCAAGCTCACCGACGACGAGCTGGATGTCATCGCCGGCAAGCGAGAGCATCTGGCGGGCAAGATCCAGGAACTATACGGGGTCACCAAGGATGAGGCGGACCAACAGCTGTCCGCCTGGCAGAAGCGGCAAAAGGACAGCGCCGACACCAACAGTTACGGTCCCACCACCGTTGTCGCTGATACCGTCACCGCTGAAGCCGACGCTGCCGTAGTCGCTACGCCCGCTGTCGATGCTGTCAGGTGCGGCGAAGCAATCGTTGGAGATGGTGTTGGTATCCATGGTTACCGCAGCATTCAGCGCGATGGCCCTGCCGCAGAGAATGCTTGCCGTGGTATTCAGAGTGATGCTCTGATCCGCAAGAATGTTTCCTGCAAAAACCGTGCTGGTGCCCAATGTCGCGGAGCTGCCGACCTGCCAATACACGCCGTAATCCGCTCCGCTGAGAACGCCATTGATCACGTTGACAGTCGAGTTGCTTGCGGTAGTGAGCGTGGTCCCGATCTGAAACACCCAAAGTGCCATGGCATTGTTTTGGGCGTCCAGATAGAGATCATTCGTCAATTGGGCCGAGCTGGAAAATGTATAGACGCCCGGGGCCAGCGCGTTTGAACTGTTGTAGAAGCCCAGATCCACGCCAGTCAGGTTGCCAGTGGACGACAGGCCGAAAAGTGTGGTGTATGCAGTCAGGGCGTCAATCTGGGCCTGCTGCGCAACCGCATCAGTCTGGTGTACCGCGCCGGTCTGGGTGATGCTCCCCACTCCAGTGATCGAAGTGCCTGGATAGACACCCAGATCTCCCCAAAGGGTGGTCGAGCCGGTGTTGGTCACCGTCGAGGCACCCAGCACCGCGAAGCTCTGCGCCGTCCCCAGAGTTATTGGCGCCGCCCATGCCGAGGATGTCCCGTAAAGCACACTGATCACGGCCAATGAAAGGATCGACAAGATCTTTGGTTTCATCATCATATGTACCCCTAAAAAATTACGATTAAGGAAATGCTGATTAAGTTCAGATTCGTCATTCCGGCGAAAGCCGGAATCCAGGAAAATCAACGAACTGGACACCGGCCTACGCCAGTGTGACGGACTTGATCAGCGCTTCCTTAATGCAGTTTTGATGTTTCGTAATCGCCAGCGTTGCTGAATCTGCCGCTTTGCAACGGCTTTTAAAGATCCTTCTGCAATGGATCAAACAAATAACCGCGAGTCCCATACTACTCGCGCGATGGCCGCGGTCTGTGCGCCAGCGCACCCTGTTCGAAGTAATGCCCGATCTGTTCCTGACGCCCTTGAGCCAAGGCGCGTGCGCTGAGTGCGCTGGCGTACAGACCACGTGTTACGCGTGGGGCAGGATGCGTAGCAAGGAGAGCGCCTGAACGCGTCTGCATGGCTCGCCATCAAGCTTGAGACGTACTTTAGCTGGGCGCGGCAAGACGCTTTCCCGACAAAGGTAATGACGCGGAGCTGGCCCCGGCCGCTCACTTTCTCTCTTCAACACCAGGAGGCATGATGACTACCGAATTGATCGCAAGCCATGGGACTATCCAGGGCAGCAAGGAAAACCTCGTGAAGGATCTCAAAAGCGTTGTCGGCGATGCCGATGACCTGCTGAAGGCGGCGGTTAATTCGACCGCCGAAGAATTCGCCACAGCGCGCACGAATATCGAAGCCAAACTCGGCGCGGCCAAGTCCAGACTCACCGATGCGCGAAGCGCGGTCGTCAGAAAAGCCGGCAGCGCCGCGGACGCGACCAATCAGTACGTCAGGGAGAACCCCTGGAAGGTCGTCGTGGGCGCTACTGTGGTCGGACTCCTCACTGCCTTATTGCTGCGCCGCCGCTGATAAAAGTCGGCGCTGGCAAGACGGCGAATCATAGTGCCCGACGGGCAATTCTGCCTGTCGGTTTTCGTTAAACATACAAAAAGGAATTATTGTGAAAAGTTCACTAGTGTTTTCAGCGGTACTGATGGCCATGGCATTGAGTGCGTGCGATAAACCCACTGTCGTGACCCCGCCGACGGTGGTTACCGTTCCAGTCCCGGGACCTGCCGGTCCGGCGGGCCCCGCGGGATCGACCGGATTAACCGGGTCGACGGGTTACACTGGCGTTCCCGGGGCTACCGGTGAGGCTGGCTTGACCGGGTCTGCGGGAAAAACCGGGGCCACCGGTGAGACCGGGGCCACCGGTGAAACCGGAAAGACCGGCGGTGACACCGTAATCATTGTTCCGCCCGCGCCTCCGGCGCGTTGAATTCCCGGTAGATAAAGCGTTCGCCTCAAGTTGCAGGCGGATCAGGGTAATTCACGCGACCAGGCTTGCTGCGGCGGCGGGCTTTGCCCGCTCGCCGCAGTTGTTTGTGGGGCGCGGCAGGAAGCGGACGAGAAAAGGGCACGGCATTATGTTGCGTGTTTGATGTGTTTCTAAACCAGACTGGTCCACATTAATTGAACGACACCAAGCTCAGCGGATATTTGCGGCGGTTGCAGGCGCGGCTTCGCGGCAGCGGGTGGCAAGGGATTTCACCCGAGGCGGAGCCACCGTTGCGATTGGAGTTGTTCAGCGCCGATCAGATGGCGCAGCACGGCAAGGCGCTCGCGGCATCGCACCAGCTGGCCGCCGGGCGCGCGCCGGACCAGTTGCTGGCCCGGCTGGCCGAGAACGAAAGCATCCTGGTCGACGTGTGCCAGTTGCTGAAGGCGGCGGTAACGGCGAACTGCCGGATCACGCCGGCCGGGGAATGGTTGCTCGACAACTTCTATCTCATCGAAGAACAGATCCGTACCGCCAGGCGGCATCTGCCAAAGGGGTACAGCCGGGAACTCCCGCGCCTGGATAACGGATCAGCGGGACCGTCGGCCGGGCGTCCGCGCGTATATGACATCGCCCTGAATACCATTGCGCACGGCGATGGTCGCGTGGATCTGGAAAGTCTCAACCGCTTCGTGGCAGCCTATCAGACCGTCACCCCCCTCAATCTTGGCGAATTGTGGGCGATCCCGATCATGCTGCGGCTGGCCGTCATCGAGAATCTCCGGCGCGTCGGCGTGTTGATCGCCGCCGGCTGTACCGAGCGCAACCTGGCCGTCTTCTGGGCGGACAAGGTGGCCGAGACCGCCGCGCAGGATCCGAAGAGTCTGATTCTGGTGATCGCGGACATGGCGCGCTCGAATCCACCGATGGTCGGCGCGTTCGTCGCGGAACTGGCGCGCCGCTTGCAGGGGCGGGGCCCCACTTTAGCCCTGCCCTTGACCTGGCTCGAGCAGCGACTCTCCGAAGCCGGTCTCACCATTGAGCAGTTGGTGCAGCGGGAGAACCAGCAGCAGGCCGCCGATCAGGTCTCCGTCAGCAACAGCATCGGCAGCCTGCGGGTTCTCGGCGCGCTGGACTGGCGCGATTTCGTCGAGGCCATGAGCGTCGTTGAGCAGACGCTGCTTGAAGATCCGGACGGCGTCTATGGCAGGATGGATTTTGCCACCCGCGATCGCTACCGTCATGCAACGGAGAGGATAGCGAAGAAGAGCCGCCTGTCCGAGGGCGAGGTGGCCCGCGCGGCGGTGGAACTGGCGCGCGCTGCAACGGCGCTTGATGTTCGGGCGGCGCACGTCGGCTTCTACCTGGTCGACAAGGGCTTGCCGGAACTCGAGCGAGTGGCGGAAGTCAGCCTTTCCGGCGTCGAGAAATTGCGTAGAAAGTCGGGCCAGTTCCCATTGCTTCTGTACTTGGGCGCCATCACGCTGATCACGCTGATCACCACCGGCAGCCTGTTGCTGCAGGCACCGGATCTCCCTGTCTGGGCGCGGCTGGCGACGGGCATCCTCGCATTTTTGGCGATCAGCCAGTTTGCCGTGGCGCTGATTAACTGGCTGGCAACCCTGCTGGTGACGCCGCATCCACTGCCCAGAATGGACTTTTCCGCAGGAATTCCGCCGCCATCGCGCACGCTGGTGGTGGTCCCGACCATGCTTACCAGCGCAGCAAGCATCGAGGATCTGGTCGAGGCATTGGAAGTCAGGTTCCTGGCGAATCGCGATGAATGCCTGCACTTCGGGCTATTGACCGATTTATGCGACGCGCGCCAGGAAGCGCTTCCCGAGGACGGGCCGCTGGTGCAACTGGCCCAGACGCGGATAGACGAACTGAACGAGAAATATGGCGGTGCGGGGGGGCGAACCAGGGATGATCTTTTCTTCCTGTTCCATCGACCGCGGCGCTGGAACCCGCGGGAACGGATCTGGATGGGTTACGAACGCAAGCGCGGCAAGCTGGCTGACTTGAACGCGCTGCTGCGCGGCGGCGGGCACGATGGCACCCAGGATGGCACCCAAGATGGCTTTTCGCTCGTCGTCGGTAACACTGCAGTCCTGTCCAACGTCAAGTACGTCATCACCCTGGACACGGATACGCAATTACCGCGCGATGCGGCGCGGCAATTTGTCGGCGCCATGGCGCACCCGCTGAATCGTCCCCGCTACGACCCGGCCTTGCAGCGGATCGTTGAAGGCTACGGCATCCTGCAGCCGTCCGTGGCGGTCAGCCTGCCGGGGACGAACCGCTCGTGCTATGCGCGTCTGTATGGCGGGGAGGCGGGCATCGACCCGTACACGCGTGTCGTTTCCAATGTCTATCAGGACGTGTTCGGCGAGGGTTCGTTCATCGGCAAGGGCATCTACGACGTCGATGCCTTCGAGCAAGCCCTGGGCGGGCGCTTCCCCGAGAACTGCATCCTCAGCCATGACCTGCTCGAGGGGTGCTACGCACGGGCAGGGCTGTTGAGCGATGTGCAGTTATTTGAGGACTACCCCGCTCGCTACGGCACCGATGTAAGCCGCCGCTATCGCTGGATTCGCGGCGATTGGCAGCTTGCGGGATGGCTGTGGCGGCGCGTGCCAGGCGCGGATGCGCGCTGTCGGAAGAATCCGCTCTCGGCCTTGTCGCAATGGAAGCTGATCGACAACCTGCGACGCAGTCTCGTCCCCGCGGCACTGACGTTGCTGTTGCTGCTGGGATGGACGCTGCTGTCGTCGGCATGGTTGTGGACCTGGTCGGTGATCGGCATCCTGCTGCTACCCGCCTTGTGCACCGCCATCCTCGATCTGTTCCGCAAGCCGGACGAGGTGTTGCCGAGACAGCACCTCGCCGCCGTCACACACGCGACTTCCCGGCGCTTGATGCAGGTTGCGTTCGAACTCGCCTGCCTGCCTTACGAGGCGTTCCACAGTCTGGATGCGATCGCGCGCACGACCTGGCGCATGCGGGTCACGCGCAAACGGCTGCTCGAATGGAACCCGTCGAGCGAGGTCGATCGCGAGTCCGCCAGGCACGGCCGTAGCGGCCTCGCCAGCAGTCTCCGGTCGATGTGGATCGCTCCCACCCTCGCGACAGCGACGGTGGTATATCTGGCGGTATCGACACCGGCGATATTGATGGTGGCGGGACCGGTTCTGCTCCTGTGGACCACCTCACCCATTCTCGCGTGGTGGATCAGCCGCCCGCGCGTGCCGCGCAAAGCAGAGTTGTCGGCGGCCCAGACCCTCTTCCTGGGCGCGCTGGCGCGGCGGACGTGGGCGTTCTTCGACAGCTTCGTCGGCCCCGCGGACCATTGGCTGCCCCCCGACAACTATCAGGAGTATCGCGTTGCCGCAGTCGCCCATCGCACCTCGCCGACCAACATCGGGATGGCGCTGCTGGCGAATCTGTCCGCTTACGACTTCGGCTACATCCCGGCCGGACTGCTCATCGAGCGCACGGCGAACACCCTGCGCACGATGGACGGACTGGAACGTCACCGGGGGCACTTCTACAACTGGTACGACACGCAGACGCTGCAGCCGCTGCCACCGCTGTACATCTCGACGGTGGACAGCGGCAACCTCGCCGGCCATCTGCTGACCTTGCGTGCCGGCCTGCTTGCGCTGGCCGATGACAAGATACTGCCGGGGCGGCTGTTCGATGGTTTGCGCGACACGCTGGGAATTCTCGCCGCTGCGGCTGACGCAACGGAAAATGCGGCTGCGGGTGCGCTGGCGGAGTTTCACCAGGACCTGGAAGCCGCGTCTGCTGCCCCGCCAATCTCCATTGCGGGTGCGCGCTTGACGCTTGAACGTCTGGCGAACAGCGCCACCCTGATCGTCACCCAGGTCGCGGCCAGCCACGCTGCCAAGGGCGACACGGCGGCCGAGAGCGAGGCGAACGGTTGGGCACGGGCGCTTGCCCGGCAATGCCGCGAGGCGCAAGACGAGCTGAACTTGCTCGCCCCGCGGCTATTGCTGCCGGCGGCCGACCTCGCCGGAATCCCGACCCTGCGCGAACTGGCCACGGCAGGGAGCGCCCCGGCCCGCGCCAGGATGGCAGTCATCGAACGCCTGGCACTGCAATCCGGTGATCTCGCGCACATGGAGTATGACTTCCTGTTCGACAAGACGCGTCATCTGCTCACCATCGGTTACAACGTGGCCGAGCGGCGAGCGGACGCGAGCTACTACGACTTGCTGGCCTCCGAGGCGCGGCTGTGCAGTTTCGTCGCCATTGCCCAGGGGCAATTGCCGCAGGAAAGCTGGTTCGCCCTGGGGCGCCTGCTCACCGGCACCGGTGGCGATCCGGTTCTGCTGTCGTGGAGCGGCTCGATGTTCGAGTACCTGATGCCGCTGCTGGTGATGCCGACCTACGATAACACTCTGCTCGACCAGACCTGCAAGGCGGCGGTGGCCAGGCAGATCGAATATGGCAACCAGCGCAGCGTCCCCTGGGGCATGTCGGAATCCGGTTACAACACGGTCGACGGGCATCTCAATTACCAGTACCGTGCCTTCGGCGTGCCGGGCCTCGGGCTCAAGCGCGGACTGGCCGACGATCTGGTGATTGCGCCCTATGCCTCGGTGCTCGCGCTGATGGTGGCGCCCGAGGAGGCCTGCCTGAATCTGCAGCGCCTCGCGGCCGCAGGGTTCATGGGCAAGTTCGGCTTTTTCGAAGCGATCGACTACACGCCGGCACGGCAGCGGCGCGGGCAATCAAACACGGTGGTGCGGTCCTTCATGGCCCATCATCAGGGCATGAGCCTGCTCGCGCTGGCCTACCTGCTCCTGGAGCGCCCGATGCAACGGCGCTTCGCGTCGGACCGGCGGTTCCAGGCGGTCATGCTGCTACTCCAGGAGCGGATTCCCAAGGCTACGGCATTGTTTCCGAACGCGGCCCAACTCTCCGACGTGCATTCGGCCTCGCTTGCGGCGGAGGTGTCGATTCGCGTGTTCAGCAGCCCCGACACGCCGCTACCCGAGGTGCAGTTGTTGTCGAATGGCCGCTACCACGTGATGGTCACCAACGCGGGCGGCGGCTACAGCCGCTGGAAGGACCTCGCTGTCACGCGCTGGCGCGAGGACGGCACCCGCGACAACTGGGGCACGTTCTGTTACGTCCGGGAAATGGGGGGCGGGGCATACTGGTCGACCGCCCATCAGCCGACGCTCAAGCGACCCGAGCGTTACGAAGTGATTTTCTCCGAAGGCCGCGCCGAATTTCGCCGCCGCGATGCCGTGAGAGGGGGCGCCGGCGCCTTCGAGACGCATACCGAGATCGTCGTCTCGCCGGAAGACGATATCGAGTTACGCCGGGTGCGCATCACCAATCGCTCACGACAGCGCCGGGAGATCGACGTCACCAGTTATGCCGAAGTGGTGATCGCACCAGCGGCTGCGGACGCGCTGCACCCGGCTTTCAGCAATCTGTTCGTGCAGACCGAGATTCTCCGGGAGCAGCGCGCGATCCTCTGTACGCGCCGGCCCCGCTCCGTCGCCGAGCAGGCACCCTGGATGTTTCACCTGATGGCGGTGCACGGGGCGGACAGCGGCACGGTGTCCTACGAGACGGATCGCCTGCGCTTCATCGGCCGGTCGAGAAGCGCCGCAAATCCTCTGGCGATGAGCGACCCGGCCGCGCTCTCCGGCACCGCGGGTTCGGTGCTGGATCCGGTCGCCGCCATCCGCTATGCATTAACGCTCGATCCGGATCAGGCGGCGACGATCGATATCGTGCTGGGCGTCACTGACACCCGCGACATGGCCCTGCGCCTGATCGACAAATACCAGGACCGCAATCTTGCGGACCGCGTCTTCGACCTGGCGTGGACGCACAGCCAGGTGGTGCTGTGGCAGCTCAATGCCACCGAGGCCGATACGCAACTTTATGCGCGCCTCGCCAGTTCCGTCATCCACGTGAATGCCGGACTGCGCGCCGATCCGGCCGTGCTCATCAAGAATCGCCGTGGGCAGTCCGGGCTGTGGGGTTACGCCATCTCCGGCGATCTGCCGATCGTGCTGCTGCAGATTGGCGACGCGGCCAATATCGATCTCGTGCGCCAACTCGTACAGGCCCATGCCTACTGGCGCCTGAAAGGGCTGGCGGTGGATCTGGTGATCTGGAACGAGGATCACGCCGGTTACCGGCAACAATTGCAGGAACAGATCATTGGACTGATCGCCTCGGGTATCGAGGCCAGCGTGATCGATCGGCCGGGCGGCATTTTTGTGCGGTCGGTGGAGCATATCCCCGGCGAGGACCGCATTCTGCTCCAGTCGGTTGCGCGAGTTGTCATTTCGGACGACCGGGGAACGCTGGCCGAACAGCTTGACCGGCGTGAGCTTGCGGAAGTGCGCGTGCCGCAACTGGCGCCGAGCCGCAGCCATCGCCCGACAACCCCGCCGGCCGTTGCGTCGCCGCGCAGCGATTTGATCCTGTTCAACGGACTGGGCGGATTCACCCCCGACGGTCGCGAATACGTCATTACGCAAGGGCCCGGTCAAGTAACGCCGGCGCCGTGGGTGAACGTTCTCGCCAATCCGCACTTCGGCACGATCGTTTCGGAGAGCGGCGCCGCCTACACCTGGAGCGAGAATGCGCACGAATTTCGTCTCACGCCCTGGCACAACGACCCGGTGAGCGATGCGAGCGGAGAAGCCATCTACCTCCGCGACGAAGAGACCGGCCATGTCTGGTCGCCCACGCCGGCGCCAGTCGGTTCCGCCATGCCCTATGTCATTCGGCACGGGTTCGGCTACAGCGTTTTCGAGACGAGCGCGGAAGGCATTTACTCGGAGTTGTGGGTCTATGTGGCCATTGACGCCGCGGTCAAGTTCTCGGTATTGAAAGTGCGCAACGCTTCGGGCCGGCCGCGCCGGCTTTCCGCGACAGGCTACGTCGAGTGGGTGCTGGGCGATCTACGCGCAAAATCGACCATGCATGTCAGCACCGATGTCGATCCCCGGAGCGGCGCGCTCACCGCGCGAAATCCTTACAACACAGAGTTTCCCGAGCGGGTCGCCTTCTTCGATGTGGATGACGCGAAGCGCACCCTGACGGGCGACCGCACGGAATTTCTCGGGCGCAACGGCACGCTGCGTAGTCCGGCCGCCATGCAGCGGGCGCAGCTTTCCGGCAAGGTGGGCGCCGGCCTGGATCCCTGCGCCGCGCTCCAGGTAAATTTTGACCTGGCCGACGGACAGGCGCGCGACATCGTCTTCCGGCTTGGCGTCGGGCGCAACGCCGATGACGCCGCCCAGCTTGTGCAGCGCTTCCGCGGAGCCCTGGCCGCGCGTGGCGCGCTCGAAGCGGTATGGCAGTACTGGAACCACACGCTCGGCGCGGTGCAGGTGGAAACTCCCGACCCATCGGTCAATGTGCTGGCCAACGGCTGGCTGCTCTACCAGACCCTGGCATGCCGAGTCTGGGCGCGTAGCGGCTACTACCAATCGGGCGGCGCCTTTGGTTTTCGCGATCAGTTGCAGGACGTGATGGCGCTCATTCACGCCGAGCCGGGGCGGGTGCGCGAACATCTGCTGCTGTGCGCAAGCCGCCAATTCCTGGAGGGCGATGTCCAGCACTGGTGGCATCCGCCGTCGGGCCGGGGCGTGCGCACGCACTGTTCGGACGACTACCTCTGGCTGCCCCTGGCGGTATGCCGCTACGTGACAAGCAGCGGCGACACCGGAGTGTTGGATGAATTCGCGCACTTCCTGGAAGGTCGCCCGGTCAACCCCGATGACGATTCCTACTACGACCTGCCCGGCCGCTCCGCCGAGGCGGCCAGCCTGTATCAGCATTGCGTGCGCGCCATCCGGCACGGCCTGAGATTCGGTGAGCATGGCCTGCCGCTGATCGGTTCCGGCGACTGGAACGACGGCATGAATCTGGTGGGGATGCGGGGCAAGGGCGAGAGCGTCTGGCTGGGCTTCTTCCTGTACGACGTGCTCGGGCAGTTCTCCGCGCTGGCGCGGACGTATGGCGACGCAGCCTTCGCCGATTTTTGCCTGGAAGAGGGGGATCGGCTGCGCCGCAACATCGAGCAGCATGGCTGGGATGGCGGGTGGTACCGCCGCGCCTACTTCGACGATGGCACGCCGCTCGGTTCGGCAGGCAATGCGGAATGCCAGATCGATTCGATCTCGCAGAGTTGGGCCGTGCTATCCGGGGCGGGCGATGAGACGCGTTCGCGCATGGCCATGAAAGCGGTCGACGCCCGCCTCGTGCGCCGTGACGCCGCGCTCGTCCAACTTCTCGATCCGCCCTTCGATACGTCGAACCTGGACCCCGGCTACATCCGCGGGTATGTGCCGGGGGTGCGGGAGAACGGCGGACAGTACACCCACAGCGCGGTCTGGGCGGCGATGGCGTTTGCCGCATTGGGCGAGCGCGCGCAAGCCTGGGAATTGCTGACCATGATCAATCCGGTGAACCATGCGCTATCGGCAGAGGACATCGCGACCTACAAGGTGGAACCCTACGTAGCCGCGGCCGACGTCTATGCGGTTGCGCCGCACATCGGGCGCGGCGGCTGGAGCTGGTACACCGGCTCGGCCGGCTGGATGTATCGGCTGGTGCTGGAATCGCTGCTGGGCTTGCGGCTGGTGGGAAGCAAGCTGCATTTCGCTCCCTGTCTGCCCGCCGACTGGCAGGCGTTCAAGATCCACTACCGCTATCGGGAAACCGTTTATCACATCGCCGTCTTGCAAACGCGCGCCGGCGCTGCAGCAGCGTGCGGGGTGGCGAGCGTGACGCTTGATGGCGTCGAACAAAGCGATCGGACGGTCAGCCTGGTCGATGATCATCGCGAACACTCGGTCGAAGTACGCGTGCAAGCACAATGATGCGCCGTCCCGCCAGCGCCGACTTTCGCGCGGGACAGCAACGTCGCTTGGCGATGAACCGTCAGGGCTTTGGCAAGCGCTTGCGATAATGCCAAAAGCGACGCATCAACGGCTTGACGCTGGTGCCATGGACGAGAATTGAGAGCGCAACCGCAATCAGCGTCAACTGAATAAGCTCCATGGCCAGCGTTTCGGGGAGCCCATGCTGGATGGCATACATCAGGTAGTACAAGGAACCGATGCCGCGTACCCCGAACCAGCCGACCATGCCGCGTATCGGCCATGACGTGCGGGTTATCAGCAGGCTGGCGAGGACGCTGACCGGTCGCGCAACCATAAACAGAAACAACGCAAACCCCACCGCCCGCCAACTCCAGGAATCGAGAAACAGCGTGCCGCCGATCAGCAAGACGAGCAGCAATTCCGAGAGCCGCTCCAGATGTTCCTTGAATACCAGCGAGCCGCCGCTGACGGTCGGCGGAAGTTCGTTATTGGGGCCGGCATTTTCGGCTTGCGACCGATTTGGCGAACCCTGACCCGCAGCGGCAAGTTTGAGCTCGGTCTGGCGCAGCGCGACAGCAGCGAAAAATACCGCCAAAAATCCCCACGCCTCCACCAGCAAGCTCAAACCGTACACCACACCGATCAGGCCAAGTCCGAGGAAGTCGTCCATCAGCGTGTGCTCGTTAGGCTCGCTGCGCAGTTTCCACCCCAGATGGCCCAGGGCAGCACCAGACATGACCCCGATGGCGATGCCCCCCAGCGTGGCCCACAGCACATCCATCAGCACCCAGCGCACGCCGAATTCGCCAAGCTCGTGCAGCCCGAGCAGTCCCAGCCCCAGCATCACAAACGGGAAAGCGCTGCCGTCGTTCATGCCCGCTTCGCAGGTCAAGGTGAAGCGGAGCTGGTCGCGGTCGCCGGGATGGCGAATCTGGACATCGCTCGCCAGCACCGGATCGGTGGGCGCGAGGATCGCGCCCAGCAAGATGCCTGCGCCCAGCGGCAGGCCGAGTAAATAATAGGCAAACGCCGCGACCAGTCCGACGCTGACCGCCATCGAAAATGTTGCCAACAGCAGCGGGGTGCGCCAGCGGGAAAAGCTGACCGGCACGGGCATTTTGATGCCGGCGGAAAACAGCGAAATCAGCACGGCCACTTCGGTCAGCACTTCCAGCAGCGCCGATTCCTTGAGCGGATTGAAGTGAAATACATTGAGTACCATCGGCCCGACCAGCAACCCTGCCGCCAGATAAATGATCGCGGGTGTGACCGGCAGGCTCTTGAGCAGCGAAGCCGTCAAGCCCCTGGCGAGCAATAGTCCGCCCACGAGCAAAAACCATTGCGTGTTAGTCACGCTGCAACTATCCGTCGGGCGCCCTGGACATGATCAGCTTCTGCGGCACCGACCAGCGCCAACGCGGTTCTAAGCATTGCATTCATTGATGTCATCTGAAAATTGTTGCGCATAGCCAAATGGAACAAGCGCATTGGACTTCGATCGGGTCTTGCCTGTTGGTCGGCCAGTGGCGAAGTTAGGCCCTTGGCCCCAATCTTTCTGTGCGCTGCCACACCTCCGCCGCCATTTCACCCGAATGCCCAGCCAGGCAAGCCTGACAGCCCGATTACGGAACGATTGTCTCCGGCAGCAGGCGATCGAACTCCTGTTTGACTACCGCGTAGCATTCGCAGACGCGCGCCTCCAACCCCGCCCGGTCGAGCACGGTGATGTGGCCGCGGTGGTAATTGATCAGGCTGGCCGCATGCAATTTCCCGGCTGCTTCGGTGACGCCCTCGCGGCGCACGCCGAGCATGTTGGCGATCAGCTCCTGCGTCATGATCAGTTCGTTCGTGGGCAAGCGGTCCAGGCTCATCAGCAGCCAGCGGCAGAGTTGCTGGTCCACCGAGTGATGCCGATTGCAGGCTGCGGTCTGGGACATCTGTGTCAGCAGCGCCTGGGAGTAACGCAGCAACAAATTCTGCATTGTGCCGACACGGCGCCCCCCGGCACGATTGAATTCATCCTTCAGCAACTGCCCCGGCAGTCGGCAGGCGTGGCCGGCGCTTTGCACGACAGCCCGGTTGGTCGTGGTTTCGCCACCCATGAACAGTGAGACACCGACGATGCCCTCGTTGCCGATCACGGCGATTTCGGCCGATGCGCCATCCTCCATGACATAGAGCAGGGACACAATGGCCGTGGTGGGGAAGTAGACGTGCCGCATTTTAATGCCGGACTCATAAAGCGCGTGACCCAGCGGCATCGGGACCAGTTCCAGATGCGGCAACAGGCGCGCATACTCGTCCGCCGGCAGGGCGGCCAGCAGGAAATTCTGGCGGGGCGCATGATGGGCAAGCATGAATAATCCTCCGGGTCGTCAGTCGCGAGCGCACTTCCACGCCAATGCAGGTAACCCTCAAAGGCAACTCAACCGGAATAATTCTATCCATTTTCTCGCAATGGTCAACGGCGAGCGGGACTGAGTCAAACAGCTTGTGTCTTTCCCGGTCCCACCATGAGCGGGCGCGCAAAAGCGCATGGCAGAGCGACTGCGCTGCTACCGGGCCGCCTGCTGGCGCTGATACTCCTGGCGTTTCATCTCGAGGTAATTTTCCCGCTCTACTTCATGCAGATGGCGGGCGTACTGCTCAGTGCCGTTATACCAATGCCGTGAACTTGGCGCGGAGCGTTGCGGCGGACATCTCCGGTGCGGCTCACAACCAGTGTGCCCACAAACGCGCCGTCCGTTCCTTGAGACGGGCGCCAAGCGAGCGATTGCGCCAATCTTCGAGCGTAACGAGCTTGGACGATTCCATATCCTTATTGAACAGCGCATGCATTTCCGCACCGAAATCCTGCCCCAGCACCACTGCATTGATTTCGTGGTTGTGGAGGAAGCTGCGCCAGTCGAGATTGGTCGAGCCCACGGTTGACCAGACCCCGTCAATGAGCGCGGTTTTGGCATGCAGCAAGGCATCCTGCCGCAGATAGATTTTTACGCCGGCGTTGAGTAGCTCATCGTAATAAGAGCGGGATGCGTAATACACCAATACCGAATCTGTTTTTTCGGGTAACAATAGCCGCACATCCACGCCGCGCTGCACCGCCTCCTTCAGCGCGGCAAGCAGTTGCGGATCGGGGACAAAGTAGGCATTGGTCAGAAAAACCTGGGTTTTCGCGCTATTGATGGCGGAGAGCAAGGTGACATAGATCTGGCTGTAAGGTTCCTCGGGCGAACTGCCAATGGCGCGGACTACCTCATTGCCCTGACTGCCGATTTCAGGGAAATAATCCCTGGCTGCCAAAGGCGCGCCGTGTTGTTCGCTCCAGGTCGCCATGAACAATTTCTGGAATTCACTGACAACGGGCCCCGCCATGCGCAGATGGGTATCGCGCCATGGCGTATCGGTTTTGGTCGGTTTATGCCTGCCGAATGACCCGCTGGAGTAGACACTGCTGACATTGATACCCCCAACGAAGGCGATCCGCCCATCCACGATCAACAATTTGCGGTGATCACGCTGGTTGACTTGCCAGCCTTTACGCGCGCTGAACGGATTAATCGGATTGAATTCCAGAACGTTCACTCCGCTGTCTTGCAGCGGTTTGAAGAACTCCTTGGGCGTGTTGATTGCCCCCACGCTGTCGTAAATAAGGTTGACCTGCACGCCGCTGCGTTGTTTGCCGATTAATTGCTCGGCAAAGCGCCGCCCGATCTCATCATCTTCGATGATGTAGGTTTCCATGTTGATATGGTCTTGGGCATTCTGTATGGCAGCGGACATGGCGTCATAAGTTGCCGGGCCATCGACCAGCAGCGTCACTTTGTTGCCCACCACCAGCGGGCTGCCGACAATCTCCGCTTCCAGCGCCAGGTGTCTGGCGAAGATATTGGTCTCCGCGCCATTGCTTTCTAGTCTGGCGAGAATCGCCTTGCTCTGCTTGGCGGTCAAGGGCCCACGCGCCCCATCGAGCTGCACCGGTGGCGACGACCGCGTCGCCATGTCAGGCACTATGGTGGGTATTGAACAACCCGCGAGCAGCACCAGGCAAAGCGCTGCGGCAAGTTCTGCGATACGCGGACGCCCCATTTTCTTTGGATGTAGGTGAGGTTGTAAAGTGACCAACAGTCAGCCGGAGCAACACGATGTTCGATAAAACCCCCGTGCGACTGTGTTGGGAACTTTACCAAAGCCACGGCGCCCTGCCCTGATCGCGGCAACCGGCGCCATGCCCGTGTTTATCGCAAGGCTACTCGAACGCAGGCAAACGTCTGTACGCCAGCGCACCGAGTAGAGGAGCAAGTTCGCCCAGCCTTTTCGCGTACGTTGATACACCGAAGTCAGGTGTCCCCGTCGCGCTATGTGCGTCAGCGTACCGACCGCGTCTGCCTTAGTGGCTATTCTGTTCTCGGGTCTTGACGCGGCGTGCGGGTAAAACCTGTCGAGCCCGGCAGTGTTGTACTGGTTTGCCGCTTGCATGGATAGCTGGTATCAATAAACCCTGTTTTACTCACGACTGGAGGATCAACCATGAAACAACTTAGCAAATTTCTTTCCACACTATTCCTGGCCGTTATGCTGGTGTCCGTCGTCGGTTGTGCGTCCACATCGAAGCAAGCGGGAACCGGCGAGTACATCGACGACTCCGTCATCACCGCCAAGGTAAAGGCGGCGATACTCGATGAACCCACTCTGAAGGTCGCCGAGATCAACGTCGAGACCTTCAAGGGCGTGGTTCAATTGAGTGGCTTCGTGAGCTCGCAGACCGCGGTGAACAAGGCGGTCGAGGTGGCACGCGGCGTCAGCGGTGTGAAATCCGTCAAAAACGACATGCGGATCAAGTGAGGGATAGTTGATCGCGAGCTGCTGCCGGACGTTACGTCTGGCAGCGGTGGCAGGCCACCTGTTTTCATTCAGTAATGCCTCTGCTCATTGTGTGGCTGCTGGGAATGGTCACCTCCTATACCATTGGCGGTTCCATTCACGTTCTGCTGGTGATCGCCCTGGTGGTCATCCTGCACCGGGTTATTAGCGGATGAAAACCTCTGTGAGCATTTCGCGGGGCCAAGTCTCCCGAATCCATTGCACGCTTTTCAGAGAGATCGCCCATGCTTGAAACAGAACACGCCCCCTCCCTTGCCGACAATGCTGGCAAGACGGAGGGCATCGCGGAATTACAGCGTCAGGAAGCCTTGCTTAAAACGGGCGCCTTGCAGAGCGCGATCTTCAACAGCGCCAATTTTTCGAGTATCGCCACCGATGCCAAGGGCGTCATTCAGATCTTCAACGTGGGCGCCGAGCGCATGCTGGGTTACACGGCCGCCGACGTTCTGAACAAAATCACGCCGGCCGATATTTCCGACCCGCGGGAAGTCATCGCGCGCGCCGCGACGCTGAGCGTCGAGCTTGGTACGCCGATTGCGCCGGGCTTTGAGGCCTTGGTGTTCAAGGCCTCGCGCGGCATCGAGGACATTTACGAGCTGACCTACATCCGCAAGGACGGCAGCCGCTTGCCGGCCGTGGTGTCGATCACGGCGCTACGCGATGCTCAAGGTGACATCATCGGCTACCTGCTGATTGGCACCGACAACACGGCGCGCAAGCAGATTGAAGCCGAGCGTCAGCAGTTGCTCGAGATTCAGGAAGAGACCAATACGCAGCTGCAAAAAGCCAACGTCATCGCGCGGGACAATGAGGAAAAGCTCGCCGTTACGCTCAACTCCATTGGCGATGCCGTGATCGCCACCAATGCCAGAGCGTGCGTGACACTCCTGAATCCCCTGGCCGAAAAGCTCACCGGCTGGACGCAGGCGGAAGCCAGCGGACGCCCGGTGGATGAGATATTTATCATTATCAACAAGGAAACCCGTCGACTCGCCGTGGTCCCGGTCATCGAGACCCTGGCCAAGGGCACGAAACAGGGCCTGGCCAACCACACCGTACTGATTGCGCGCGATGGTAGCGAGTGCGATATTGCCGACAGTTGCGCGCCGATTCGCGACCGCGACGGCCAGGTGATCGGCGCCGTGCTGGTGTTCCGCGATGTCACCGCCGAATATGCCGTTGAGCAGGCCTTGCGCGACAGTGCCGCGCTGATCCAGACCATTCTCAATACCGTGGTGGACGGCATCATCACCATCCATGCCCGCGGCGGCATTGTCGAGACAGTTAACCCGGCCGCCGAGAAAATGTTTGGCTATGCCGCCGCGGAGCTTTCCGGTCAAAAACTCAGCCTGCTGATCCCCGAGCTTGATCGGGGCCAGAGCAATGGTTCCCTCGATTATTACAGTGCCAGCGATGAAGCGCGCGCCATTGGTCTCGGGCGCGAGGTCGTCGGCCGCCGCAAAGATGGCAGCAGATTCCCGCTGGAGATGGCGGTCAGCGAAATGTGGCTGGGTGGCCAGCGCTACTTCACCGGTATTTTGCGGGATGTGACCGTGCGCAAGCAGGTCGAAGAAGAGCGGGCGCAGCTCTATCAGACGCTGCAGGACAAGAACATCGAGCTGGAGGGTGCCAAGGTCGTGGCGGAAAAAGCCAACCTCGCCAAATCGGATTTCCTGTCCAGCATGAGCCATGAGCTGCGCACCCCGCTGAATGCCATCCTCGGCTTCGCTCAGTTGCTGGAGGTCGGTTCGCCGCCGCCAACGGCCGCCCAGATGGTCAGGCTGAGCCAGATTACCAAGGCAGGCTGGTATCTGCTGGAACTGATCAACGAAATTCTTGATCTCGCGGTGATCGAGTCCGGCAGGCTGTCGGTGTCGCGAGAACCGGTTTCGTTGTCCGACGTCATAAATGAATGTCGGGCCATGATCGAATCGCAGGCGCGACTGCGCGGCATCCAGACGAATTTTCTCCCTATCGACCCCGCCTGGTTTGCCCATGCCGATCGTACCCGGGTCAAGCAGGTTCTGATCAACCTTCTTTCCAATGCGATCAAATACAACCGCGAGCATGGAACGGTCGAGGTGGAATGCACCGCGAGCACCCCGGACCGCATCCGCATCAGCGTCAAGGACAGCGGTGCGGGATTGCCCCCGGAAAAGCTGGCACAGCTGTTTCAGCCGTTCAATCGCCTCGGGCAAGAGTCCGGCAGCGAGGAAGGGACGGGCATCGGCCTGGTGGTCACCAAGCAACTGGTCGAACTGATGGGCGGCGCCATCGGCGTGGCAAGCAGCGTCGGTGTGGGGAGTGAATTCTGGATCGAACTGATCCGCGACGTTACGCCACAACTTGCCGCTGGACATGCCCTGCCCGCGGAATCCGCGCCGCAAATTCAGGGAGGTGCGGCGCTCTACACCCTGCTCTATGTGGAAGACAATCCGGCCAACCTGATGCTGGTCGAGCAAATCATCGAGGCGCACCCACGGATGCGCATGCTGAGCGCGCGCGATGGCCATCGCGGCATCGCGCAGGCGCGCGCGCACCGCCCGGATGTGATCCTGATGGACATCAACCTGCCAGGCATCAATGGCTTCCAGGCGCTGAAACTCCTGCGTGAAGACCCGCTAACGGCGCACATCCCCGTGTTGGCCATCAGTGCCAATGCCATGCCGCGCGATATCGAGAAGGGCCTGGCGGCAGGATTTTTCCACTACCTCACCAAGCCGATCAAAATCAACGAGTTCATGGATGCGCTGGACAGGGCGCTGGAATTTGCGGAAACAGAGCCGGACGGTGCAATTGACCCGGGATAACAATGATGTTGAGTGCCGCGGACATTCTTGATGCCAGCATTCTGATCGTTGACGATCAGGCAGCCAATGTGCTGTTGCTGGAGCAAATGCTGCGCGAAGCCGGCTATCGCCACATTACGTCGACGCTGGATCCGCATGCCGTCTACGCGTTGCATCGCGACAACCACTACGACCTGATTCTGCTCGATCTGCAGATGCCCGGCATGGATGGCTTTCAGGTGATGGAAGGGCTGAAGGGAATAGAAATCGACGGCTACCTGCCGATCCTCGTGATCACGGCCCAACCGGGCCACAAGCTGCGGGCGCTGACCGCTGGGGCGAGGGATTTCATCAGCAAACCATTTGACATGATGGAAGCCAAGACCCGCATTCACAACATGCTGGAAGTTCGGCTGTTGTACAGGCAGCTCGAGGATTACAGCCGCGCGATGGAATCCCTGGCGCTGCACGACGCGCTGACCGGGCTGCCGAATCGACGGCTGTTAATGGACAGACTTTCGTTGGCCATCGCCCATGCGCACAGGAACAAGCGCACGATGGCGGTGATGTATCTGGATCTGGACGGGTTCAAAGAGGTCAACGACAGCTTGGGCCACGCCGCGGGCGACACGCTGCTGAGCCAGGTCGCCGCGCGCCTGGTGGCCGCGGTGCGTCAAGAGGACACGGTGGCGCGCCTGGGTGGTGACGAATTCGTGATCGCGTTGTGGGAGTTAAGTCATGCCGACGATGTGGCCAAGTTGGCGTCAAAAGTGATCCGGGCCGTGTCACAACCCTATCGAATTCAAGGTCACGACACGAGCATGACCATCAGCATCGGTGTCAGCATTTATCCCACCCATGGCGCAGAGGTGGAGACGCTGATGAAAAGCGCCGATCTGGCCTTGTATGAGGCCAAGCACGCAGGCAAGAACAGTTATCGCATCGCAGCGCAGCGAGCGATCAGCGTTGGCGCGTAGTTAACTCGGCTATCCGCGCAATCGCCAGGGATCTGGAAAGTTGCACTAAGGAAATGCTGATCAAGTCCAGATTCGTCATTCCGGCGAAAGCCGGAATCCAGGAAAATCAACAAGCTAGTGTAGTGTTGCACTCTTGAAAGAACTTAATAAAACCCCATATGCGGTGG
>CAZOMI010000033.1:0-29795 GCA_964580925.1 uncultured Methyloversatilis sp.
GCGACCAGGCCGCGCCGGCCGCCGTAAGTCCAAGTCCCGCCGCCAATAACAGCGCGACAGTCCGCACCGATAATCTATTCATGGCATCCTCCGATAAACACTGTGTTAGGTCACTTGTCCCACCACAATCGCCATGCGGCAAAACGCCGCTGCGGCAATTTGACGCACACAGTAGTCCCCTGCCGGTCGAAAGGCCTTGACCTCTGTCAATTTCCGGCCGGGGCGTTCGGCGCCTGCGCCATGTGCGCGCGGATGCGCGCCGCCACATCGGCGACCGGGGTGGCATAACCAAATCTGGTAATGAACTCGCCCCGGGGACCCAGCAGGTACATGCCGGCCGAATGGTCGACCGAATACTGCAGGGGTGCGGCGCCGGGCTCGCTGACCTTTTCGTAGCGCACCTTGAAGTTGTCGGCGGTGCGGCGCAGCAGTTCCGGCGAGGCTGTGGCGCCAAGGATGCGATTGTCGAAGAAGCCGGTGTAGGTGCGCAGGACGTCGAGCGTGTCGCGCTCGGGATCGACCGAGATGAAAATGGGCTGCAGGCGCGCCGCATCGGCGCCCAGCAGCTTGAGCACTTCGGCCATCTCGATCAATGTGGTCGGGCAGATGTCGGGGCAGAAGGTGTAGCCAAAGGTGATCAGCTGGAATCTGCCGTGATAGTCGCTGTCCATGAAGGCGCGGCCATTGGTGTCCTGCAACAGGTAACGCGGATTGACGCCGACGGCGGGCGCGGCAGTTTCGGTGATCGCCTGATGGCTGGGCGCGGCCGGCAGGGGCCGCGCCGCGGTTTCCAGTTGTGCCACGGCGGTGGCGCGCTTCGGGCAGGGTTGCCTGCCCGCAGACTGGCTCAGGAAACCGTCATTGGTCGCCTTCTCGAAGAGCTCGCCATATTCGCGCGTTTTCGGCACGCGCATGATCATCAGCGTCTTGGCGCGGGCCACCACCTCCTTCTGGCCACAGGCCAGCGCAACGCCGTTGATGCCGCCGAGTTCCTGCACCGCCGCCGCGATGGCGGCCGGGTCGGCCACCTTCAGCGCAATGGGTGAAATGGGCCTGTCGTCGGCGCCGACGGTACCGGCAAGGGCGGCGACGACGAAGAGCGGGAGGAATTGGCGCATGGTGGTTGGCTCCGTGGTGAAAGACGTGGGGATTATCAGGGAAAGTCGGCGCTGGCGGGACGGCGCTAGCCGGCTCGCCGCCACCACGGGGACGGCGCCTCCGCTACACTTGATGACTTTATCACCCTCGGCGATCAACGCGCTCGCAAGGCGCCTTGAGCAAGGCGACTGGTCAGCGAAATTCACAAAACCACCCGCAAACTGAACGGAGTTCAATATGAAAATCCTTCTCCCGCTCGCCGCCCTTGTCCTGACGAGTCTTGCCACCCCAGCCGCTGCCGCCGGCATGGCCGACCAGATCAGCGTGGCCGATCCCCGGGTCCGCCTGGCACCCCCCGGCGCCAGGGTAACCAGTGCCTACATGACATTCAGGAACGCCGGCGACAAGGCTGCCCGGGTTGTCAGCGCCGCTTCCCCATTCGCCAAAATCACCGAGTTGCACAACCACATCAATGATGGTGGCGTGATGCGGATGCGCCAGGTGAAGGAAATCGTCGTGCCAGCCAAGGGCGAGGTACTGCTCAAACCCGGCAGCTACCACGTCATGTTGATCGACATGAAGGTGTCGCTCAGGGAGGGTGACCAGGTCGCCATCACGCTTGGCTTTGCCGACGGCAGCAGCAAGACCATCGAAGCGCCGGTGAAAAAGCCGACGGTGGACGTGCCGCCGCAGGGTGACATGGGCGGCATGGATCACGGCAAGATGAAGCACTGAGATGCAGTCTTGCCGCCGCCACGCCGCCAGCAGGTGGTTGACGTCTCCGCTACACTTCTGCAATGTTCATCCGCTCAACCGCCTTGCCCTGAGATGCGCCGCCTTGTCTTGCCCTGCCTCGCCCTGGCGGTAGTTGGCTTTGCCATGACCTGCGTCGACGCGGCGCTACAGCGGGAATGGCATGCCGGGCGGATCGAAGCCAACCACGCGCTGGCAAAACGCCTGGGGCTGACCGACATCGCGCTGTTCACCGAGGCGCGCTATACACGCCACCCGTCCCAGGCCGACCTGCATGCCCCCTTTCAGGATCACCCCCTGGCGCTGGAACATTTTCCCACCGGCAGCCTGATTGCCCCGCCCCGCCATGAATATCTGGATAGAACAACAGCGCGCGCTGATTGACTTCACGCTGGCCGCGCTGGCGCGGCGCAAGGCGCGCAACCTCGGGCTGCTGGCCGTGTACACGCTGCTGGTGTTCGTGCTGGCCTCGGTGGCGCTGTTTTCCCATGCGCTGCGCCACGAGGCGACGCGGGTGCTCGCCGATGCGCCGGAGATCGTCCTGCAGCGCCTGGTGGCGGGGCGCCACGACCTGATTCCGCCGGGATACCTGGAAAAGATCGGCAATATCCGGGGCGTGCAGAAGATGGAAGGGCGGCTCTGGGGTTACTACTACGATCCCGTCATCAAGGCCAACTACACCTTCATGGTGCCCGGTGCCGGTGGCGTCGAGCGCGGCACCATCGTGATCGGCGCCGCGCTCGAGCGCGTGCGCGGCTTGGCGCTCGAAACCGGCATCTCCTTCCGGGCCTATTCGGGCAAGCTGCATTCCTTCGTCGTCGCCGACATCCTGCCCCACGACTCCGAGCTGGTCAGCGCCGACCTGGTGCTGATGCACGAGGATGACTTCCGGGCTTTCTTCGCGTTCCCGGCCGGGCACTACACCGATATCGCCCTTGCGGTGGCCAACCCGCAGGAGGTGCGCAACATCGCCGCCAAGCTGGCGGCCGCGCTGCCCGACTCCCGCCCCATCCTACGCGAGGAAATGCTGCGCACCTATGCATCGATCTTCTCCTGGCGCGAGGGCATCGTCCTGGCGATACTTTCCGGCGCAATTCTCGCCTTCGCCATCCTCGCCTGGGACAAGGCGGCGGGGCTTTCCGCCGAGGAGAAACGCGAGATCGGCATCCTCAAGGCGATCGGCTGGGAGACCGGCGACGTCATCCGCATGAAGATCTGGGAGGGCGTGCTGATCTCGCTGACCGCCTTCCTCGTTGGCTATGTCGCCGCCTACCTGCATGTGTTCCGCGGCGGCGGCGTGCTGTTCGAACCGGTGCTCAAGGGTTGGGCCGTGCTCTACCCGCGTTTTCAGCTCGCCCCCGAGATCGACGGCCTGGCCGTGGCGACGCTGTTCTTTTTCACGGTCGTCCCCTACACGGCGGCGGTGCTGGTGCCAATCTGGCGCGCGGCAACCACCGACCCCGATGCGGTGATGCGATGAGCCCGACCTCCCCCAACCCCTCCTGCGCAGGAGGGGAGACTTGCAGCGCGCTGCGCTCGTTTATTACGGGGAGCTCCCGTTCACACTTGGGAGCGGATTGTGCCTGGCGGCGCGTGTCGCCTCGCCTTGGGGCGGCCCGGCGGCAAGGCTGCCGAGGGAGTATCTCGAATGATTGAACTGGTCGAGGTGCGCAAGGCGTTCAACCAGGGCAAACACAACGAGTTCTGGGCGCTGGACGGCATCAATCTCAGCATCGAGGCGCACCGGGTCACTGCGCTTTGCGGCCCGAGCGGCTCGGGCAAGACCACCCTGCTGACGCTGATCGGCTGCCTGGCCCGGCCGACCAGTGGTCGCGCGCGCTTCAAGGGCGAGGACATCTCCGGCCTGCCCGAGCGTTTCCTGACGCAATTGCGGCGGCGCAGCTTCGGTTTCGTCTTCCAGCAGTTCAACCTGATCCGCGGCCTGTCGGCGGAGGAAAACGTCATGCTGCCGGCGGCGCCCAGCGGCTTGCCGCAACGCGTGGTGCGCGCCAGGGCCGCCATGCTCCTCGAACGGCTGCGGCTCGCGCACCGGCGCACGGCGCGCGTCGAATGGCTCTCCGGCGGCGAGCAGCAGCGCGTCGCCATCGCCCGGGCGCTGATCAACGACCCGGAAGTGCTGATCGCCGACGAGCCCACCGCCAACCTCGACACGACTCTCGCCCGGGAATTTCTCGCCATCCTCGAAAGCTTTGCCAGCGAGGGCCGGACGGTCATCCTGAGCAGCCACGATCCGCTGGTCATCCAGTCGGCCGCCGTGCATCGCGTCATCAACATGCGCGACGGGCGAATCGTGGAATGAGAAATAACGCCCACCCCCCTTCGCCCCCCTCGCGGGGGGTTCTCGTTTGCTCGCTTACGCTCGAATATTACGGGGCGCACTGTTTGAGCGTTGGCGCAGATTGCGTCTGGCGCCGCGTGCCGCGTTTGCTTGGGACGGCCCGGCGCAAACGCTGTGGCGGATTTAATGCTGACTATCCGCCAGCGCCGACTTTTCACCCGTGATCTTCCAACCCGCCATCATTGCCCTGCTGCTGGCCTCCGGACTGGGGCTGGCCATGCTGCTGGCTGCCGCACCCTTTGCCGTGCAGATCATCCGCCACTGGGACATCCGTAGCGGCTCCGAACGGCAACTGCAACTGGAGCGCCGCACCTATCTCTTCGCCACACTGCTGACTTTTGTGCTCGCCCTGCAGGGCATGGCGCTGCTGCTGTTCGTCTTCAATGCCGATAGCATGGCGGTGCTGTTCGTCGGCGCCATGTGCGCCGTCGGCACCCTGAGTGTCAATGCCTATGGCTTTCCGGCGCTGCTCCTCCAGATGGCGGTGTTCTTCCTGGCGGCCATCTGGCTGGTCATCAATCATGTCGACACCCGCGCGCCCGACTATCCCCTGGTGCGCATCAAGTATGGCCTGCTGCTCGCGCTGCTGCCGCTACTGGCGGCGAGCTTCCTCGTCCAGCTTCAGTATTTCCTCGGCCTCAAGGCCAACGTCATCACGTCCTGCTGCGGCAGCCTGTTTTCGGCGGGCGACCAGACGCTTTCCGGCAACCTCGCCGCCCTGCCGCCGGAGCCGGCCCTGGTCGCCTTCTATGCCGCGCTCGCCGCCGCGGTGATGATGGCGGGCCTCCATGCGTTGACGCGGCGCGGAGGATATCTTGTCGCGCTGGCCGCCGCCGCCGCATTCGTTGCCGCCATTGCCGGCATCATTTCTTTCGTCTCGCTCTACATCTACGAGCACCCGCATCACCATTGCCCGTTCTGCATCCTCAAGCCGGAATACGGCTATCAGGGCTACTGGCTGTATATCCCGCTGTTTGCCGCCACCGCCGCCGGCCTCGCGGTGGGCGCCCTGCAGTTCTTCCGCCGCGTTCCCAGCCTGGCCGCGGTGCTGCCGGCAACAACCGCCCGGCTGGCCGGCATCGCCGCCGCCGGCTACCTGATGTTCACCGCCGTCGCCACGGTAATGATGCTGCGCTCCAACCTGATTCTGCTCGGCTGACGGGAAGGTAGAGGGCCCGCCCCTTGCAAAGCGTCTGCTCCATCCGTTTGGAAGGAGGTCTTAAGCATGCGTTAAGCCGCGCATAAGCGTGCCTTAAGCTAGCGTCGTCAAACTGCGGGCCTTGCTTCAACCATCCCGAGGAGTTTGACCATGAAGGCTGCAATCCCCATGCTGTTTCTGGCTTGTGCGGTGCCGGCATTCGCCGCCACGCCCGCCGAGCTGCTATCCGGCTATCGCGCCGAAGCGGCGCGGCAGGCCGCCGGTTTCCAGCCGTCCGCCCAGCGCGGCGCCGAGTTCCATGCCCGTAAGTTCGGCGTGTCGGCGAAGCTGGCGTCCTGCGCCAGTTGCCATACCGACGATCCGGCGCAGGCCGGGCGTCATGTCGTCACCGACAAGGCGATCAAGCCGCTGGCCCCCACTGCCAACGCCGAGCGTCTCAGCGATCCGGCCAAGGTCGAGAAGTGGTTCAAGCGTAACTGCACCGAGGTCGTCGGCCGTGAGTGTTCGGCCGCCGAAAAGGCCGACTACATCGCTTACGTCACCGGAGGACGCTGACATGAAAAAATTCCTGTTGATCGTTGCACTGCTCCCGCTGGCTGCAATCGCCGACGACCTGCGTCCGCCCCGCGATGCGCCGCCGGCCTTCCAGGCCGAATGCGGGAGCTGCCATGTCGCCTTCCCGCCGCGGTTGATGATCGCGGACGACTGGCGGCGCGTGATGCGCTCCCTCGACAAGCACTATGGCGACAACGCCAGCCTCGACGAGAAGACGCGCCTGATCCTCGAAGACTTCCATGTCCGCAATGCCGGCGGCAGAAAAGTCGGCGCCGGGCCGTCCCAAGCCGACGCCCCCCCGGTGGGGGGCAGCGAGCCGAATTTGCGAGCGCGGGGGGCCAATAGTGTCGGCGCTGGCAGGACGGCACTGGCCGGCGAACCGCCGCGGCTGACGCAGACGGACTGGTTCCAGCGCGAGCATCGCAAAGTCTCCGCAGCCGACTGGAAGGATGCCAGGGTCAAGACGCCGGCCAATTGCGCGGCCTGCCACACGAAGGCGGCGGAGGGCAGTTACCGCGAACGCGAGATCGTCATGCCCGATGGCAGGCGCTGGAAGGATTGATCATGAGCAAAGTACTGATCTGGGACTGGCCGGTGCGCATCGGGCACTGGCTGCTGGTCGGCGCGTTCGCGCTGGCCTGGATCACCGGCGAGAGCGAGGAGTGGCGCCTCGTGCATGCCTTTGCCGGCGGCACCGTCGTCGGCGTCATCCTCTTCCGCCTGCCGTGGGGTCTGGTCGGCACGCGGCACGCGCGCTTCGCGAGTTTCGTGCACGGGCCGCAGGCGGTGCTCGACTATGTCCTCGGCCTGCTGCGGGGCGACGAATCGAAATACGCCGGCCACAATGCGGCCGGCGGTTGGGCGATCGTCGCGCTGCTGACACTGGGGCTGCTCTCCGGTGCGAGCGGCTGGCTCACCTATCAGGACATGGGCGGGGAATGGCTGGAAGAGGTGCATGAAGCGCTGGCCACGGGAATGCTGGCGGTCGCCGCGGTGCACGTCGCTGGCGTCGTCGTCAGCAGCCTCGCCCATCGCGAGAATCTGCTGCGGTCGATGTTCACCGGATTGAAGCAGGGCAGGCCGGACGAGGCGATTGCCAATGCCCGTCCGCTGGTGCTGGTGCTGCTGATCGTTTGGGTGGCTACCTGCGCGTGGTGGCTGGCGCGCTAATATCGCTGTTATGCGCATACTGCTTGCCGAAGACGATCCGCAACTGGGCGACGGCCTCACGGTCGGCCTGCGCCAGGACGGCTACGCGGTCGACTGGGTGAAGGACGGCATCGCCGCCGACCTCGCGCTCAAGAGCGAGAGCTTCGACCTGCTGGTGCTCGATCTCGGCCTGCCGCGCCTCGCGGGCATGGAAGTGCTGGCGCGCCTGCGTGGCCGCGGCCAGTCCCTGCCGGTGCTGATCCTGACGGCGCGCGATGCGACCGGCGACAAGATCGCCGGTCTCGACGGCGGGGCCGACGACTACGTCGTCAAGCCCATCGACCTCGACGAGCTGGCCGCGCGCGTGCGCGCGCTGGCGCGCCGTACCGCCGGCCGGGCCGCCCCGTTGCTGCAACACGGCGACCTGGTGCTCGACCCCGCCGCGCACCAGGTGACGCGGGCCGGCATGCCGGTCGAGCTCGCGGGGCGCGAGTTTTCCCTGTTGCAGACCCTGCTGGAAAACCGCGGCCGGGTGATGACGCGCGCCCAGCTCGAAGGCTCGCTCTACGGCTGGCGCGACGAGCCGGACAGCAACGCGCTCGAAGTGCATGTCCATCATCTGCGCAAGAAGCTCGGCGCCGAACTGATCAAGACGCTGCGCGGCGTCGGCTACCTGGTGACGAAATGACGGCCGGTACCACGCGCTGGTTCTCGCTGCGCCGCCGCCTGCTGGTGTGGCTGCTCGGCGGCGTTACGGTGGGCTGGCTTGCTGCCGTCGGCTTTGCGTATGTCGAGACCCGGCACGAGATCATGGAGCTGCTGGAAAAACGCGAGCGGCACGAGAAACTCGAAAAGCGCGTGAGCAAGGAACTGACCGACCACTTGCTCAAGACCATGCTGACGCCCCTGCTGTTCGGCGTGCCGCTCTTCGGTGCCTGGATATTGTTCGCCACCTGGCGCGGCCTCAGGCCGCTCGACGAAGTCGCCGCCGAACTCGGCAAGCGCGCCCCCGAACGGCTCGATCCGGTCGTGCCCGCCGCCGCGCCGCGCGAAATCCGGCCGCTGCTCGAAGCCTTGAATGCCCTGTTCGGCCGGGTCGGCCAGACCCTCGACAACGAACGCCGCTTCACCGCCGATGCCGCGCACGAGCTGCGCACGCCGCTGGCGGCGATCACCGCGCAGGCGCAGGTCGCGGCACGGGCGCGCGATGCGGCGGAACGCGATCATGCGCTGGCGCAACTGACCACCAGCGCGCGACGCGCCAGCCATCTGGTCGAACAGCTGCTGACCCTCGCGCGGCTCGATCCGGCGGCCGAACTGCCCATGAGCGAGCTCCGTCTCGACACGCTGGCCGCCGAGGTATGCGCCGACCATGGCGCGGCGGCGCTGGAGAAAAACGTCGCGCTCGAACTGGCTGCGCCGACGCCGGTCACGGTATCCGGCAACGCTGCGATGTTGCGCGTCCTGCTGCGCAATCTGGTCGACAACGCCGTGCGCTACACGCCGGCCGGCGGCAAAGTCGGCGTTGGCGTGACGGCACTCCACGGAGAAGTACTGCTGACCGTCAGCGACAGCGGGCCGGGGATTCCCGCCGCGCAGCGCGCCAATGCGCTGCGCCGCCTGCATCGCCTCGCCGGACAGGACATCGAGGGCAGCGGGCTCGGCCTGTCGATCGTCGCGCGCATCGCCGAGCTGCATCGCGCGCGCCTCGAGCTGGCCGACGGGATCGGCCGGCCGGGGCTGAGCGTGAAATTGGTTTTCAGAACTTGACGTTGATTCCCGCGTAGAGAGAGCGGCCTTGACCTGGAACTGCCATCCCCCAGGGCATGTTGGCCGGCCTGAGCGCCATGGTGCTGCCTTGGCCGACATAGGCGCCGCCGAGCGGCAAATAGTAGTGTTTGTCGAACAGGTTCTCGACCCCGAAATCGACGCGCACCTGTTTCCATGAATGACTGACGCGCAGATTGACGATGTTGTAGCCGGGCGTCCTGATTTCGTTGCGGACATCGGAGATGTCGTTCTTCGCCTTCACCATCGCCAGTTCGATGGCGTTGTCCCAGCCGCCATGCTGGTGCGTCAGCGTCAGCCTGGCGTTGAGCGGCATGATGTTGTAGAGATCGTCGCCCGTGTCGCGGTTCTTGCCGTTGGTGTAGTTCAACAGGCCTTTCAGGCCGAATTCGCCGATGCCGGTCTTGCCGAGCGGCATTTTGCCCGACAGGTCGATGCCGTAGAGGCGCGCCGACTGGTTGGCGTATCTCAGGACGTTGAAGGTGTTGGCGGCAAAGGCGTTGGCATTGGCTGCGGTGACGCCGACCGCCACGGCGTCGATATAGTCGGTGACGTGCGTGTAGTAGGGCGTGGCCTTGAATTCCCACTGGCGGTCGGCGGCGTGCCAGTCGAAGGTGGCCGACAGGGTATGCGCCTTTTCCGGTTTCAGGTCGATGTCGCCGACATAGCCGTTGCCATCACCGACCGTATTGATCATGACGGCTGCCATCTGCCAGGTCGACCAGGTGTAGCGCTCGTAGAGATTGGGCGAGCGCACCTTGCGGGCAATGCCGAACTCGATGTCTTGCGTGGCGTCCACCGTGTAGCGGGCCAGCGCGGTCATGTCCCAGTTGTTGTCCGTCTTGCTGCGGTCCTGCGCATTGAAGGCGTCGGCCTCTCCCTGTCGAGCGGCATGGGTCGTGTTGTAGCTGCGCACATCGCCCGCATTCATGCTGACATGCTCGTAACGCACACCCAGTAGGGTCAACCACTGCGGGTTCATGCGTTTTTCCCATTCGCCAAACAGCGCGGTGCGGTCACGTTCGCCATCATTGACGTTCCAGAACGTGCCGGGCGACATGCCTCCTGTGCCGGAGGGTGGCCACCAGTCGCCAAGCCGGTAACGCTGGTATTCCCCGCCGAGCCGCAGCAAATCCTGCTGCGTCAGATCGATGCTGGCCTTGACTGTCGCTCCCGTGGTTTTGCCTTCGGTATACATCGGCATGCCATTGATGGCGGTTCCGTAGATGAGTTGCTTGTCATCGCCGAAGTTCATGAAATGGTCGACCTTCTCGTGGTATGCGCGGGCTTCGAGCGACCCCCATCCAAACTGGCCGAGATAGCGCAGGTTCAGGCGGTGCTGGGTATTCTCGAGCATGTCCATGCGCTGGTTCGGATAGAGCTGGTAGGGCATGTCCTGGTAGCCCAGCTTCGCCTCGACGAGATGGTTGCCGCCCTTCATCGCCAAGCCGAGCGTGTGGTTGCGCGTCTTGTAGGCCGTGGAACCCACCTCGTCGAGCGGAAGGGTGTGGCCGGGACGGCCGGTCGCCGTCGTCGTGCGGAAATTGCCGCCGGCGGTGTAGTTGTCCGACTGGGCGGTTGCCCCGGCATAAGTCACGTTGAGCGATTCCGTGGCGTAGGTCGCCGAGACATTGCCGCCGCGCGCGTTGCCGTTGCTGCGATAGAAGGCGCCGACCTGGCCTTTGACGATGCTGCCCTGCCCCGGCGCGGCGAATACGGGCGGGGGCGTCGCGGCGATGATCGTGCCGCCGATGCTGTCGCCGCCGACGCTCACCGGCGTGATGCCGGCAAAGACCTTCAGCGTGCCGACATTGCTCGGGTCGAGATAGGACAGCGCCGGATTCATGTGGTTGGGACAGGAGGCGATCAGGTCCATGCCGTCGACCTTGATGCGCAAGCGGTCGCCGGCCATGCCGTGGATCGCCGGCAGACTGGAAACGCCGCCGGCGCCGTAGAGGCTCACGCCGGGAACGTCGCGCAGCAGGCTGGCCGTGTCGCTGGTGGCGGGACGCAGGGATTGCAGGGTGTGCGCCTCGACTGTGCTCGTGGCGACCTCGTCCCTGGCGCCAGTGATGACGACGGTCGACAGCGTGGCGTCCGCGGCGATGGCTGCGCAAGGCAGCAGCGCCAGAGCGGCCGAGAGGGTATTGCGCTTGAAGGACATGCGACTCTCCGGAATGTGGCAAAAAAACTGCTTCGATTCTATGGGGGGCCTCAAGGCGGATAGCGCGGCATTCCGTCGCACGCGGCGATCTGTCGCAGCGCCGTCCCGCCAGCGCCGACTTTTATCCTGCCGGTTCGCTGACGAAGCCGATTCTGACCAACCCCGCCCTGGCGGCGAGTGCCATGACCTGCGCCACCTTCTCGTAATGCACGAGGCGGTCGGCACGGATATGCAGCTCGGGTTGCGGCTGCTGCGCCGCTTCCGTGGCGAAGCGCGCCGGCAACTGCTCCAGTGTCACCGCCTCACCGCTCCAGAACAGGCTGCCGTCCGCGCGAATGCCGAATTCGATATGTTCCGGCTTGGTGATGTTGGCGGCGGACGACGCCTTCGGCAGGTCGATCTTCACCGCATGGGTGAGCAGCGGGGCGGTGACGATGAAGATCACCAGCAGCACCAGCATCACATCGACGAGCGGCACCACGTTCATGTCGGCCATCGGCGCACCGTGACGGCGCCGGGAGATGTCAGCGTTGGCCATTTTTCACCGTCAGCAGCACATAGAGATCGTGGGCGAAGGACTCCAGTCGCGACAGCCACATGCGGTTCCGGCGGTTGAAGGCGTTGTAGGCCAGCACTGCCGGAATCGCTACCGCCAAGCCGAGCGCCGTCATGATCAGCGCCTCGCCCACCGGCCCGGCCACCTTGTCGAGCGTGCCCTGGCCGCTCATGCCGATTTGCACCAGCGCGTGGTAGATGCCCCAGACCGTGCCGAACAGCCCGATGTAGGGGGCTGCCGAGCCGGCCGAGGCCAGCACCGTCAGGCCATGCTCCGCCGCGGCCGCTTCGCGGTCCACCGCATTGTTCAGGGTGCGGGTCAGATACTCTCCCATGCCACCCGCTACCGCGAGGTTCTCCCGGCCGGCGTTGGCCTGCGCCTGCAGCGCCTCATCGACGAGGATGGCAAAGGCATTGTCGGGGTGGCCTTGCAGTGTATTTGCCACCTCGTCCAACGACCCGGCCTGCCAGAATCTGAGCAGGAAGGCAGCGGCGCGGCGTCCGGCGCGCCAGTTCGCCAGTGTGCGCGTGACGATCAGATACCAGCTCGCCACGGAAAGCAGCAGCAACACGAGCAGCACGCTCTTGCCGACAGCGTCGGCCTGGGTGAGAAAGTGGGCGAAGCCCAGTCCTTGTTCCATGTGATCAGCTTCCTTGCAAAATGAATTTGAATGGTTGCAGCGCCACGGCGCGCACCGGCTGGCCGTCGCGCCGTGCCGGCGTGCAGCGCCAGGTTTTCACGGCGCCCAGTGCCGCCTCGTCAAGGCGCGTGAAGCCGCTGCTGCTGCGAATACGCGCGCTGGCGATTGCGCCGCTCTCCGTCAATTCCACCTGCAGCACGACGACGCCTTCCTCGCCCAGGCGGCGTGAGCGGGCCGGATAGGCCGGCGCGGAGCGTTGCGGACAGGCCACGGCCAGTTCGGCAGAAAGGGCCACCGGCCCGGCCGGCAACGGCATCGGCGGCGCTTCGCTCACGGGCGCCGGCGCTGGCCGCGGCGGGGGTGGCGGCGGAGCGACGAATTCCGTAGGTGCAACTACCGGCGCTGCGGCGACGATCTGTCGTGGCTGCGGTTTCTCGATGGGTTTCGGCTTGGGTGCTGGCGGCAGGCGCCTGGGTTCTGCCTGCTTCTCCGGGGCGGGCGGGGTGATGAAGTTGACGAACAAGGTCAATGCATCCTGCGGCGCCGGCAACATCCGGTGCTGCCACAAACCCCACAGTGCGGCGACGTGCAGGGCGAGGACGAGGAGCAGGCCAAACGAACGGTCCGGGGAATAGTCGATCATCGCGTTGCAGGAAGGGTGGCCGAACGCTTCAATCGTCGCCATCCGATGACGACCCCACTGATGCAAATGGCGAAGCCGCCGAGGCTGAGCAGGATCAATGTGATATCCCAGAGCGGCCGGCTGTCTACAAACCCCCGCAGGTCGAAGCTGTGCAGAAAATTGAACAACCAGCGCCTGATTCGCCCGACATCGTCGAGCCGATTGAAAACGCTGGCCGTATGGGGGTCGAGATGAATCCAGGTACGCATTGGATCATCGAATTCGACACGCAGTGCAGGCAGACGTCGTTCAATATGGCCACTCATGTTGTGAGGCTGGCGGTCATAGTAGTAGTTGTCGTGACTGACGAGGACTGTGGCACGGACGATCCTGTGGTCGGCAAGCAGTTTCGTGGCCGCAGAAAGCAGGGCTGCGTCGGGAATCCTCTCCATGACCTGGTTTTCGTTGCCCGGATCGTCCGCGACAATAAGCCGCGTCCGTCCGTCCCCGGCACGCAACAAGTAATACGGTTGGCCATTGAACAGCCGGATGCCGATTTCCCGGACGGGAAAACCGGCACGGGCGGTGGCGGTGTGTAATGGAAGCGGGAACCGTGCCTGTTCCATCCCGATCCCGGCGAAGGCTCCCCGGTCAAGTTGCGGACCGTTGGAGTCGAACACTCTCCATGGGTTCAGGGAGAGCATTCCGCTCAATATCCAGGTAAGTGTTACCAAACCGAAGATCAGCCCGCTGATGTGATGCCAGTGCATCCAGTTTTCTCGATACGGGCTGCGCGAGCCATTGCCGAATCGGCCATTGATTCGCCAGCGCAGTACCCCGATCCAGATGCCGAGCAGAGCCAGGAATGTTCCTGCCAGAGAGGTGTAGATGATGATGTCGGAACGCAGCTTGTCGAAGAATTCCCCCTTGAGCGGATAGAAAAAGTGGAGGATCGCACCGAGATAATTCCAGCCACGCTCCAGTCGCGTCGAATCGCGAACCACCTCGCCGGTGCGGGAGGATACGTAGATCTCTGTACCGTCCACATCATCCAACGCAATCCGGAACAGGGGGCGGTGCACATTTAGTCCGCGCGATACCGTGAAGATATCCTGCCGTATTTCCCCCATCAGGCGAGGGCGGCTTTTGGGAGCAAACGCGGACGCGACCCTCAGCGCATGCTCTTCGTCGAAGCGTTGAACTGCCTCGCCGGTGATGGCGTTTACCGAAACCGGGCGATCCGGATCATCGCTTGCCAGCCAATACGGCGTATTCCCCAACATGGTCAGTCGCAGGTCCGGAGGCATACCGCGATCCCTTACCCTGGGGGTTGGGACGTTCGTCCGGGGTTCTTCGGTCAGCGCCTTTCTTGCGGCCAGCAATGCCTGCTGCGGTGAAACGCAGCAATCATCGCCCAAGGCAAGGTCTGGCAACCGGGCAAGGCGCTCGAGTTGCGTGAGTTTGGGATAGCCGACATACATCATGACCACTCCGGATAAAAACCAAAGGGCCATGAACAGGCACAGCGTCATGCCCAACCAGCGGTGGGTAAGGTAGATCCAGCGTTTTCCCATCAACGATCAGATCACACTAAAAGGTGGTATGGATCGAAAGGTCGAAAGTACGCGGCGGATTCAGATACGCCAGGGTCGAAGACGAGCGTCCGGCGTAAATCTCGTCGGTCAGGTTTTTGCCGCGAAGGGTAATCGTGGTCTTGCGATCAGGTTTGTAGCTCAAGAAGGCACCGAGCAGGTGATACGAATCGAGATAGATCGTATTGGCCGTATTTGAGAATCTCGACGACACGTAACGGTAGTCCGCCCCCATTTCCCAGGCGGCGCCGGGCTTGTAGGTCAGCCAGAGGTTGCCCACCGTCTTCGGGATATTTGCCGGGCGGTTGCCCTCGCGAGACACGGTGACTGCGCCAACCATTTCGTTAAACTCATCGTACTGGGTCTGAACGTGCGACAGGTTTGCGGCCAGTTGAAGGTTCGATGCAAGCTTCAAAGCCGCGGCCAGTTCGATCCCCCGGGACGACTGTTGGCCGACCGGAATGGTCAGGTTGGGGTTCGTCGGATCGGTGGTGGCAACGTTCTTGCGCTCGATTTCGAAATAGGCGACCGTACCGCTGCCCCTGCCTTCGTCGAACGAGAACTTGCTGCCGATCTCCGCCTGCTTGCCGGTGGACAAGTCGAAATCCCGTACCTGCGAAAAGCTGGCCGTCGTGAGGATGCCCGCCGGAGGATCAGCCGCGGTACTGTATTGCACATAGACGTTGGCGGTCGGCGCGATGTCGTAAGTCAGGGCCGCGCGGCCCGTCAGGGGTTTGTAATTGCGCGCGAAATAGGCCGGATCGTTCGCGGTGACCGCCCGGTGATTGGTCACTTCGAGATCGATGTCGTCGCGGCGCAGCCCGGCCATGAGGGCCAGCCTTTCCGTCAGCTTCGTGCGGTTCTCCAGATACAGCGCCAATGTCCTGACCTTGACTGTCCTGTCCGGGGGGTACGCATTGGCAAATCCGCTTTCGCCGAAAAAGTCGCCCGTGGTGAAGTGATAGGGATCGACAGGCGTGTTGCTGACGAGCGGTGACGACCCAGTCGGGAAACGGGTCTGTTCGTTCCGGCTGTAGTCAATGCCACCGGCCCAGTCGGATGGCAGCGAGAAAAGCCGGCTGTTCCAGTTGAACTCGAAGCGATTGCCGACGAGTGCCTGGTCATGCCGCTGAAGGTACGCGGCTGATCGCGCCACCTGCGTGTTCGTGGCATTGAACGTGTACGATTCGACGTTCCGATAGTCGCGCAGCGCGTCGTAATGGTAGAGCGTGTTCTTGAAGCGCAGATTCTCGCCGGCCTTGATGTCGAGAATCGAACGCACCCAAAGGATATCCTGCTCGTAAAGGCCGTCCCGCGAGTTGTAGTTCTTGAAGCGCGTGCCTTTGTCGATTGACAGTTTACCGGCTGTCGACTGGAGCAAAGGGGTGCCCCAGTATGGCCTGTCGACGGTCTCGAGTTGTTTTTCGAGCGCCAACGTGTGACTGATGGTGGGCGTCAAATCCCAGAGCCATGAGACCGCCGTCTGCCAGGCTTCGCGCTTGGTGCCATCGCTCCAGCCGTTCATGCCGTTGCGGTTGATGTCAAAGCGCAGGTAATGCTTATCGGCCAATTTCTGGTTTGTGCCAGCCGCCAGCTGACTGGCGTTGTAACTACCGTAGCTCGCCTTGACTTCCGTCGCGTTGCCATCGCGGTTGGCGATCTTGGTCACATAGTTGATCGAGCCGCCCACCGCGCCAGCGCCATACATGAAGGTCGAGGGGCCGCCGATGGCTTCGACGCGGTCATATATCCAGCTATCCACCGGGCGAGCCGCAATGCTGTCGTACTGCACGGTGATGCCGTTGAACAACTGGGTGACGCTGCCCCCGGAGAAGCCGCGATAGAAAACGGATCCCGGCGCCCCCGGCGATGAAGATGTCGTGATTCCGGGCACGCTCTTCAATGCTTCCTGCGTCGAATCGATACCGCGATCCTCGATCATTTCGCGATCGACAACGGAAACGGAGGCGGGAATTTCCTGTACGGTCAAGCCCAGGCGACTGCCGGTTTGGGCTGTTTTACCCAGGCCGACCGGGTTCGCTTCGGTTTGGCCGGAAACAATGATCGTTTCAAGTTGCGCGGCTTCCTGGCCGAACACCAGAGCCGCTGGAAACGCCAGCAGTACCGCGACGGGTCGCCAGCGGGGGATGTTGCGATTGCCGAAATGCATGGAACGATCTCCACGTTAAGTTAAACTGCCGAATGTCATGGGCCCGAGGAACGGTGCGCAGCGCGCCTGGCAAGATCCTGCTGATCTTAAGGCGATACAAACCATGAAATATGCGGCGAAACGCCGCGTGTGACGATCTGTCGCGCGACATGATGTCGCGCACGGCCGGCGCATGCCGTGCCGGTTGATGCGCGTCAAGGTGGCGGCGGGATTTTCTGGCGCCGTACCGCCAGTCCCACGGGGATTTCCTTCGGTCACGCCGACTTTTTTCAGGCGACTACAGTCGAAATTGAGCCGGGCGGCTGCGACCTTATGTCGCAGCGGCATGCCGCTTCTCCGCGCGTAACATCCCCGGTTGTTTTCAATCCTCCAAGGAGCTCGTCATGGATCGTCGCGAAGCACTAAAACTATCCCTGCTCGCTGGCGCCGGCCTGGTTGCCGGCGCTGCCTCGGCTATCTCCGTGCATGCTTCACCGGCCGCTCTGTGTCCGGGCGACGGCACCCCGGCGCAGTTCCTGCCCAAAACGGCAGCGGATCCGCGGGCGCATGAAAACGACATTGCGAAGTATCCAAAGTGCCCCTATTGCGGCATGGACCGCAAGCAGTTCCACCACTCGCGCATGCTGATCCAATACAGCGACGACCTCGCCGACGGCACCTGCTCGATCCACTGCGCCGCCATCAGCCTTTCGCTGAATATCGACCGGGAGCCGAAAGCGATCTGGGTCGGCGACAATGCCGCGGCCGGCGAGGTGAAGCCGCTGGTCGAAGTCGACAAGGCGAGCTTCCTCGTCGGCTCGTCGCTCAAGGGGGTGATGACCAAGCGCAGCAAGGTCGCTTACGGCAGCGCCGAGGCAGCCAGCGCGGCCCGCGCGGCACATGGCGGTGAGCTGGCCAATTTCGACCAGGCGCTGCTGGCCGCCTATAACGACATGTCGCAGGACGTGAGCATGATTCGCAAGAATCGCGCCGATCGGCGCAAGCGGATGATGGAGCAGCAGGGCAAAACCTGATGCACCGTGGCGCACGCGTGGTTCTCGCCGTTTTGCTGTGTGTCTGGGTGGGGCTGGCCACCGCCCAGACACTGGTTACGCCCAAGCCGGGAGCGCGCGACCTCTGCCCGGTCTGCGGCATGCTGGTGTCGAAATATCCGAACTGGGTGGCGACCGTACTCTATCAAAACGGCCACGCGCATCATTTTGACGGCGCCAAGGACATGTTCAAGTATCTGGCCGATTTGCCAAAATATGCGCCGGGTCATCGTCGCGAGGACATCGTGACGATTGCCGTCACCGATTATTACAACCTGCGGAAGGTCGATGCGAAACAGGCTTTCTATGTCATCGGCTCGGATGTCCTGGGGCCGATGGGCCACGAATTGATACCGCTGGCCACCCGCGCCGATGCCGAGGATTTTCTCCGTGAGCACAAGGGCAAGAAGATACTGCGCTTCGATCAGGTTACGCGCAATTTGCCCGCACGACTCGACGACGGCAAGTTTTGACCTCCGCGGCGGCGGTTTTTCTGGATAATCCGTGCGTGACATCGAACCTGACCCAGAACGGGGATGGCGCCCAAATCCGCGCCAGCTTGCGCCGTTTGATTGCCGCGCGCTGGGTTGTCCTGGCCATGGCGGCCACGATAATTCTTGCCGTCCCGTTCCTGCTGGCCATGCCGCTGGCAGCGGCGCCCTTGCTCGCCATCATCGGCGTCGCAACCCTGTTCAACGGCTTGGCCTGGCGGCGTTTTCGTTCAAGATCCGCGGCCGGCGCCGCCGAGCTGTTGCGTCAGATCTGCCTCGATCTGGCGACGCTTGCCGCCCTGATGTTTTTTAGCGGTGGCGCCACCAATCCACTGATTTCCCTGTTGCTGCCGTCTGTCGCCTTTGCGGCGCTGACCCTGCCGCGCGCCCACGTTGTCTTGGTCACCGTGCTGGCCATTGCAGCCTATTCGGCGCTGATGGTGACTTTCGTCCCGCTGCCCATCGCTAGCGCCGCGCGCGCCGCGCAGTTGCACCTCTCCGGCATGTGGCTGACCTTTCTGGTCTCGGCGGCACTGATAGCCTGGTTCATTTTGCGCATGATGGCGACCATCCGGCAACGTGACGCCGAACTAGCGGCCGCCCGCGAGCGTGCGCTGCGTGACGAACATCTCGTCGCGCTGGGCACTTTGGCGGCGGGCGCCGCCCACGAACTGGGCACGCCGCTGGCGACGATGGCCGTGATTGCCGGCGAGCTGGAACAGGACACCAGCCTGAGCGAAGCCGCGCGCGCCGATTTCGACATCCTGCGCAACCAGATTGCTGCCTGCAAGACCATCCTGACCGGACTGACCGAGCGTGCCGGTGTCGGGCGACTCGAAAACGCCGCGGCCGTTGCCGTCGATGTCTGGAGCGCCGCCCTACATCTGCGCTGGCGCCAGCAGTTGAAGCATTGCACGAGCCGGATTGAAATTTCTGGGCAACCACCGGCGCCGGAAATCATCGCCGATCCGTCGCTGGAACAGGGCATCATCAACCTGCTCAACAATTCCGTCAATGCCACCAGCGGCGCAACTGACGAGATCGTGCTTGGCGTCCGCTGGGATACAACGACACTGTGGATCGAGGTGAGCGATCAGGGTCCCGGATTCTCCGCGCAAGTGCTGCAGCAGGCCGGCCGGATGCCGTTTTCGGCCAATTTCGGTGGCAGTGGCGGCAGCGGCATCGGCCTGCTGCTGACTCAGAGTGTTGTCGAGCGACTCGGCGGACGCTTGCTTCTCATCAACGACGCGGGCGGCGGCATTGCACGCGTCGAGTTGCCGCTGGACAGGATTTCGCCGTGAGCGAGTCGCTTCTGGTCGTTGACGATGATGCCGTATTCAACGGTGTGCTGGTGAGGGCTTTTGCCCGGCGCAACATTGCCGCGCGCGGCGTCACTCACCTGGCCGAGGCGCGGGCGGCCATCAAGGAGGAGGCGCCAGAACGGGTCGTGCTCGACCTCAACCTGGCTGGCGCTTCGGGTTTGGCGTTGATTCCTGAACTACTTGCGGTCCGCCCCGACTGTCGCATTGTCGTGCTCACCGGCTATGCCAGCATTGCCACCGCGGTCGATGCCATCAAGCTGGGCGCAATGCAGTACCTGGCCAAGCCGGTGGAGGTCGACGCCATTCTTGCCGCCTTTGCGGATGCCACTCCTGAAATGACGACCGCCATTGCCGCCGAACCCATGTCGGTCAGCCGCCTCGAATGGGAGCACATTCAGCGCGTATTGCAGGCAAATGAGGGGAATATCTCGGCCACGGCCCGCGCCCTGCAGATGCATCGCCGCACCCTGCAGCGCAAACTGGGTAAACGCCCTTCCCCCTTCGCCCCCCTCGCGGGGGGTTCTTGACGGCTCGCTGCGCTCGCATATCACGGGGCGCTTCGTACTGGCGACGGAGCGGGTTGCGGCTGGCGCCGCGTGCCGTCTCGCCTTGGGGCGGCCCGGCGGCGGGACTGCTGTTTTACGATAAGCGAGCAAACTCGCCGAGCCGATCGGCATCAAGCAGCTTGACCCGTTTGCCGCTCATCTCGATCAGTCCGGCATCGGCAAGATCGCGAAAGGTGCGCGACAGGGCCTCGGGCGTCATGCTCAAGCGGGAGGCGATCACCTGTTTGGCCGCCGGCAGGGTGATGCTCCCCGTGTCCGCACCGTCCGCGCGGCATTCTTCGAGCAGATAGCCGACCAGCCGCTGCAGCGGACTGGAACGCGCATCGGCGTGGATGTCGCGCAGGATCGCGTTCTGTCGTTCGGCCAGCACCTGTAGCAGACGGACGACAAATTTCGGATCGCCGTCGATGATCTCCTCAAGGGCCCGCTTCTCGACATGTAATAGCACCACATTGGTCAGTGCGCTGGCACACATCGGGTAGGGGCTATCGAGAAACAGCGCCGCCTCCCCGCAGGTCTTTCCAACGCCGAGGATTTCCACGACCTTCTCCTCGCCGCGAGGCGAACAACAGGACTCCCTGAGCTTACCCGACACAACGACAACCAAGCCGGTCGGGCACGCACCCTTTTGCAGTACCACTGCCCCCCGGGCGTAGCGGCATTCCTGCGTCGCGGCGGCGATCAGCGCGCGCGTTGGCGCCGGCAAATCGCCAAATAACGGGGTGCGCCCGAGCAGGGTGACGAGGTGGCTTTCCATGTGGGCGCATTGTAGGCGAGAGCGGAAATCAACAAAACCATAGTAATTTTGTCGGGAACTTGTTAGACTATTGGCACTCACAGTGACCGAGTGCTAAAATCTACTTCGAGGAGGTTTTCAACATGACGCACGCTTTGACTCTGGCCCAATTCAACACTTTCCCCCTCCCCTCGCCGACCGGCAGTATCGAGGCCTACATTCAGGCAGCGAATCGCGTGCCCTTGCTGACGGCCGAGCAGGAGCGGCTGCTTTCCTGCCGCCTGCGCGATGAAGGCGACCGCGAGGCGGCGCGCATGCTGGTCATGTCCCATCTGCGACTGGTGATTGCCGTGGCACGCGGTTATCTGGGCTATGGCCTGCCGCATGCCGATCTGATCCAGGAAGGCAGCGTCGGCCTGATGAAGGCCGTCAAGCGTTTCGATCCGGAGCGTGGCGTGCGCCTTGTTTCCTTCGCACTGCACTGGATCAAGGCCGAAATCCACGAATAAATCCTCAAGAACTGGCGCCTGGTGAAGCTCGCCACCACCAAGGCGCAGCGCAAGCTGTTCTTCAACCTGCGCAGCATGAAGGCCGCGCTGGGGCAGGAAGCTCATGCCGAGCACGGCTTCGCCAGCCTGAGTCCCGCTGAAGTGGCCACCGTCGCGCGTCAGTTGGGCGTCAAGCCCGCTGAAGTGGTGGAGATGGAGACCCGCATGGGCGGCATGGACATCTCGCTCGAGCCGCTTTCGGACGACGATGAAGACCATTACGCACCGGCCGCCTATCTGGCCGCCGACATCAGCGTCGAACCCTCGATGCAATTGGAGCGCAAGGAGCGTGACCGCCTGCACGACACCGGCCTCGCCGCTGCCCTCGCCGAACTGGACGACCGCAGCCGCACCATCGTGCAACGGCGCTGGCTGGTGGATGACGATGAATCCGGCGCGACGCTCCATGAACTTGCTTCTGAATATGGCGTCTCGGCCGAGCGCATTCGCCAGATCGAAGCCAAGGCCATGCAGAAAATGAAGGGCGTGCTGGCGGCGCGCATGTAAGCTCGCACCAGTCAAAAAACGGGCCGCCATGACAACATGGCGGCCCGTTTTGCTTTGCCGGTCGCCGACTTCGGTACGGCAAGCCCGGCCACCCTTGGGGGGCGGCCTTCAGTGACCGGCCAGGAGCTTTAGCACGTCATCGGCCATGCTTTGCGGCGTTTCGCCGTAACGGATCAACAAGCGCGGCCGTCCCTGCGGATCAAAGACATAGCTGGTGGCACTATGGTCCATGCTGTAGCCCAGCGCCGTCTCGACCTGGACCTTGCTATACAAAACGCGGAACTCCTCCGCGACATCCCGCGTGGTACGGGTATCGCCATACAGCCCGAGAAAGCGGGTGTCGAACCAGGGCACATAGGCAGCCAGCACCGCTTGTGTGTCGCGCTCGGGGTCGACCGTGACGAACAGCACCTGCACGCGATCAGCTTGCGGACCGAGCAGGCGCATGGCTTCCTGGAACACTACCATCTTGGTCGGACAGATGTCCGGACACTGGGTGTAGCCGAAGAATACCACCACGACCTTGCCCTGAAAGTCGGCGCTGGCGATACGGCGCCCATTGTGGTCGGTGAGGGCGTCGAGGTACGACAAACGGGCAAATCTGGCGCCGCTGATGTCGGTGGAATGAAACGCGGTATCACCGGATTTGCTGCAGCCGGAGATGTGAATGGTGACCACCGTCGCGCCGATCACCAACAATATCACGGCGACACTCAGCATCAGCTTGCGCAGGCTCGGCTTGGCCTGGCCGGCCGGCCGCCGCGCGCCAAGCACCGTGCGTCCGCTGAGCAGGCTGGCCGCCACGATCAGCAACAAAAGGACGATGACAAGCTTGATGAACATCTAGCCTCTCGAAGGGCAGCCCCAAGGGAGGCACAGCCCCCCTGTCACCGCTTCGGGTGATTCCATGGGGGGCAGCGAGTTGGTTTTTCGAGCGTGGGGGGCCATAGTTTTGCTACCGAACGGCGAGTGCTGCCAGCAATTTCTCGTGGATACCACCGAAACCGCCGTTGCTCATCACCAGCACCTGATCGCCCGGACGGGCGGCGGCAACCACCTGCGCAACCAGTTCGGCCAGGTCGTCGCTCACCGCAGCCTTGTCACCCAGCGGGGCCAGCGCGGCGCCGGCATCCCAGCCAAGCTTGGCGCAGTAACAGAACACCTGGTCGGCAATCATCAGGCTACCGGCCAGCGCATCCTTCATCGCGCCGAGCTTCATGGTGTTGGAGCGGGGCTCCAGCACGGCAAGGATCCGTCCCTTGTCCTGACCCACCTTGCCGCGCAAACCGGCCAGCGTGGTGGCGATCGCCGTCGGGTGGTGGGCGAAATCATCATAGACGGTCACGCCATTCACCGTACCACGCACCTCCAATCGCCGCTTGACGTTCTCGAAGCAGGCCAATGCCGCCAACCCGTGGGCCAACGGCACCCCGGCGTGGCGCGCAGCCAGCAGCGCAGCCAATGCATTGTTGCGATTGTGCTCGCCGGCCAGCTGCCAGTTGACCGCACCCATTTCCCGCTCTCCCTGCCGGATGACCAGATGGCCGCTCGCATCGTCACCCGTGGCATGCCAGCCGGACATGCTGTTGAAACGCTCTACCGGCGTCCAGCAGCCGCGTTCCAATACCCGCTCCAGCGCCGGTTCGGCGGCATTCGCCACCAACAGGCCATTTCCAGGAATTGTGCGCACGAAGTAGTGGAATTGAGTCTCTATGGCAGCAAGATCAGCAAAGATATCCGCATGGTCGAATTCAAGGTTGTTCAGGACTGCCGTGCGCGGATGGTAATGGACGAACTTTGATCGCTTGTCACAGAAAGCCGTGTCATACTCATCGGCTTCGACGACGAAGAATGAAGATTCAGAGAAGTTAGCCGATTTTTTGAAGTTTTGCGGTACGCCACCAATCAGGAATCCCGGTTGCAGCCCGGCATGTTCGAGTATCCACGCCAGCATGGCCGCGGTAGTCGTCTTGCCATGGGTGCCGGCCACCGCCAGAACCCACTTGCCCTGCAGGATATTCCCTGCCAGCCACTGCGGCCCTGAAATATAGGGCAGACCGCGCGCAAGGATCGCCTCCAGCAGCGGGTTGCCGCGCGACACGGCATTGCCGACGACCCACAGGTCGGCATTCAAGGCCAACTGGTCGGCGCCGTAGCCTTCGACCAGATCGACGCCTTCGGCCTCCAGCTGACTGCTCATCGGCGGATATACGTTGGCGTCACAGCCGGTGACGCGGTGGCCGGCAGCGCTGGCAATCAACGCAATGCCGCCCATGAAGGTGCCACAGATGCCGAGAATATGGATGTGCATGAATAAAAACGGTGCGCGGATAGAATGGGCCAGTATTCTACGGGAGGGAAAGTCATGAGCCGACGCAATCGCCCCGCGCGCATTCCGCACCCCAACGCCCCCACCTTGCGTTCCGAGATCGTCCACGCCGCCGCGCGCCTGGTCGCCGAGGACGGCCTCGATTATGGCTTCGCCAAGCGCAAGGCGGTTCGCCAACTGGGCTTGGCGGACAGTTTCCCGCTGCCCGGCAACGCCGATGTCGAGGCGGCCGTGCGCGAGTACCAGGCCATCTACCAGGAGGATGAACAAGTCGAGCGCATCGCCTTCCTGCGGAGCGGCGCCATCGATTTGATGCACCGCCTGGCGCCGTTTTCGCCCTATCTCACCGGCTCTGTGCTCGACGGCACGGCAGGCCGCCATGCCCGCATCGACATCCTGCTTTTTCCAGACAGCGCCAAGGAGCTCGAAATTTTCCTGCTCGACCGGGGCATCCCCTTCCACCATGGCAACCCCCGAAGCGAACGCGTTGAAGCGGTACTCGTCATCGATGATGAGCAAAGGCCCGCGAACCTGATTGTCCTCCCCCAACGGGATGAGCGGATTGCCCAGAAAAGCCACGATGGCCGCACCCGAACGCGCGCACGGGTGGAGGCGGTTGAAGCCTTGTGCTCTGCAACAGGGTAGTTTTGCTAACGTTCATTGCGACAGGCGCCACCCCTGATGATGAAACCCGTCATTCCCGCGCGTCATCCCCGCATGCTTTTATCGGGGACGGGAATCCATACTGTGGCGGTCAGACTGATGGACTATGGTTTCCCGCCTGCGCGGGAATGACAGTGGTTGAATTGTGTTTCACGAAAATGTTCCACGTTTCACGTTAAGATGCGGGTTTGGCAATTCCTTGAAGCTCGACGCTTGGCCATAAATACCTTCTTCTAGACAACTTGTCCTTATTTGCGGCAAACTTGACGCCATGTCGAACCCAAAAAGCAAAAAATCCTCAGCGAAAGCCGGAAGCACCGGCAGCGGCGCCGGCCGTAACGCACGCATTCTTGTCCTCCACGGCCCCAACCTGAACCTGCTCGGCACCCGCGAACCTGAAGTTTACGGGCGCACCACGCTGGCCGACATCCATACCATGATGGAGGCGCGCGCCCGTGCCAGCGGGGTACAGATCGAAAGCTTCCAGAGCAACAGCGAGGGAGGCCTGATTGACCGCGTACAGGCCGCCGGCGCCGAGGGCATCGAATTCATCATCATCAATCCGGGCGGCTACACCCACACCAGCGTTGCGCTGCGCGATGCCTTGTCCGCCGTGCGCATACCATTCGTCGAAGTGCATCTGTCAAACATCCACGCGCGCGAAATTTTCCGGCATCACTCCCACTTCTCTGATATTGCCGTCGGGGTGATCTGCGGACTCGGTGCTCAGGGCTACGCCCTGGCCCTCGAAGCTGCCCTGGCACGCATTCAGCAATAACCATCAACCGCCTGGTAGCGCCACCAGCGCCCTTAACTGAGGCATCACCAATGCGCCCGCCATCCGCGGGTCAGGAGGACAAATGGATCTCAGAAAATTGAAAACCCTGATCGACCTGGTTCAGAACTCCGGTATCTCGGAACTGGAAATCAGCGAGGGGGAGGAAAAAATCCGCATCGCCAAGCATGCGGCCCCGGCACCAACCACCACCATGATCAGCATGCCAATGGGGATGCAGCCGCACATGATCGACAACTCCGCGCAGCCCCCCCAAGGAGCAGCATCGGCAGCCACCGTCGCCCCTTCAGTCCCCCCGGAAACGGAAGGCCATGTCATGAAATCACCGATGGTCGGCTCCTTCTATCGTGCCGGCAGTCCCGGCACAGCACCGCTGGTCGAAGTCGGCATGGCCGTCAAGAAGGGCGACACCCTTTGCATCATCGAGGCCATGAAGCTCATGAACGAGATCGAAGCCGACTTCGATGGCGTCATCAAGGCGATCCTGGTCGAGAATGGCCAAGCCGTCGAGTTCGATCAACCACTCTTCATCATCGTCTAATGGCAATGTTTGAAAAGATCCTGATAGCCAATCGGGGAGAAATCGCCCTGAGGATTCTGCGCGCCTGCCGCGAACTGGGCATCCGTACCGTTGCCGTCCATTCGGTGGCCGACGCCGAAGCCAAATATGTCAGGCTTGCCGACGAATCGGTCTGCATCGGACCGCCACCCTCGGCACTGAGCTACCTCAACATCCCGGCGATCATTTCTGCCGCCGAAGTCACCGACGCCGAGGCGATCCACCCGGGCTACGGCTTTTTGTCGGAAAACGCCGATTTCGCCGAGCGTACCGAAAAATCCGGTTTCGTCTTCATCGGCCCACGGCCGGAAACGATCCGCCTGATGGGCGACAAGGTTTCCGCGAAGAGTGCAATGAAGGCGGCCGGCGTGCCCTGTGTACCCGGGTCCGAGGGTGCGTTACCCGAAGATACCAAGGAGATCGTGACAATTGCCCGAAGTATTGGGTACCCTGTAATCATCAAGGCCGCCGGTGGTGGTGGTGGTCGCGGTATGCGTGTGGTACATACCGAAGCGGCATTGATCAATGCCGTGACCATGACCCGCAGCGAGGCCGGGGCCGCTTTCGGCAATTCCATGGTGTACATTGAGAAGTACCTGGAAGACCCGCGCCATATCGAAATCCAGATACTCGCCGACAGCTTCAAGAATGCCGTCTGGCTGGGGGAGCGCGACTGCTCGATGCAACGCCGCCACCAGAAGGTGATCGAGGAAGCGCCCGCACCCCTGGTCAATCGGCGACTCATCACGCGCATCGGCGACCGCTGCGCCGACGCCTGCAAGAAAATCGGCTATCGCGGTGTCGGCACCTTCGAATTCCTCTATGAAAAGGGCGAGTTCTACTTCATCGAGATGAACACGCGCGTCCAGGTCGAGCACCCGGTGACCGAGCTGACGTCCGGCATCGACATCGTGCAGGCGCAGATTCGCGTGGCGGCCGGCGAAAAGCTCTGGGTCCGCCAGCGCGACATCGAGTCCAAGGGTCACGCCATCGAATGCCGCATCAACGCCGAAGATGCCTTCAAAGGTACGCCATCTCCTGGCAAAATCACCAATTGGCATCCGCCTGGCGGTCCTGGCATCCGGGTCGATTCGCATGTTTATTCGGGTTATACGGTTCCCCCTCATTACGACTCGATGATCGGCAAGCTGATCGCCTATGGCGACACGCGCGAGCAGGCCATCCGCCGCATGCGCATTGCCCTGTCGGAAATGATGGTCGATGGCATCAAGACCAACATCCCCCTGCATCAGGACCTGATGCTCGACGAGCGCTTCATGAAGGGCGGCGCCAACATCCACTATCTGGAAGAAAAACTCGCTGCGCGCGAGGAAAGCAACCGGAAATAGTCGCATGCTTTCGCCGGGCCACCCCAGCAAAGCATGCCTCCCTCTAAACGGGAGCAGAGCCCGGTTGCGGGCGGGCGAGACCTTTTGATGTGGATATCAGTCACCCTCGAAGCCGATGCGTCCCATGCCGAAGCGCTTTCGGAGGCGCTCCTGGCGGCCGGGGCGATCTCGGTCAGCGTCGAGGATGCCCAGGCCGGCACCGCACTTGAAACACCGCGGTTCGGCGAGCCGGGCTCCCCCACCACACCGCTGTGGGAAGACAGCCGTGTCGTCGCGTTGTTCGATCCGCCCGCCAGCCGGGACGATTTACGCGCCGGCATTGCCGCTGCCGTGCGCACTGCCGGCATTGCGCAACTGCCCGAGATCAGCTTTGCCGAGGTGGCCGAACAGGACTGGGTACGACTGACACAATCGCAATTCGAACCGATCCGTATCTCCGGCCGGCTATGGATCGTGCCCTCCTGGCACACCGCCCCCGACCCCACTGCGATCAATCTGGAGTTGGATCCAGGCCTGGCCTTCGGCACCGGCAGCCACCCCACTACGCGCCTCTGCCTGGAGTGGCTGGAACGGGAAATCCGGCCCGGCAGCACGCTGCTCGACTATGGCTGCGGCTCCGGCATCCTCGGCATTGCGGCGCTGAAATTGGGGGCGGCCGATGTACTGGGTGTCGACATCGACGCCAGCGCCATCACCGCTGCCGCCGACAACGCTGCCCGCAATCAGGTCAGCATGCGGCTCGCCCATTCCAGCGCTGCGCTCAGCGAAACCTTTGACCGTGTGGTCGCCAATATCCTCACCAACCCGCTGATGCTGCTGGCACCTTTGCTCAGTGCACGCCTCAAACCCGGCGGCAAGCTGGCGCTGTCGGGTGTGCTGGAAAGCCAGGCCGGACAGGTCATCGCCGCCTATGCGCCCTACCTGCCGCTCACGGTCGGCGCCACCCGTGATGGCTGGGTGCGGCTCGAAGGCAGTAAACTCCGCTAACTTTCATGGTCGGGAGTCCACCCGCTGATGATGAAACACGTAAAAAGCAATAAACGCCCGCCCCTCCCAACCTCCCCTCGCGGGGAGGCGACTGGTTTGCTCGCTGCGCTCGATTATTTACTCGGCGTCAAATGGTGTGTTTCACGTTAATGCTGACCCGCTGCCCCCATTGTGAAACCGACTTTCGCGTCACCCCCGAGCAATTGAAGGTGCGCCATGGGCAGGTCCGTTGCGGGACTTGCCGCGGCGTATTCAATGCCATCGACAGCCTGGCCGATGAATTACTGGTGCCGATGAAGTTTCCGGCGCACTTGCCGTCGTCGCCAGCTTCAACAACGGAACCCGAGGCTTTGCCGGATGTCCTGCCGGTCTGGATACCCAGCGAACTTCCCCGGGAATCGGCACAAACAGGCACCGCACCCCCCGCCGAACCGGGTGGCGATGCCGCAGAAACGCACGCCGGAGAGGCTGACGCACCAACGGAAGCAATTCCGCAAGACCACGCTGACGTTGCGGCTGACACTGCGGCGAAAAATATCGCTCCGCTTCCCCGAGAGGAAACGACGGGCGAGAACGACGAAAGTCGGCGCTGGCAGGACGGCGCGATGGCGGAATCCACGCCGCCCACCGATCAGCCGGCTCCGGCAAAAGCGACATTTACACCCGTACCGGCAGCCTGGGGGCCCTTCATCGAAACCCCACGACCACGGCGCTGGCCGTGGAGCATCGGGATAATCCTTCTGCTGCTGCTGGCCGTCGGCCAGTTGCTGTACATCTTTCGTGTCGAACTGGCGGTGCTGACGCCGGAACTGCGGCCTGCACTGCTGGCGGCGTGCGAGCAGCTCGGTTGCACGCTGCCGCGCCCGCAAAAGGCCGAACTGATCAGCATCGAAACCTCCGATCTTGCCCCGGCGGGTGCCGGGCGCCTGCTGCTCACCACCACCCTGAAAAACCGCGCGCCGTTCAGTCAGGAATATCCGCTGCTCGAGCTGACCCTGACCGATACCCGGGACAGCGCCCTGTTACGCAAGGTACTGACGCCTGCGGAATACCTGCCCGCCGACCGCGCAGCCGAAACCGGCTTTGCCGCCAACAGCGACGTCGCCGTGCGGCTGCCGCTCGACAGCGCCGACATACCCGCCGTCGGCTATCGCCTCTACCTCTTCTATCCCTGACCACCGAAAACCATGCATACGCTCATCTGCGGCTCGCTCGCCTACGACACCATCATGGTGTTCAAGGATCGCTTCAAGAACCATATCCTGCCGGAACAGATCCACATCCTCAACGTCGCCTTCCTGGTGCC
>CAZOMI010000034.1:0-29579 GCA_964580925.1 uncultured Methyloversatilis sp.
CCGAGATCGACCCGATCTGCGCGCTGCAGGCGGCGATGGAAGGCTACCGCGTCGTCACCATGGACTACGCGGCGGACAAGGCCGACATCTTCGTCACCGCCACCGGCAATTACCATGTCATCAACCACGACCACATGGCGAAGATGAAGGATCAGGCCATCGTCTGCAACATCGGCCACTTCGACAACGAAATCGACGTCGCCGCCGTCGAGAAATATCAGTGGGAAGAGATCAAGCCGCAGGTCGATCACATCATCTTCCCCGACGGCAAGAGGATCATCCTGCTCGCCAAGGGCCGCCTGGTGAACCTCGGCTGCGCCACCGGCCATCCGAGCTATGTGATGTCGTCCAGCTTCGCCAACCAGACCATCGCCCAGATCGAGCTGTTCACGCGCAATGCCGACTACCCGGTGGGCGTCTATGTGCTGCCCAAGCATCTGGACGAGAAAGTGGCGCGGCTGCAGTTGCGCAAGCTGAATGCCCAACTGAGCGAACTGACCGACCAGCAGGCCGCCTATATCGGCGTGCCGAAGGAAGGCCCGTACAAAGCCGAGCATTATCGTTACTGAGTCTTTGCCAACGCGCCAGCCGGCTGTCAGTCCATGAGCATGAATTCCTTTCATGCCCGCAAGGCGCGCCCGAAACCCAAAGCGGGCGCGCGTGCGGCCAGCCATGCGGAAATCCATCGTGGCTGCCGCGCCGATGCGCTGCTGGTGCAACAGGGACTGGCGACATCGCGCGCGGAAGCGCAGCGGCTGATCAAGGCCGGTCTGGCGCGCTGGAAAGTCGGCTCTGGTGGTACGGCGCCGATTCAGAAACCGGCGCAACTCCTGCCGCCCGATGCCGTGCTGCACATCCGCCCGGATGACGAGAAAGACCAACCATGAACATTCTCCAAGCCCGCCATGAATACTGAGATCTCCTTCGAATTCTTCCCGCCCCAGTCGGCCGAGGGTCTCGCCAAGCTGCGCGCCGTGCGCGCGCGGCTGGCGACGCTCGAGCCGACGTTTTTTTCGGTCACTTACGGGGCCGGCGGTTCGACGCGCGAGCGCACCTTCGACATCATCATGGAGATCGCCGCCGAAGGTCACGCCGCCGCCCCGCATCTGTCGTGCGTCGGCTCGACCCGCGCCGGCATCCGCGAGATTCTCGACAGCTATCGCGTCCACGGCATCCGCCGCCTCGTCGCGCTGCGCGGCGATCTGCCTTCGGGCATGGCCGATGCCGGCGAGTTCCGTTACGCCAACGAACTGGTCGAATTCATCCGTGCCGAGACCGGCGACACGTTTCACATCGAAGTCGCCGCCTATCCCGAATGGCACCCGCAGGCAAAAACGCCGCGCGAGGATCTGTTGAATTTCAGCCGCAAGGTCGGCGCGGGCGCCAATTCCGCGATCACGCAGTTTTTCTACAACGCCGACGCCTACGCCCACTTTGTCGCCGCGGCGCGCGCACTGGGCATCACGATTCCCATCGTGCCCGGCATCATGCCGATCGGCAGCTTCAGCAAACTGGCGCGCTTCGCCGACAGCAGCGGCGCGGAGATTCCGCGCTGGATGCGCAAAAAGTTCGAGAGCTTCGGCGACGACAGTGACTCGATTCGCGCCTTCGGCCTCGACGTGGTGACCGAGCTCTGCCAGCGCCTGCTCGACCTGGGCGCCCCCGGCCTGCACTTTTACACGTTGAATCAGGCGACGCTGTCGATGGAAATTGTGCGGCGGCTAAACTTGGCCAGGTAAACTTTCATGGTGCGAGGCACCATGAAAACGCCCGCCCCCCTTCGCCCCCCTCGCGGGGGGTTCTTAACGGCTCGCTATGCTCGCATATCACGGGGTGCTTTTTTTGGCAGCGGTGCGGTTTGCGGCTGGCGCCGCGTGTCGCGTTTGCTTGGGGCGGCCCGGCGCAAACGCTGCATTTTCAGGCCAAAGTCGGCGCTGGCGTGACGGCGCTCAGCCGACCTCGACCCGGTTGCGGCCTTTGTCCTTCGCCCGGTAAAGCGCCCGGTCGGCGCGGCCGAGCAGCGCATCCAGCGTCGGCTCCTGCGCTGAAAACTCTGCCACACCGAAGCTCGCGGTATAACCGCAGGACGCGCCATCGATTTTCGTCGGCGCGGCCGCCACCGCCAGGCGCATCCGCTCGGCGGCCTGCACCGCCTCGTCAAGTGTCGCGCCCGGCATCAGGATGATGAACTCCTCCCCGCCCCAGCGTCCGGCCAGATCGACGCCGCGCACCGATGCGCTCAGCATGCGCGCAAAGTCCACCAGCACCTGGTCGCCGACGTGATGGCCATACTTGTCGTTGATTGCCTTGAAAAAGTCGAGGTCGGCCATGACCAGCGCGAGCGGCGTGCCGTAACGGATGGCGCGCTGGATTTCATGCAGGGCAGTCTCGTCGAAAGCGCGGCGATTGGCTAGTCCGGTCAACATATCGACGCGCGCCAGGGCTTCGGCAGCCTCCTTTTGCTGGCGCAGCTCGGCGGTGGCGGCGGCAATCTTGTCTTGCAGATCGTGCTGCGCGGCGGCGATTTTTTCGGCCATGCCATTGATCCCCGTCTCCAGTGGCGCCAGCACCCCGGCGGGGTCGTGGGCCACCCGGGCCTCCAGATCGCCACGGCCGATGCTCGCCACGACTTCATTGATCCGGGCAATCGGCCGGGTCACCCCGGCGGCGATCCTGATCGACACCCAGGTCGCCAGCAAAAAACCGCCCATCAAAATCATCAGCGCAATCTCCACCATCTCGCGTTGATGCGCGGCCAGCTCGGCGCGGGAGATTTCGACCAGGACATAGCCGACCACCGCCGGCTGGGGCGCCGTTGCATCCGCCTCCCATGCGTCGGCGGCGCCCGCCAGATGCAGCGCCGTTTGCCGGATCGGTTCCGCCATGGTCGTCAGGTACTGGCTGCTGTTCACCTGCCGCACGCCGTTCAGCGGCACAGCTTGCCGCGGTGGCGGCCCCGAGCGCGCCAGGGTCCGGCCAGCCCGATCCAGCACACTCACCGACAGGATCGAGACATCCCCCTGGCGCGCCCCTTCGGCCAGCATGCGCAAGGTCTCGTGGCTTCCGCTGAACAGGGCATATTCGGCGGCCGGGCCGATCTGGCGTGCGATGGTTTCGCCGCGCTCATGAAACAGGCGCTCCAGGTCGACCTGATAACGCTCGAGAAACACCGTGATCAGCAATGATGCAATCATCAGCGCGGGCAGCACCGCGCCCAGCAGCAGGCGGCCGCGAAAGCCGACAACCGGCCATTTCATTGCAGACCCTCCTGCCGCCGCAGGTCTTCGGCAAGCAGCGCGGCATCATCGAGCACCACGCCCAGCGAGGCGGCCACCTTGGCGTTGGCGGCAACGGCGAACTCGCGCGGCATTTGTGGCGGCGGCAGACCACGGCCGGCCTGCCAACTCTTCACCATCTCGGCGGCGCGGCGCGCCACCTGCGCCGGTGTCGAATACACCGCCAGTACCGCCCCGGCCTTGACATAAGCGGGCGAGAACGCCACCAGCGGCACCCGCGCGCGGTAGGTGGCGAGCAGGATATTTTGCAGCGTGGCGCTGTGATAGACCGTCGGATCGGAAAGGGCGAGGATCACGTCGGCGTCTTCCAGTACCGCCCTGAGCGCCGGGTAGAGATCTTCAGGCGCATGCACGGGCGCCACGACCAGCCTGAAGCCCCGCGCCGTCGCGGCCCTTTCCAGCGCGGGCAGCAGCGGCCGGGTTTGCGGCCCGGCCAGCACGCCCACCCGCGGCCGGTCGGGCAATGCGCGCTGCAGCAAGGCCAGTTGCCGCGCCAGCGGCTGGTCGAGCACGGCGGCGGACAGCGCCCGCTGGCCGGCAATCCCCGGCGCATGCCGCGTCACCTGGACGTCATAGGCGGCCCGCGGCAGCAGGGTTGCCAGCACCGGCACGCGCGCCCACCCGCCCGGCCTGCCGGCCAGCCAGCCGAGCGTCTCTTCGAATGCCGCCGCGCCAACCGTGACAATCAGCGCGGGGGGCTCCTCGCTGTCTTGCAGCGGGAGTTGCCGCCGGGCGACCTGCAGCGCCAAACCGTCCAGACCGCCCTGCAGCACGGCAGCCGTTTCGGCCTGCACGCCGCCCGCCTCCGCCACCACCACCCAGACCCGCTGGGAAGCCGCCGCCGGTAATACCAAAGTCATAATCAGCAGGCAGGCGATGGCGAGATGGGGGAGAAAACGGGCCATCGTCAGAACGTGAGGCGCAGGGTGCCGTAGGCGCGGCGGTCGAAAGTAAGGTTCGATCCCGTCTGGTATTCCGGCTGGCTACCATTTGCAGCCTGCACCACGAGCGCGGCTTCGGCGCGCGTGCTGCCGATGCGGAACGGCTTGGCGAGCCTGACATCGATTCGCCGCCGGCTAGGCAACTCGTCCGACTTCTTATCCCATGTCATAGCTCCCATCGTGTGATGGATCACGCTGAGGTCGAGGTCGTAGGGGAGCTTCTGGAACCAAGCGATCGTGGTGGCATGGGTGGGGGGTAGCGGCTTGTCGGCATTAAGCTCCCAGAACGTACTTGCGAAGGTCTGATTGACCCAGATCTCGGTTGTTTCAAACGGTTTCCAGCGTAACTGATATTCGAGACCCCGAGTCTCGAAGCCCGGAACGTTGACGAAATCGATAACGCCCAAGGGTATATTGACAGGAAGATTAAAGGGCAGGGGGCCTATCGTAGTTATAGTTCCAGCAGGTACAACTCCGGAGAGGTAACCGGGAATTACTCTCTCGCCTTTCGAAATAACATCCCTCATGCGCTCGATGTACGCACGCACATCGAGCGTCATGCGCCACTCACGGAAATTCCCGAAGTAACCAATTTCCTGTGAGAAAAGATTTTCAGGCCTTACCGCGCCCGAGGAGGCATAAAGACGTATCGGCTGACCCATTGCAGAGAAGTAAGGCGCGTAGTCGACCAGCGTGGGTCGCGCGGGTAGCGGTATCGGCAGAGGGGTATTAAGCAAATTTTTCGGGTAAACCCTGGCGTCTCCGGACAGTTCAAACAAGGTCGGCATCCGCGTTGATTCGGTCACCCCCGCGCGCAGGGTATGGTCCGGCAAGACATGCAGGTTCGCCATCAGGCGCGGCGCAAAATATTCACCTGTCCTGTCATGGAACCCCGCAAAGCCACCCGCATTGATCAGCCATTGCGGATGCGGTCGCCATTCGAGATTGCCGAACAGTCGCGTCTCCTGAATGGAAACCGCCTCCTGAGTCGCGTACAGCGCCGCCGAAACCGCGTCTTCATACTTGTAGCCCGCGCCCCAGACAGCGCGCAGTTCCGCGGAGATGCTCATCTGATGCTGCAACTCGAGATTTAGCCGACGTCCGCGCCCGCTGGAACTGACCACCACGCTGGGGTCGGCCGCGTGGGCAAAAGCATCCCACAATGTTTCTTCGTCGAAACTTGCCGTCAACTTGATCTCGTCCGATCCCGATAGCATTTGCTTCCACTGCCCCTGCAGATAGACATTCCGCCATTCCAGGGTGCGTTCGGGGTTGCCTACATTACGCGCAAAGCCTTCCCCTCCAGCCAGTTGCGCCACGCCGGCAGTTATCATCAACTCTTGATTTGCGGCCGGCCGCAGATCGCCACGGAAATGCAGTTGGCTGACAATCTTATCGTCGTAGACATTGGCGTAGCCGCTGTCGCCACGCCGCCCGGTTGATAGCCGAAAACTTGCCATCTCCCCGCCCCAGCCGATCCGCGCCATGTTGTCCTTGATGCCGCCTTGACCACCGCTGACGGAAACCTCCGCACCGTGCGTATCCGCCGTGTGGCGGGTGATGATGTTGATGACGCCGAACATGGCATTGGCGCCATAGGCTGCCGAATTGGAGCCGCGCAGCACTTCGATGCGCTCGATGTCTTCGAGCAGCACACCCATCATGCCGCGGTGGGTGGAGCCCAGATAATAAGAAGAATATACCGAGCGGCCGTCGATCAACACCAGATTGCGCAAGCCGTATTCGTCAAGTGGCGCGTGGTAGGCCGCGGTGGGATTGGCGCCGTTGTAACCCGAAACCATGTAACCCGGCACCAGCCGCAGCACATCGACCAGTTCGCGGGCTCCGGAACGCCGGATGATCTCCCTGTCGATGATCGTCACCGCCCCCGGTGTCTCGCTGAGCGGCTGGGCGAGTCGGCTCACCGTCAGCACCACGGGCAGCTCGCTGTAGTAGTCCTGCTCGGAAAATTCGGCCGCCAGCACGCCGCCGCTTGCGGCGAGGATGCAACACAGGCTGGCTAACCGGGACGCGCGTGGGAGCATTTGCTCGTTATTGCTGTTTTTGAGCCGGGCATGATGGCATGACAGGGAATAGCTGGCAACCTCAACCGTATCGCGCCCGCACCCGGCTGTTGCACACGGTCAACTCCGCCGGCTGACCAACGCCACGCCGGCGACCACCAGCGCGGCGCCGAGCAGTTGCGCGAGCGAGAGCGGTTCGCCGAGGAGCCAGGCGGCCAGGCCGATGGTGGCGAGCGGGCCGAGCATGGAAACCAGCGCCACGCGCGCACTGCCCAGTTGCCGGATGGCCGCCGCCTGGGCGAAGACCGGCAATGCCGTGGAAAACACGCCCATCGCCAGCGCGTAACCATACACCGGCCAGGGCTGGTTCAGCGCCCCGAGCGGGTCCGGCTGGACGGCGAAGAAATGGCCGAACACGGCGACGGTCGAGGCCAGCGTCGCCAGCGCGGCGAAGCGTGCCGTGCCCATCCGGGCGATCAGTCCCGCGCTGCCGGTGAGGTAGATCGCGTAACAAACCGCCGAGCCGAACACCAGCCCGCTCCCCAGCCAGATCGTCGCCGCATCCTCCGCGAACTTGAGATCGTGCCAGAAGGCCGCGCCGATGCCGGCGTAGCACAGCCCCAGCGCCCCCAGCTCGCGGCCGCTGGGCGCGCGCCTGGTCAGCGCCATGCCGAAGATCAGGGTCAGCGTCGGATAGGTGAACAGGATCAGCCGTTCCAGACCGGCGGAAATGTATTGCAGGCCGAGAAAATCGAGGATGCTGGCGCCGTAGTAACCGGTCAAGCCCATGAAAACGATGCCCAACCAGTCGCGCCCGGACAGCACCGGCGCACCGCGCGAAGCGGTGAGCCCCACCCAGAGAAAGATCGGCAAGGCGAAACTCATGCGCAGGGCCAGCAGCGTGATGGCATCGACGCCATGGGGATAGGCGAGCTTGACCAGGATCGCCTTGAACGAGAAGCCGAAGGCCGCGAGGATTGCCAGCGCAATCCCCGCGCGATGACTGCCGCCCAGGGTCAACGTCGACCGCCAAGCAGCGAACCCAGCACGCCGCGAATGAGCGCCCGCCCGACCTGCGAACCGATGCTGCGCACCACCGTCTTGGCCATCGTCTGCGCCAGGCCGTCGGTCTGCCCGCCGCGCGGGCCGGTGCGGCCGAACAGGAGGTCGCTGACGGCACTGCCGCCCGCGGGCGCCGTCCCGCCAGTCCCAAAAAGGGGATTTCCTTCGGTCACGCCGACTTTCCGTGGTTCGACCGCGGCACGCGCGGTCAGTATTTCATGGGCCGATTCGCGGTCCACCGTTTTCTCGTAGTGGCCGAACAGCAGGGAGGACTGAATCGCCGCCTGCCGTTCAGCGGCCGTGAGCGGGCCCAGGCGCGAGCCCGGCGGCAGCACAAAGGCGCGCTCGACGACGTGCGGCCTGCCCTTCTCGTCAAGAAAGGACACCAGCGCCTCGCCGACGCCCAGTTCGGTGATCGCGGTCGTGGCGTCGAAGGCCGGATTGGCGCGCATCGTCTCGGCCGCCGCCTTGACCGCCTTCTGGTCGCGCGGCGTGAAGGCGCGCAGCGCGTGCTGCACGCGGTTGCCCAACTGACCGAGCACCTTGTCCGGCACGTCGAGCGGATTCTGCGTGACAAAATAAATGCCAATGCCTTTCGACCGAATCAGCCGCACCACCTGCTCCACCTTGTCGATGAGCGCGGGCGGCGCATCGTCGAACAACAGATGCGCCTCGTCGAAGAAAAACACCAGCTTGGGCTTTTCGAGATCCCCGGCCTCGGGCAGCTGCTCGAAGAGTTCGGCCAGCAGCCAGAGCAGGAAGGTGGCGTAGAGCTTGGGCGAATTCATCAACTGGTCGGCGGCCAAGATATTCACCACGCCGCGACCGTCCTGCGTCTGCATCAGATCGGCGATGTCGAGCATCGGTTCGCCGAAGAAGCGGTCGCCACCCTGCTCCTCAAGCGTCAGCAGGCCGCGCTGGATCGCGCCGATCGAGGCCGCCGAAACATTGCCATATTGTGTCTTGAAGTCGGCGGCATTCTCGCCGACATGCTGCACCATCGTCCGCAGGTCCTTGAGATCGAGCAGCAGCAGGCCGCCATCGTCGGCAACGCGGAAGACGATCTGCAGCACGCCTTCCTGCGTCTCGTTGAGTCCCAGCAGGCGCGCCAGCAGCAGCGGCCCCATGTCGGAAACCGTCGCCCGCACCGGATGCCCGGACGCACCCAGCACATCCCAGAACACCACCGGGTTGGCGCGCGGCTGCCAGTCGGTGATACCGAGGCTGTCCAGCCGCTTTTGCAGCTTGTCCGACGCCACGCCCGCCGCGCCGAGGCCGGAGAGGTCGCCCTTCACGTCGGCGAGGAACACCGGCACGCCGATGGCCGAGAATTGCTCGGTCAGGCGCTGCAGGGTGACGGTCTTGCCGGTGCCGGTGGCGCCGGTGATCAGGCCGTGACGGTTGGCGAGGGCGGGCAGCAGCAGCAGTTCGCTGACGCCGTGCTTGGCAATGAGGAGCGGAGGGTTCATGATTAGCTGGGTTGGGTCGGTAACAACGCAAAGCATAACGCAAGCGCGCCACGGCAGGAATCCAGAACGTTCATTTGCGTTAAAACAACGGCTTGCGACGGTAATCTCAAAAAAGACTTCATTTAACCCCGCTATTCAAAGTAGCATGGCTCCGCAACCTGACCGAGAACGCGTGTTTGACTTGACGGGACTCCATCGCCATGACTCGTTTATCCGCATCATGAAACCCACTCCGGAAAGCATGTCGCCCCAGATCGACGAGGTGCGGCGACTCAAGCAAAAGGGGCTCAGCATGGCCCAGATCATCGACCGCCTGAGCGGCGACGCGGGTCCGACTATGGCCGCGCCGCCGCCCAAGCCGGCTGCCGCGCCCATTGCACTTGCGGCCAAGGCGCCCACGCTGCACCTGACGCTGGACAACATCGAATACCCGGCCTACATGATCAACCAGAACTTCGAGCTGGTATGGATCAACGAACACGCGCAGCAACGCTTTTTTGGCGGGCGGCCGGACCTGCCGCAGACCAGCGACGCCCGCAACCTGTTCCGCCTGCTGCCGGTGGGGCGCAACGAGTGGGGCAGCCTGCTGAACTTCCACGTCGGGCTGGCCAAGTCGCGCCTGAGCCCGGACAGTTTCGGCAATCTGTGCCATGGGCTTGACCCGGTCACCTATGCGCGGCTGCAAGCCGCCTACATCGAGACGGTCGCCGAACCGGCACGTCCGGTCGTTCAGTCAACCGTGATCCTGCCCGGCAACCCGACCACCAGGGAAGCCGAACAATTTCATACCGCCTACGCGACTTTTTTCCGCGAAGGCATCTTCATCGCCCTGATTCCCGAGGCCGAGTACGCCAACGAAATGCTCGACCTGCTGGCGCGCCGCGACGAGATCATCCGCGGCCTGCTGCGCAAGCGTTTGCCGGTGCTGACGCAACTGGCTGTGCTGGTATCCGACCTGCAGGGGTCGGCAAAGATCTGCTCGGAGCTGCCGCCGGCGGAATATTTCGAGCTGATCAACGAAATCTGGAAGGTCCTGGCACCGATTTTCCGCAAACACCACGGCACCTGCGGCAAGCATGTCGGCGACGGTCTGGTGTATTACTTCTTCCCGCAGCCGGACAGCGACTATCTGGCCAACTCGCTGGCCTGCGCCCAGGACATCCGCAAGGAAATCCAGCGCCTGTCGAAGGCCTGGCAGTTGCGCAAGCAATGGTTCAACGAACTGTTTCTCAACACCGGCATTACCGAAGGCCAGGAATGGCTGGGCACCTATCAGTCGCCGACCAGTGTGGAATTCGTCGTGCTCGGCGATACCATCAACCAGGCAGCGCGGATTTCAGATTTCGCCCGCCATGGCAGCATCTGGGTCACCAAGAGCCTGATCAGCCGGTTGCCGCCGGACGAGCGCAACCGCGTCGTCTATGGCGTCCGTCGCCGCGCCCCCGAAGGCCGGGAAGTGTTTGTTTCTTCCAGCTTTTCCCAGATGTCGTCGCTGCTCGAGCAAGAGGGCGCGCGCATGGAAAAACTGCATGACATCGCCACCCTGTCGGTGACCGAGATCGTGGAAATCAGGCCCCCATCCCCCCCGGCCCCCCTTCACGAGTAAGGGGGATGGCTGCTGTTCGCTGCGCTCGTTTATCACCGGCGGCTGCGTGGAAGCTAACGCGCGGATTGCGGCTGGCGCCGCGTGCCTTCCGGCTTGGGGCAGCCCGGCGCCGGAACTGCAGTGGAGAGGGGTTCCGACCACTGTCGGGTGACGTAAAATGGCCCACCTAAAATTTCGGAGCAGTTTTCATGGCAGGTCATTCCAAGTGGGCCAACATCCAGCATCGCAAGGGCCGTCAGGACGAGAAGCGCGGTGCCGCGTTTTCGCGCATCGCCAAGGAAATCACCGTCGCCGCCAAGATGGGCGGGGGTGACTCGAGCTTTAATCCACGATTGCGCATGGCGGTCGACAAGGCCAAGGCCGTCAACATGCCCAAGGACAAGATCGAGAACGCCATCAAGAAGGGCACCGGCGAACTTGAGGGCGTGAGTTACGAAGAAATTCGCTACGAAGGCTATGGCATCAATGGCGCCGCCGTGATGGTCGATTGCCTCACTGACAATCGTGTGCGCACCGTCGCCGAAGTGCGCCACGCCTTCAATAAATATGGCGGCAACATGGGTACCGACGGCAGCGTCGCCTTCATGTTCAAGCACTGCGGCCAACTGATCTTCGCGCCGGGCACGAACGAGGCGCAACTGATGGACGCCGCCATCGAAGCGGGCGCCGACGATGTGGCGGCCAACGAGGATGGTTCGATCGAGGTGATCACCGCGCCCAACGACTTTCTCGCCGTCAAGGAGGCGCTCGAAGGCGCCGGCTTCGCGCCCGAGTACGCCGAAGTGACGATGAAGCCGCTCAACGAAACCGAGTTCGCCGGCGAGGATGCGCTGAAGATGCAGAAACTGCTCGACGCCATCGATGGACTCGACGACGTGCAGGCGGTCTACACCACCGCGGTGCTGGACGAGTAAGCAGCGCCGTACCCCATTCGGGGCATTTCATCCCGCCAGTCCCGAAAAGGGGATTCCCTTCGGTCACGCCGACTTTCTTATGCTGGCCAGGATTGCCCCCTTTCTCTTTGTCCTGCTGTGGAGCACCGGTTTCATCGGCGCCAAGCTCGGCCTGCCGCACGCGGCACCGCTCTCCTTCTTGTTCGTCCGTTATCTGCTGGTCATCGGCCTGATGGCCAGCATCGCGCTGCTCTGGCGCGCCCCCTGGCCGCGTGATGGCCGGGTCTGGTTTCACATCGGCGTCAGCGGCCTGCTGGTGCATGGGCTGTATCTGGGCGGCGTCTTTGTCGCCATCGGCAAGGGCTTGCCGGCGGGCGTCGCCAGCCTGGTAGTCGGCCTGCAACCACTGCTGACCGCCACGCTCGCCGGCTGGCTGCTCGGCGAAGCGATCCGGTCACGCCAGTGGGTTGGCCTGGCGCTCGGCTTTGTCGGCGTCGCGCTGGTCGTCTCGGGCAAACTGGGCAGCGGGTTTGCGCTCGACGCACTGTGGCCGGCAGTGGCCGCACTACTGGGCATCACCCTCGGCACGCTCTACCAGAAACGCTTCTGTCCCAGCTTCGACTGGCGCAGCGGCGCGGCAGCACAGTTCATCCCGACCGCACTCGTCACCGGGGCAATCGTCGCCCTGCAGGACGGCATCCGCATCGACTGGACCGGCGAATTCGTCTTCGCGCTCGGCTGGCTGGTGCTGGTGCTCTCGGTCGGCGCCATTTCCCTGCTCAACTGGCTGATCCGCCACGGCAATGCCGTCAATGTCGCCAGCCTGTTCTACCTGACGCCACCGACCACGGCATTGCTGGCCTGGCTGATCTTCGATGAAACCCTGGGCGGCGTTGCCCTGTTCGGCATGGCGCTCGCGGTATGGGGCGTGTATCTTTCACGTCGATGAAAATTGTGCGCATCCTCGGCATCGACCCCGGTCTGCGAATTACCGGTTTTGGCGTCATCGAAATGACCGGCCAGAAGCTCGCCTATGTGACGAGCGGCTGCATCAAGAGCAACCCCCAGGACAGCCTGCCGCTACGCCTGAAGACCCTGCTGGACGGCATCGGCGAGGTGATCGCCGCCCATCGACCCGATGAAGCCGCCGTCGAAAAGGTGTTCGTCAACGTCAATCCGCAATCCACCCTGCTGCTCGGGCAGGCGCGCGGCGCGGCGATTGCCGCGCTGGTGCTGGCCGGCCTGCCGGTGGCCGAATACACCGCCCTGCAGGTCAAGCAGGCGGTGGTCGGACGCGGCAAGGCGGCCAAGGAACAGGTCGGCCACATGGTGACGCGCCTGCTGCAATTGTCCGGCGCACCCTCGACCGATGCCGCCGACGCGCTGGCCTGTGCGATCTGCCATGCCCACGGCGGGCAAGGTTTGGGCGCACTCTCGACCAGCGGCTTTCGTGTTAGAAACGGCCGTCTCGTATAAGGAAATCTGAATCATGATTGGCAGAATCGCCGGCAAGCTGCTGGAAAAAAACCCGCCGCAGATCCTCGTCGATGTCGGCGGCGTCGGCTACGAGATCGACGTGCCGATGAGCACGTTCTACAACCTGCCGGCGACCGGTGAGTCCGTGGCGCTCGTCACCCATCTGGTGGTGCGCGAGGATGCCCATCTGCTCTTCGGTTTCCTCACCCACGAGGAACGCACGCTGTTCCGCCAGCTGCTGAAAATCTCCGGCATCGGCGCGCGTATGGCGTTGGCGGTGCTGTCCGGCTTGTCGGTAAGCGAACTCGCCCAGGCCGTCCTGCTGCAGGAAACCGCGCGACTGGTGAAAATTCCCGGCATCGGCAAGAAAACCGCCGAGCGACTGCTGCTCGAACTCAAGGGCAAGCTGCCGGTTGGCGGCAGCAGCGCCGCAAAAGTCGGCGCTGGCGGGACGGCGGCAAACGCCAGTCACGACGCCATGAGCGACATCCTCAACGCCCTGCTGGCGCTCGGTTACAGCGAACGCGAAGCGCTGGCCGCGACGAAATCCCTGCCGGCCGGGGTCGGCGTTTCCGACGGCATTCGCCAGGCGCTGAAATCGCTGGCGAAGGGCTGATCCTGTGTCCCAGGGCTTTCTCAGCCGCCTGCGGCTGTCGGCCGGCTTCCTGCGGCTGGGCATGAACCTGTGGCCGCCCTTTGTCGGCGCCGGCATCCACGTGCTGGAGATCGCGCCGGACTACCGGCGCGTCACGGTGCGCCTGCGGCTCGGCCTGCTCAACCGCAACTACTTCGGCACACAGTACGGCGGCTCGCTGTTCTCGCTGACCGATCCCTTCTATGCGCTAATGCTGCTGCACAACCTGCCGCGCGGCTACCGCGTCTGGGACAAGGCGGCAACGATCCGCTACCTCGCGCCGGGCCGCGGCAACGTCTTTGCGCGTTTCGTCCTCGACGCGGCACGCATTGACGCAGTGCTGGCGGCCACGGCCGACGGCGAAAAATACGAACCGACCTGGCCAGTGGATATCGTCGCCGCGGACGGCAGCGTGGTCGCCACGGTGGACAAGACCCTGCACATCCGGCGCGCCCGGCCGGCGGGAGAAGCGGGTGAGCGCGGGTAGAATGCCGCAACCATCCCGATCGCACCAATGAACGAACCAGCCCGCGCCTATTTCCGCATCGCCCTCGTGGCGCTGATCATCATCGGCGCCTTCTGGGTGCTGGCGCCGTTTCTGGCGGCGCTGATGTTCGCCGCGATTCTCTGCCTCACCACCTGGCCGCTGTTTACCTGGGTCGAGACGCGCGTCAAGGGCCGCACCACCCTTGCTGCCTTGCTGACCACGCTGATCCTGGCGACTGCCGTGCTACTGCCGATGTCCTACCTTGCCGCCACGCTTGCCGATGGCGTGACCCAGTTACTGGCGCTCCTGCGCAACTGGTTCGCCGCCGGCGACTGGTCGCCGCCCGCCTGGCTGGCGGCGACGCCGCTGGTCGGCGACCACTTCGACGCCTACTGGCGCAATCTGGCCGCCAACCAGTCCGACCTGGCGCGCCTCGGCCAGCAACTGTTCGAACCGGCGCGCCATCTCCTGCTGGCCGCCGTCCGCCTGATCGGCCAGGGTCTGCTCGAACTGACACTGGTGGTGTTCATCTCCTTCTTCTTTTATCGCGACGGTCGCGCCATCGCCGGACGCCTCGTCCAGCTGTCCGAAAAGATTGGCGCCGATCTCGGCCAGCGCATGCTGAAGCTGGCGGGCGCCACCATCATGGGCGTGATGATCGGCATCGTCGGCACCGCGGCGACACAGGCGCTGGTCGCGCTCATCGGCTTTCTCATCGCCGGGGTGCCGGCGCCCCTGTTACTGAGCAGTGCCGTGTTTTTCCTCTCGATGATACCGATCGGCCCGCCACTGATCTGGGGCGGCGCCGCCTGGTGGCTGTACGACCAGGGCGAAACGGGCATGGCGATTTTCATGGTGATCTGGGGCCTTGCCGTCATCAGCAGCGTCGACAACCTCATCAAGCCGATCCTCATCAGCCGCACTTCCAGCCTGCCGATTTTGCTGATTGCACTCGGCGTCTTTGGCGGCATCCTCGCCTTTGGCTTCGTCGGCATCTTCCTTGGCCCGGTCATCCTGGCCCTGGCGCTCACCCTCGTCGCCGCCTGGTCGGCGGCACCGTCCGATTCTGGCGACTCCGCATGATCGAAATCGATTCGCTCGCCAGCCCGCCCGACCGCCTGATCGCGGCCGACAGTTCCTCGCCGCTAGAGGACGTGCTGGAACGCGCCCTGCGTCCGAAGCGGCTGGCCGACTACGTTGGCCAGCAAAAGATTCGCGGCCAGTTCGAGATTTTCATCGGGGCCGCGCGGCGGCGGCGGGAAGCGCTCGACCATGTGCTGCTGTTTGGCCCGCCGGGACTCGGCAAAACCACGCTCGCCCACATCATTGCCCACGAGATGGGCGTCAACCTGCGCTCGACCTCCGGTCCGGTGCTGGAGCGCGCCGGCGACCTCGCCGCGATCCTCACCAATCTCGAACCGAACGATGTGCTGTTCATCGACGAGATTCACCGCCTCTCGCCCGTCGTCGAGGAAATCCTCTACCCCGCGCTCGAAGACTTCCAGATCGACATCATGATCGGCGAGGGTCCGGCGGCGCGCTCGGTCAAGCTCGACCTGCCGCCATTCACGCTGGTCGGCGCCACCACGCGCGCCGGCATGCTCACCAACCCGCTGCGGGACAGATTCGGCATCGTCGCCCGACTGGAGTTCTACACCCCGGAGGAACTCGGCCTGATCGTGCGCCGCTCGGCGCAACTGCTCAAATGCGTCATTGCCGACGCGGGCTCCATCGAAATCGCCCGGCGCAGCCGCGGCACGCCGCGCATCGCCAACCGCCTGCTGCGCCGCGTGCGCGACTATGCCGAGATCAAGCATGATGGCAGCATCACCCGCGAAATCGCCGACGCCGCCCTGCTGATGCTCGACGTCGATGCACTCGGCCTCGACGTCATGGACCGTAAACTGCTCGGCGCCATGCTCGAAAAGTTCGGCGGCGGCCCGGTCGGCATCGACAACCTCGCGGCGGCCATCGGCGAGGCGCGCGACACCATCGAGGATGTGCTCGAACCCTATCTGATCCAGCAGGGCTACCTGCAGCGCACGCCGCGCGGCCGCGTGGCGACACCGAGCATCTGGCGGCATTTCGGGCTCGACTTCCCCGGCGCTCCCGGTGGCGCGAATCGGGAATTGTGGCAAGGTCAATGAATACTGCCCTCACGGTGCGCGTCTATTACGAGGACACCGACGCCGGCGGCGTGGTCTATTACGCCAACTACCTGAAATATCTCGAACGCGCCCGCACCGAACTGCTGCGCGAACTCGGCTTCGAACAGCGCCAGTTGGCCGGGGAAGCCGGCCTGGCCTTCGCGGTACGCTCGCTCGCGGTCGAGTATCTGAAGCCGGCCAGGCTCGATGACCTGCTTGCAGTCGCCACCACGGTCGAGTCGCTTGGCCGCGCTCAGGTAATATTCGCCCAGTCGATCCGCCGCGCGGATGAAACACTGTTGACCGCCACGGTGCGTGTCGCCTGTCTCGACCTCGCACGCGGCAAGGCCACGGCCATGCCGCAGTCACTCCACCAAAAACTCGCCCAGCCAAGATGAACGTCGCCACGGATATTGCCATCATCGATCTCATTGCCCAGGCCAGCCTGCTCGTCAAGCTGGTGATGGCGCTGCTTGTTTATGTTTCTGTCATGTCGTGGTACTGGATCTTCCGCAAGTGGTTCCAGATTCGCGATGCGCGCAAGAAAACCGACCAGTTCGAACGCGACTTCTGGAGCGGCGGCGACCTGAATGTCCTCTACCAGAGCGCCTTGAACGACCGCCATCACAGCGGTCCGCTCGAGCGCATTTTCGAAGCCGGCTTTCGCGAGTTCACAAAGATGCGCAGCCAGTCATCGCGCGACTCGGCTTCGGCCATTGACGGTGTCCGCCGTGCCATGCGCGCCACCTATCAGCGCGAACTCGACGATCTCGATGCGCATCTCGCCTTCCTCGCTTCGGTTGGCTCGGTGTCACCCTATGTCGGCCTGTTCGGCACGGTCTGGGGCATCATGAACTCCTTCCGCGGCCTCGCCAACATGACCACGGCCACCCTCTCGGCTGTCGCGCCGGGCATCGCCGAGGCCCTGGTGGCGACCGCCATCGGCCTGTTCGCGGCGATCCCGGCCGTAGTGGCCTACAACCGCTTCGCCCATGATGTAGACCGGGTTTCGGTACGCCTCGAAAGCTTCATGGAAGAGTTTTCCAACATTTTGCAAAGACAGTTGAAATAACGCCGTGCGCTCGAGAAGACTCAAACACGAAATCAACGTCGTCCCCTACATCGATGTGATGTTGGTGCTGCTGGTCATCTTCATGGCCACTGCACCGGCGATCCAGACTGCCAGCATTGAACTGCCCAGCGTCGGCAAGGCGGCCCAGCCGCCGGCCGAACCCCTGGAGATCATTGTCCGGGCCGACCAGAGCATGTCGCTGCGCGATCGCGCGCTGGGTGGCGCCGAGGTCACGATCGGCCGGCTTGAATTGGCGGCAAGGCTCAAGGAACTTCAGGCCAACAATCCGGATCAACCGGTGCTGATTGCCGGCGACAAGAATGTTAAATATGAGGCCGTATTGAACGTGATGGATGAATTGCAGCGCGCCCAGGTCACCAAGATCGGCCTGCTGGTGTTACATAAAAATAGATGACCGAAGCTCCGGCAGCTCCCCGCAAGCCGCCCGGCAAGCGCATTTCTTTTGTGTTGGCGGTGCTGATGCATGTCCTGCTGGTCATTTTCCTGATCTACGGCATCAGTTGGCGCACCGACCCACCGGATGTGGTTCAAGTCGAACTGGTGAGCGCCGTCCCGCCAGCGCCGACTTCTGCTCCGGTGCCTGAACCCAGGCCGGAACCAAAACCCGAGCCCAAACCGGAGCCGCCCCCCAAGCCGCCGCCCAAGCCTGAAATTGCGCAAAAGGAAAAGCCCAAACCCAAGCCGGAACCAAAACCGGAACCCAAGCCGGTTCCGCCCAAACCGGAGCCGGATCCCTTTCAGGAACAGCTCAAGCGTGAAGCCGACCAGCTTGAAAAACTCAAGGCGGTGAAAGCGGCGACCCAGGAACATGAAAACATGAAAGCGCAGCAGGCAAGTGCCGCCCAGGCCAGTGATATGAGCAAATACATTGCCGCCATCAGCGGCAAGGTGCGCGGCAACCTTGTCATGCCACCCGATATCCGCGGCAATCCAGAGGCCATCTTCGAAGTCACTCAATTGCCCTCCGGCGAAGTCCTGAATGTCCGCCTGGTAAAAACTTCCGGACATCCCGCCTATGATGCCGCCACGGAACGGGCGATCCGCAAGTCCAGTCCGCTCCCCAAACCGGCGAAGACTGAACTGTTCAGCCGCACCCTGGAACTCAAGTTCCGGCCCCAGGACAACTGATGCGACTCTTCATTCTGTTCGCCCTTGCCGGGCTTAAGTACGCCGCAATGCAGGAGTTATAATTACACCCCATGAAAACACTCATTCTCCGATGGCTGGCTGGTGGATTGCTCGGCTGCTTTGCGCTGCTTGCGCAGGCGCAGCTTTCCATCGAGATTACCGGCGCCGGCGCCCAGCGCTTCCCGCTGGCAGTCGCCGATTTCGCTGGCGAGCGCGTTGTCGCGCAAGCGCTGACTTCCGTGGTGCGCTCCGATCTCGAACGCAGTGGCCTGTTTCAAATAGTCGATACCGCCGGCGCGCTGCTGAATGAAACCACCGTCCCCAACTATGCCGACTGGAAGGCCCGCGGTGCCGATGCCCTGGCGGCCGGCAGCGTCAATCTCATGCCCGATGGTCGTTACGAAACGCGCTTCCGCCTCCACGACACCCAGAAGCAGGTGGCCATCGCCGGGCAGGGTCTGGCGCACAACGCCAGCCAGATCCGCACCACGGCACACCGTGTCGCCGACATCATCTACGAGAAGATTACCGGTGAGCGCGGCATCTTTTCGACACGGATTGCTTACGTGATGAAGAGTACCGGCCGTTACGAACTGCAAATTGCCGATGCCGACGGTAATAACCCGCAGGTCGCCCTGGCTTCGCGCGAACCAATCATTTCGCCGGCCTGGTCACCGGATGGCAGCAGGCTGGCCTATGTCTCCTTCGAGGCCAAGAAGCCGGTTGTCTATGTGCACGACCTGGCCACCGGGCGTCGCCATGTCGCGGCCAACTTCAAGGGCTCGAATTCCGCCCCCGCCTGGTCGCCCGATGGCACCCGACTGGCCGTGGTGCTGACCAAGAACGGTAACTCCCAGCTATATGTCATCAATGTCGATGGTAGCGGGGTAACAAAGCTGGCGAGTTCCAGCGGCATCGACACCGAACCGCAGTTTTCGCCCGACGCCCAGTTCATCTACTTCACTTCCGATCGCGGCGGCAGTCCGCAAATCTACCGGCAACCCATAGCCGGCGGTACTGCGCAACGCATCACCTTTGAAGGCAATTACAACGTCACGCCACGGCTCTCGCCCGATGGCAAAAGCCTGGCCTTCGTCACGCGTGACAGCGGCCGTTTCCGCGTCGCGGTAATGGACCTGACTTCACGCCAAACGCTGATTCTGACCGACACGGCAAAGGACGAATCGCCCAGTTTTGCCCCGAACGGGCGCATGATCCTGTTTGCCACGGAAGTTGGTGGGCGCGGCGTGCTCGCTGCGGTATCCACCGATGGACGCGTCAAGCATCGCCTGTCGGTACAAGCCGCGGATGTCCGCGAACCCGCTTGGGGACCGTTCAGCAAGTAGCCGCCCAACCATTATCATCACCACTATATCCAGAAGGAAGCCTGCTCATGCGTACAACATATTCACTATCCTCCGCGGTTCTGCTGATTGCCGCCCTCTTTGCCCTCGGTGGCTGCAGCAGCCAACCCGCGGCCCCGGAGCAAGCCGGTGCCGGCGTCGAAGACCGCACCCCCGGAGCGATTTCAGCCGTAACGCCGGTCACGGCGGGACAAGCCGATCCTTATGGCATTCCCGCCCTGAAAGATCCGAAGAGTCCGCTTTCCAGGCGCAGCGTCTATTTCGACTACGACAGTTATGCTGTCAAGGATGAGTTCAAGTCCCTGCTCGACCACCACGCGAAGTTTCTTGTCAGGAATGGCCAGATGAAGATGCTGATTCAGGGTCATGCCGACGAACGTGGCAGCCGCGAATACAACCTGGCCCTGGGCCAAAAGCGCGCCGAAGCAGTCAAAAACGCCCTTATCCTGCTCGGCGCCAAGGATGCGCAGCTTGAGTCGGTCAGCCTGGGCGAGGAAAAGCCGGCCTGCATGGAACAAAGCGAGTCCTGCTGGGCGCAGAATCGCCGTGGGGATATGCTTTATGCCGGAGAGTTTTAAGCAATGTCCCGTCTTGCTTGCCTCCTGATCTGTGCTTTTCTGGTCACCCCCGCGTATGCCGGCCTCTTCGACGATGTCGAAGCGCGCCGGCAGATTGCGGAACTGCGTGCCGAGCTTAAGCAAACCCATGAGGCGCTGACGCGTCGAGTCGATAGCACAAGCCAGAATCAGCTCGATTTCTCCAATCAGGCCGAGGCCTTGCGTGCCAGCGTGGCGCGCCTGACCGGCCAGATCGAGGTTTTGACGAATTCGCTCGACGCCGCACACAAGCGTCAGCAGGATTTTTATGTTGATCTCGACAATCGCTTGCGCAAGCTTGAGAACGTCGCCGTGACCTCATCCGCGCCAAACGAGGCCAAGTTCGATCCGCAAGCCGAAATGCGCGACTACGAAACCGCATTGGGGCATTTCCGCACCAGCAAATTCAAGGAAGCCCAGGCATCTTTCGAGTCTTTCATCGCTCTTCATACCAAGTCCGCATTGCTCCCCAACGCCCACTTCTGGTTGGGGTCAAGCCTTTATCAGCAAAAGCAGTTCGCCAAGGCCGCGACAGTATTCGCGCAAGTTGCCGCGACCTGGCCCAGCGATGCGAAAACGCCGGATGCGCTCCTGGCCCAGGGGAATGCCCTGCTCGAGCTGAAGGACGACAAAGGCGCCATCGTCGTGCTGGAAACCCTGGTAGAGAAATACCCTACCAGTTCTGCGGCCGATACGGCACGTACGCGCCTTAAAGTGCTCGTACCCAAGAAAAAACGGTGAGCATCAGGTGTTAACTTCAGACGCGACAGAAACCCTGCGCGTCAGCGAGATTTTCTATTCGCTGCAGGGTGAATCAACCCGCGTCGGAATCCCCACTGTTTTCATACGCCTTACCGGTTGTCCATTGCGCTGCAAATGGTGTGACACTACCTACGCCTTCAGCGCTGGCGAGCATTTAGTGCTTAACGATATTCTTGACCGTGTAACCAGCCATGCTTGCCCGACCGTATGCGTCACCGGCGGCGAACCCTTGGCTCAACAAAGCTGCCTCACTTTACTGTCAGCGCTGTGCAATGCAGGGTACTCCGTATCGCTTGAGACCTCTGGTGCATTAGACATCGGGGCTGTCGATAAGCGTGTTTCCCGTATCGTCGACCTGAAGGCCCCGGATTCTGGAGAATCAGAAAGGAACCGCTGGGAGAACATCGAGCTTCTCCGGCCAATTGACGAAATCAAGTTCGTCTTGGCTTCGCGTGCCGATTACGAATGGGCAGTCACGGCGTCCCGCCAGCACCGACTTTTCTGGCGCTGCCCGGTATTGTTTTCTCCGGTATGGGATGCGTTGTCACCCGCACAACTTGCGGGCTGGATCATTGAAGATCACTTGCCGGTCCGGTTTCAGCTGCAAATGCACAAGCTACTCTGGGGCAACGAACGCAGCAGGTGAGCACAATCATGGCACCACAAAAACGCGCTGTTGTCCTTCTTTCAGGTGGCCTCGATTCCGCCACCTGCCTGGCAATCGCCCATACCGAAGGTTTTGTTTGTCACTGCCTCTCGGTCGATTATGGACAGCGGCACGCTGCAGAACTAGCCGCGGCAGCACGTGTCGCCACGGCACTGAGCGCTCAGGAACATCGCATTGTCCATCTCGACATTGGACAGTTCGGTGGCTCCGCGCTTACCGATGCCACAATCGCCGTACCCACCGGCGGCCTCGAATCAGGCATCCCCGTAACGTATGTGCCGGCGCGTAATACCATCATGCTTTCCCTGGCACTGGGCTGGGCGGAAATACTCGGCGCACAGGACATTTTTGTTGGCGTGAATGCAGTCGACTTCTCCGGCTATCCAGACTGTCGCCCCGCATTCATCAAGTCCTTTGAAGCCATGGCGAATCTGGCTACCAAGGCATCTGCCGAAGGAAGGGCACTCAAACTACATGCGCCGCTGATTGACCTAAGCAAGGCAGACATTATCCGTCGTGGCGTTGCTCTAGGCATTGACTATGCGCTAACCGTATCGTGCTATCAGGCAGATGTGGAAGGTCGCGCATGTGGACTGTGTGATGCTTGCCGACTGCGTCGTGAGGGCTTTTCCTCTGCGGGACAGTTTGACCCTACTCATTATTTCCGTGATAGCTGACCACGGATTTACTTCACCCCCCTCTTCTCTTGATATTCATTTATGCCGAATGTATTTGTGCGAAATAAATCGCAACATCTGTTTGACTCTTCTTTGAATTCTCAATAAAATCTATGGCTGTTTACGGGTGGTTAGCTCAGTTGGTAGAGCAGTTGGCTTTTAACCAATTGGTCACAGGTTCAAATCCTGTACCACCCACCAATCGGCCAGGAGGCGGGGTCACCCCCGCCGTCCTCCCACACCACCGGACGTGCGGTTCCGCATCCGGCGGTTCATTGAACACACTGGAGTCGTCGCATCGTATCGAGCAGCGACACCAGACCTGAACGATCAACCTAAAAACCGTAGTTAGCCGATACCGTTTGCATTATTTACGAGCAAGCGGAGGATTTTCGGTGGGCCGATACCGGCGAGGGTCTGCTTGGGGTGATCACAAACGCGCTGCCAGACGGTGATGGGGTTCAACTGCTCCGCAGCTTGGGTGCCCCAACCCTGAAGCAAGACGGAGACGCGCATCAGCGCTGCCCGGGCCTTCTCGAAATGGGCGTGCAGGCCGGTCAGTGTGATCGTCGTTTGCCCGGCGTGCTCTGTCCTGCGCCCCACCGAGGACATCAGCCAAGGCCGACTGGTGATGGCCTCCCGTCTGGCATCGGGATGGGCCAGTCGGACGAACAGACGCCACCAGTTGTAGGCCAACGCCACGCCGCGCGCGGCAAGCTGGCAACGCTATCTGGTCGGCCCCAATGTCCGCCGCGACTGCCCGGCAGCGGCCGATCTGGCGGCGGCATTTCGCATTCCCCTCCGGCCAACACTCCCGACGACGCACCGTTCTGACTACACCCTCAGCAGCGCCACCATCCACAACGACAACGCCAGCCTGATCAGCCAGAGTTGCGCTTGCGCCATACCCACATACGACCATCGCCAAACGCGAACATCGCACCATCAAATCACGTAACCCACTCACTCAACATGCAGAATCCTGTCGTTTTACATGACACTCGCCACATTCAGCGCCGTCCCGCCAGCGCCGACTTTCGCGCAGAATAAACGTGGTCCCCTATTATTTTCTATTGAATCAGCGTAGAAACTCGGTTTCGTCAGCATCGAACTTCAGCTTAGCGGGCCACTCAGTCCCCGAAGTTGGTCCCCACGCGCCGTGCCGACACCACCCAGGGATGATCCGGCGGCACGGTCTTGACCTTGCCAGCGGTGTCTTCCAGTTTGACCGGCCGGACGTCCTCGCCCTTGGCGGCCACCAGCACGCCGTAGTTTTTCTTGGCGATCAGGTCGGCGGCGGCGGTGCCGAGCCTTGTCGCGAGGATGCGGTCGGCCGCCGAAGGCGTGCCGCCGCGCTGCAGGTGACCCAGAATGGTCAGGCGCGCTTCCAGGCCGGTAAGCTTTTGCAGCCGCTGGGCGAGCAGCAGGGTACGGCCGGCATAAATCAATTCGGCGGCGTCGGCGGCGGTGTCGTCGTTCTTGTCGTCCGTGGCGGCCTTGCCGTTTTTGTCGGTTTTGCGCACGGGTTTTTTGGCGGTTTTGACGGCCTCCGGCGCAGCCAGGTCCTGTGCCGAGACCGCGCCCTCGGCGACGGCGACGATGGAGAAGGGCCGCCCCTTGCGGCTGCGCTCGCGGATCGACTCGGCGATGCTGGTCGCATCATAGGGGATTTCGGGGATCAGGATCACGTCGGCGCCGCCGGCGATGCCCGCGCCCAGCGCCAGCCAGCCGGCGCGGTGACCCATGATCTCGACGACGATGATGCGGTGGTGGCTGTGCGCGGTGCTGTGCAGCCGGTCGATCGCCTCGGTGGCGATGCCCAGCGCGGTGTCGAAGCCGAAGGTGATGTCGGTGCCGAAGACGTCGTTGTCGATGGTCTTGGGCAGGGTGATGACGTTGAGCCCTTTTTGTTTCAGGCGCAGCGCGTTCTTGATCGTCCCGCCGCCGCCCAGGCAGACCAGGCAGTCGAGGTGGTTGTCATGGTAGTTGCCGACGATGGCGTCGGTCATGTCGAGCACCTTGCCCCCCACCGGCATCTTGTGCGGTTTGTCGCGGCTGGTGCCGAGGATGGTGCCGCCGCTGGTGAGGATGCCCGAGAGCTGGCCGCCGGAAAGCGACATGGTGCGGTTTTCCATGAGGCCGCGGAAGCCGTCGCGAAAACCGATGATGTGCATGCCATGATGGCCCATGGCCGCCTTGCCGACGCCGCGGATCGCCGCGTTGAGGCCGGGGCTGTCGCCGCCGGCGGTGAGTATGCCGATGTGTTGAGTCATGCCGCCCCCGTTCGAGAGGCGGTTATTTTCCGCCTTTTCGGAGAGACCGGCATGCGATAATTCAATCACCCGATAGGATTCAGGATTCGCGACCATGGCCCGTCCCAAGAACGACAATTTTCTGCGCGCCCTCTTGCGCGAACCGGTGGATTACACCCCCCTCTGGCTGATGCGGCAGGCAGGCCGTTATTTGCCGGAATACAACGAGACACGCCGGCGCGCCGGCAACTTTCTCGCACTGTGCAAGAACCCCGGCTACGCCTGCGAGGTGACGCTGCAACCGCTGGCGCGTTACGACCTCGACGCCGCCATCCTGTTTTCCGACATTCTGACCGTGCCCGACGCCATGGGCCTGGGCCTGTATTTCGCCGATGGCGAGGGGCCGAAATTCGAGCGGCCGCTGCGCGAGGAATGGGCGATCCGCGACCTGACCGCGCCCGATCCCCATGATCATCTGCGCTATGTGATGGATGCGGTGGCCGAGATCCGCCGCGCCCTGAACAACAGCGTGCCGCTGATCGGCTTTTCCGGTTCGCCGTACACCCTCGCCTGCTACATGGTCGAGGGCGGCGGCTCGGCCGATTTCCGCACGGTCAAGACCATGCTCTACGACCGGCCCGATCTCCTGCACCACATCCTCAAAGTGAATGCCGAGGCGGTGACGAATTACCTGAACGCCCAGATCGAGTCGGGCGCGCAAGCCGTGCAGATTTTCGATACCTGGGGCGGCGCGCTGTCGCACGCCGCTTACCGCGAATTTTCGCTGGAATACATGCAGCGCGTGATTGCCGGGCTGAAGAAAACCCACGACGGCGAGCGCGTTCCCTGCATCGTCTTCACCAAGGGTGGCGGCCAGTGGCTGGATGCCATAGCCGATACCGGCTGCGATGCCGTCGGCCTCGACTGGACCACCGACATCGGTGACGCACGTCGGCGTGTCGGTGACAAGGTCGCGCTGCAGGGCAACTTCGACCCGATGGCGCTATTCGCCTCGCCCGCCGCTGTGGCGGCCGAAGCCACGCGCATCCTTGACAGCTATGGTGCGGGAACTGGCCACGTCTTCAACCTCGGCCACGGCATCAACCAGCACACCCCGCCAGAAAATGTGTCGGTACTGGTCGAGACAGTTCATGGCTATCAAAACAAATGATGATCTTCGGAATCCCTCTGCTGACAAAGCAGTCCGGTGACCACCCTCGACAAACCGCGCCATTACAGGGTTTTGACGAGGCGCAAATAGTTGACTTACTCACAGAATGTTGATCTCAAGATTTATTGGCCCGGTCATATCCATAATCGCGGCGTAACTACCTAACCAATTGTTTTATAGTGAATATATTTATAATTAGTGTTACGTTAGTATGACTCAGGCGCTATCAGCGCGAAATTCCGGATATTTTTTGCGGGATTACTCACAAAGTTATCCACAAACCCGCAGATGGCTAAAAATCGCTTTATCGCCAAGCGATTAAGTTAATTAGCGAATAATTATTCTAAAGAACAGCGCTAACTTGAATTACCCCCCCACGCTCGCAAACCCGGCTCGCTGCCCCCTCGGGGGGCGCATGCCTCCTTGGGGCGGCCCGGCGGAGGCAGTAATGGCCCCCACGCTCGCAAACCCGGCTCGCTGCCCCCTCGGGGGGCGCATGCCTCCTTGGGGCGGCCCGGCGGAGGCATGTAGCCCATGACCATCCTGCAAATTGCCCTTGATGTGCCGCTGCCGCGCCTGTTCGACTATCGGCTGACAGGTGAAAGCCCGGGCAGCCTGATTGGGCGACTGGTGAAGGTGCCGTTTGGTCAGGGCGTCAAGTTTGGCGTGGTGGTCAATGAAGCCGCCACCAGCGACCACCCCGACGCGAAACTCAAATCTGCCGAACTCATCGACAACCTGCCCGCGCTACCGACCGACTGGCTGGCGTTGTGCCAGTTCTGCGCGCGCTATTACCACTATCCGCTCGGCCAGGTCATGGCCTTCGCCCTGCCGCCGCTCTTGCGCAAAGGGAAAAATCCGCGCGCACTCAAGCCAAAAGTCGGCGCTGGCGAGACGGCGCTGAGTTCCAACACACCTACCCCGGATCAAGCCGCCGCCATCGACGCCATTCTCGGCGCAGCCGGTTTCCAGACCTTCCTGCTCCACGGCGTCACCGGCAGCGGCAAGACCGAGGTTTATCTGCGCGCCATCGCGGCCGTGCTCGAACGGGGCGGGCAGGCCCTGATGCTCGTGCCGGAAATTGCCCTGACGCCGCAGTTGGAGTCACGGGTGAGCGCTCGCTTTCCCGACGCGCACGTCGTCTCAGCGCATAGCGGCGTGGCGGATGCGACGCGGGCACGCGCCTTCCTCGCCGCGCTGGAAGGTCGCGCCGCCATCGTGCTCGGCACGCGGCTCTCGGTATTCATGCCGCTACCGCGCCTGCAACTCATCGTCGTCGATGAAGAGCACGACGCTTCCTTCAAGCAGCAGGACGGCTTGCGTTACTCGGCCCGCGACGTGGCCATTTTCCGCGCCCGGCAGCGCGACATTCCCATCGTGCTGGGGTCAGCCACGCCGTCCCTGGAGACCTTCCACCACGCCAGCTGCGGTCGCTACCGCAAACTCGACCTGCCGCTGCGCGCTGTCGCCGCCGCCATGCCGACAGTCGCCACCATCGATACGCGCAAGCAAAAATTGCAGGATGGCCTCTCCGCGGAGATGATTTCCGCCATCCACGAGCGCTTGCAAAGCGGTGAGCAGAGCCTGATCTTTCTCAACCGTCGCGGCTACGCCCCGGTGCTGGCCTGCCCGGCCTGCGGCTGGATTTCGCACTGTCGACGCTGCGCCGCCAATATGGTGCTGCATCTGGCCGACCGGCGGGAAAAGCGCGCCGGGCCGCCCCAAGCGCTTTTCGCCCCCTCGGGGGGAGGGGCGAGCGGAGCAAGACCGTCGGGGGGGGCATTGATCTGCCACCATTGCGGACTTGAAGTGAGCATCCCGCATGCCTGTCCTGACTGCGGCAACCTTGACCTGCAACCCTTCGGGCGCGGCACCCAGCGGCTGGAAGCCGCCCTGACCGAACGCTTTCCGGCGGCGCGCATCCTGCGCATCGACCGCGACTCGGCGAGCTCGCCGCGGAAATGGCAGACGCTGCTGGCGACCATCCACGCGGGCGGCGCAGACATCCTCGTCGGCACGCAGATGCTCGCCAAGGGGCACGACTTTCCCAAACTCACGCTGGTCGGGGTCGTCGGTGCCGATGCCGCGCTGTTCGCCGTCGATTTCCGCGCACCGGAACGCCTCTTCGCACAATTGATGCAGGTGGGCGGCCGCTCCGGCCGCGCCCACCTGCCCGGCGCGGTGCTGATCCAGACCGAATACCCCGACCACCCGCTCTACCGCGCCCTGATCGGCCACGATTACGCCGCCTTCGCCAACGAACAACTGGCCGAACGCCAGGCCGCCGGCTTTCCACCCTTCGCCTTCCAGGCGCTGCTGCGCGCCGAAGCGCCCGAAATTGCGCAAGCGCTCGAATTTCTGGGCGCGGCCGTCGCCGCCGCCGAAGCGCCCGGCACATCTGACATCATGCTCTACGACCCGGTGCCAATGCGCCTGGCACGCCTAAAGAACCGCGAACGCGCCCAGTTGCTGGTCGAATCGCGGAGCCGCCCGGCGCTGCAAAACTTTCTCGCCGGCTGGATGACCCAGCTGTATGCCCTCAAAACCCCGCGCGAGCTGCGCTGGCATCTGGATGTCGATCCGCAGGAGTTCTGAAAGTCGGCGTGACCGGAGGGAATCCCTTTTGCGGGACTGATGCGAGGCGGCTTGCCGAATGTAGCCATCGGCCAGATTGACCAAAGTTGTCATGGTCTGGGATACTCCACGACAAGTTGTTAACCCAAGTTTGTAAACAAACGTCATAACTCGCGGTTTTTCGCCGGAGTATTTTCCAATTCAGGTATGAGCCTGAAGGGGTTGATGCGGGGGAGTGGGTTGATGGGTTGAAAGGGTCAGTGTAAGAGAGGTGTCGACGGTGTCGCTGATTTGTTTTTCTGGCATGGATATGCCGGTTTTGCGGTTTGCTGCCCGCAGGGCTCCCGGCGGGTGGATTGCGCAGCAAGCCATCTGTCTGGCAAGCGCAGCGCGGCAGGGGGTTCTGCCGTAGTGTTAGGCCCGGTGCCGGGTTTTGGCAAAGCTGGCGAACAGCGCGCTGTTGGCCTGTTGCATGGTTTGGGCGGCCGCCAGATCGGTGTGTGACTTTGCCTGTAACTGTAGCGCCGCCAGCGAGTGACCTGGTTTGAACGTGACCAAGGTGTTTGCCACCAGCTGGGCCAGGCATTCCAAGGGGGTTTTTACGTCCTCATGCCGATAGCGCTTGACGATCTTGCCCTTCGCATTCGTGACCGACGTTGCAAACAGGCAGGGGCGGTGCAGATTGAGCCAGGGATTGAAGGTCTCCTGGTAGAAGGCATTGATCGGCTTGGCGAACTGTTGGGGGATAGGGGAGTAGCCCATGTGCTTGCGTACCACACTGGCATTCTTGCTCTCGGCCAAAGCGTTGTCGTTGCTGTGACGTGAGCGTGACTTGGTCTGCTCGATGCGCAGCTTCTCCAGCATCCGGGCCACCTGATGGTTGATGTACTCCGATCCGTTGTCGGAATGAAAGCCCAGCACCACGAACGGAAACTGGTCAATGATCAACGCCAGCACCGGCAACAGGAACGCCTCGCTGATGCCTTGCTCGCACGCCTGCACCTGCCATTGGCTGACGGCATCGACACAGGTGATGTGATACACGCCTTTGACACCATCGAGATCGCCCTGATGGACGGTGTCGATCCGCACATAGCCGGCCCGCCCCTCGGGACCGGGGGCTTTGCGCACGCCTATGGCGTTGCACAGCGGGCGAGTCGAAGTGAAGCTCTTGCGCTGTGCCTGATAGCCGGCGCTCTTGCGCAGGTTGGACGAAGCCGCTACGCGGAGAAATCGCAGACTGGGCCGACACGAATTAAT
>CAZOMI010000035.1:0-28897 GCA_964580925.1 uncultured Methyloversatilis sp.
CTGGTCGAGGAATCGATCATGGAAGCGCTGGACTTCCGCCGCGCCATGCGCAAGGTGGACAAGGAGTGGGGCGTCGACTGGTGGTTCCAGGTCTGGGGTCCGAAAGACCTGTCCGAGGAAGGCATCGAGGAGCGCGAGGCCTGGATGCTCAAGCCCGGCGAACGCTGGCACGGCTTCGGCAAGCTGGCCAAGGGCTTCAACCTGCTCGACCCGATCAAGGCCACCATCATCACCCCGGGCCTCGACGTCGATGGCGACTTCTCGGACGAGTTCGGCATCCCCGCCGCCATCGTCACCAAGTACCTTGCCGAACATGGCGTCATTGTCGAGAAGTGCGGCCTCTACAGCTTCTTCATCATGTTCACCATCGGCATCACCAAGGGCCGCTGGAACACGCTGGTCACCGCGCTGCAGCAGTTCAAGGACGACTACGACAAGAACCACCCGCTCTGGAAGGTGCTGCCCGAGTTCGTCGCCAAGCACTCGCGTTACGAGCGCATTGGCCTGAAGGACCTATGCACGCAGATTCACGATGTCTACAAGGCCAATGACATTGCGCGGCTGACCACCGAAATGTATCTGTCGAACATGGTGCCGGCGATGCGGCCGGCCGATGCCTTCGCCAGAATGGCGCACCGCGAGATCGACCGCGTCGGCATCGACGATCTCGAAGGCCGCGTCACGGCCGTGCTGCTGACCCCCTATCCGCCCGGCATTCCGCTCTTGATTCCGGGCGAGTGCTTCAATCCGACCATCGTGCGCTACCTGCAATTCGCCCGCGACTTCAACGCCAGATTCCCCGGCTTCGAGACCGACATCCACGGCCTCGTGAAGTCGGAAGGCAACGGTTATTACGTGGACTGCGTGCGTTCGTAGGTAGTGAAGGCGTAGCCGAGGCCAGCCGCGCTGATGCCGGAGCTGCGCGCGACTTCGCGCCACTGTGCGCGGTCGATTTCCGGGAAGAATGCATCGCCGGGAAACGCCGCGTCAATCTCCGTCAGCTCCAGCCGTTGCGCCAGTGGCAACGCCTGGACGTAGAGCTCCGCGCCGCCGATGACGAATGACGCCGTCCCGCCAGCGCCGACTTTGTTGGCAGCTTCATCGAGCGAGTTGACGACAGTGGCGCCGACTGCCTGATAAGAGGAATTCCGCGTCACCACGATGTTCAGCCGGCCGGGCAGGGGCCGAAAGCGCGGGGGCAGTGATTCCCAGGTCTTGCGCCCCATGATGACGGTCTGCCCCAGCGTCAGCGCCTTGAAATGCCGCAAATCCTCCGGCAGATGCCAGGGCAGGGCGTTGCTGTTACCGATTACGCCATTTTTCGCCACGGCGGCGATCAGGGTCAGCCCGTTCATTGGCGTTGCAGGGTCCGATAGAGGTCGAGATAGCGCGCCGCCGGCACGCGCCAACTGTAATCGCCGGCCATGGCGGTCCTTTGCAACTGACGCCAGCGGATGGGGTCATGCCACGTCTGGGCCGCCCGGCGGATGGTGTGCATGAGGGCCGCCGGCGTGGTCGCGCTAAACACGAAGCCATTGCCAGCGGCCCCGCTGTCCGCGTCAATGACCGTGTCGGCCAGTCCGCCGGTGGCGCGCACCAAGGGCGGCGTGCCATAGGCCAGGCTGTACATCTGGTTCAGGCCGCAGGGCTCGAAGCGGGACGGCATGAGGAAGCAGTCGGCGCCGGCCTCGATGCGATGCGCCAGCGCCTCGTCGAAGCCGATGGTGACGGCGATCTGCCGCGGATGGCGTTCCGCCAGCTTGCGGAAGGCGGCTTCCAGCGGCTTGTCGCCATTTCCCAGCGCGACCAGTTGCGCCGGCAGGGTCGCCAACTGAGCGCCTGCCTCCGCCACGAGGTCCAGACCCTTTTGGTTGGTCAGGCGGCTGACGACGGCAAACAGCGGGCAGTCGTCGCGCACCCCGGTCACCCGCAGGCCCATCTCGCGTTGCAGGGCCGCCTTGTTCTTGCGCTTGGCATTGAGGTGATCGCAGTCATAATTCGCAGCGAGATGCGGGTCGCGCGCCGGACTCCAGAGGTCGGTATCGATGCCGTTCAGGATGCCGCTCAGGTCAGGGGCGCGGCTTTTCAGCAGGCCGGAGAGGCCCATGCCCTCCGCGGCCGTCTGGATCTCGCGCGCATAGGTCGGGCTGACGGTGGTGAGCCGGTCGGCATGCCGCACGCCCGCCTTGAGAAAGGATAACTGGCTGTAATATTCGACGCCATCGATGTGCCAGTCGCTGGCGAGCAGCCCGAGTTCGTCGAGCGTCTGGGGTGGGAAGATGCCCTGGAAGGCCAGGTTATGGATCGTCAGCACCGAGGCTGCGCCGCCCTTCTCGTAAAAGCGCAGGTAGTAGGGGGCGAGGGCGGTCTGCCAGTCGTGGCAATGCAGGATGTCCGGCCGCCAGTCGAGCGGCGTGGCATCGCCCGCCAGCCGCGCGGCGACGCGCGACAACAGCCCGAAGCGCAAATGGTTATCCTGCCAGTCGCGGCCGTCGGGCCCGAGGTAGGGGTTGCCCGGCCGGTCGAATAGCGCGGGACAATCGACCAGCCAGAGCGTCAAACCGTCCGGACTGATGGCTTCGAACAGCTCGGCTGCTGGCAGGAGGCCGCCCAGACTGTCCAGTCGGGCAAGCCGCCCGGCAGCGGGGAAAGCCTTGCGCAATGCCGGATAGCGGGGCGTCAGCACGCGCACGTCGCAACCCGCCTGGCGCAATGCCTGCGGCAGGGCACCGGCAACGTCGCCCAGCCCGCCGGTCTTGACCCAGGGGGCGATTTCGGAGGTGGCGAAGAGGACCTTCATGTGAAGTTCTTACACCAGCCGTCATTCCGGCGAAAGCCGGAATCCAGTGGTTTTGTCGCGTAATGCAGTTCCTGGATTCCGGCTTTCGCCGGAATGACGGGTTGCTGATATTTCGGTGTTTCCAGGTGATTCATTTGCAGGCCGCAATCAGTCCGGCGGTGGAACTGTCGATGTTGGCGACCGGCGTCTTGCCTTCGATCATCGGCAACAGCGTGTTGGCGATCTGCTTGCCGTATTCCACGCCCCACTGGTCGAAGGCGTTGAGATTCCAGAGCGCGCCGAGCGTGAACACCTTGTGCTCATAGAGCGCGATGAGCGCGCCGAGGGTGTGCGGGTCGAGCTTCGGCAACAGCAGCGTGGTCGAGGGCTGGTTGCCGGGGAAGGTTTTGTAGGGCGCCAGGAAACATGGATCGAGCGGGACGGCGCTCGAAGTCGGCGCTGGCGGTACGGCGCTGGATAGTTCTTGCTGGGCCTCTGCAAGGGTCTTGCCCTGCATCAACGCCGAGCTTTGCGCGAAACAGTTCGCCAGCAGCTTGGCATGATGGCCGGCAAGCGGAAAATCGGCTGCGCGGCAGGCGATGAATTCACAGGACAGCGCCCGGCCGCCTTGATGGAGCAGTTGATAGAACGCGTGCTGGCCGTTGGTGCCCGGCTCGCCCCAGAGGATGGGCTGGGTTGGGCAGCCGACGAGCTTCCCGTCGCGGTCGACCTGCTTGCCGAGACTTTCCATTTCGAGCTGTTGCAGATAGCGGGGCAGCAGGCCGAGCGACTCGCTGTAGGGCAGCAGGGCGCGGCTCTCCAGGCCGAGGAAATCGGCGTTCCACAGATCGATGAAGGCCAGCAGCGCGGGCAGGTTTTCCAGCGGCGGCGCGCTGAAGAAGTGTTCGTCCATGGCCCGCGCGCCCGCCAGCAGGGCGGTGAATTTCTCGAAGCCGATGGCCAGCGCGAGCGGCAGGCCGATGGCCGACCACAGCGAAAAACGGCCGCCGACCCAGTCCCAGAAGGCGAAGGCGTTGGCGGGGTCGATGCCGAAGGCGGCGACGCGATCAAGCGCGGTGGAGATGGCCACGAAGTGACGGGAAACCGCCGCCGCGCCGAGCGCCGCCGTCAGCCAGGCGCGCGCGGACACGGCGTTCTGCATGGTTTCCTGCGTGGTGAAGGTCTTGCTGGCGATGATGAACAGCGTGGTGCGCGGCGTCAGTCCGGCCAGCGTGGTGGCGAGATCGGCGCCATCGAGGTTGGCCACGTAATGGACGCGCAGATGGGGGACGTGCTGGGCGGCGAGCGCTTGCGTGGCCATGCGCGGGCCGAGATCGGAGCCGCCGATGCCGATATTGACGATGTCGCGGATCGGTTCGCCGGTGGCGCCGCGCCAGTGGCCGGAATGGATGGCCTGGCAGAAGCCGCGCATCTGCTCGAGGACGGCGCGCACATCGGGCATCACATCCCGACCATCGACAAAGATCGGGCTGTCCGCGGCGCCGAGATTACGCAGGGCGACATGCAGCACGGCGCGCCCTTCGGTGTGGTTGAGCGGTGCGCCGGCGCGCATCTTCGCGATCCAGCCTGGCACGTCGGCGGTATTCCACAGTTCGGCCAGGAGCGGCAGGGTTTCCGGGGTGATGCGCTGCTTCGACAGGTCGAGCAGCCAATCGTCACCCTGATTCCAGCGTACCGAGAGGCGCTGGAAGCGCGCCGGATCGGCGGCGAACAGGTCGCGCAGATGCCGACCCCGAATGCTCCGGGCGTGATGTTCCAGGTCCTTCCAGGCGGCAGAGGAAAGCAGCGGCGTCATGATGTCACCCCCGGGTGGGGGCAATGGTTACAACCACAGCATCATCCCCATCTCGAAGGACTGGGTGAGGAGTTCGTGGTGCGGATAGGCGCGGATGCGATAGTCGATCTTGCCGCACATATCCGGCAACAGGGTGATGGCGTAAAGGGATTCGCCATCTTCCGGGCCGGGCCCCTGGTAGTCGAGGAACAAGCGGCGCGGCGGCTTTGACTTGGCGTTGGAACTTGGCCGCGCCATGAGCAATTCGACCGCGATGTCGGTAGGCAGCAGATCACCGAGCCGCACCGCTACCGCGAAGTGCAGACTGGTGCCGAAGGCAATGCGCTTTTGCGGACTGTCGCAGCGGCGCAGGCTGACGTTTGGCCAGGCCAGCCGCAATTTTTGTTTCCAGGCGGCGAGTTCGCGCGCGGCGGCGAAGTGGTTGGCGCTTTTAACGCGCCACTGATGGTCGGCGGGCGCGTAAAACTTGGCGACATATTCGCCCACCATGCGCATCGAAGTGAAGTGCGGCATGATCGTGGCGATCGAGCGCTTGGCCATGGCGACCCAGCCGGGGGAATAACCCATCGGCCCGCGTGCGTAGTAGAGCGGGATCACCTTGTCCTGCAGGGTTTCGTAAAGCTCGCGCCCTTCTTCCTGGTCGCGGCGCTCGTCATCGTGGATGCTCGAAGCCGGCTTGATCGCCCAGCCGTTCGCGCCATTTTCATCCTGATGAAAGCCTTCGCCCCACCAGCCGTCGAGCACCGAGAGGTTGATGACGCCGTTGATGCCCGCCTTCATCCCCGAGGTGCCGGAGGCTTCGAGCGGATAGATCGGATTGTTGAGCCAGACATCGGCGCCGGAGACCAGACGCCGCGCCAGCCGCAGGTCATAACCCTCGACCAGCAGGAAATGGCCCTCGAATTCCGGCATCTCCGCGACTTCATGAATGCGGCGGATCAAGGCCTGGCCGGGCTGGTCGGCCGGGTGCGCCTTGCCGGCGAAGATGAACAGCACCGGCCGCTCGGGATTGCAGATCAGGCGCCGCAGGCGGTCGAGATCGCGGAACAGCAGCGTGGCGCGCTTGTAGGTGGCGAAGCGGCGCGCGAAGACGATCGTCAGGACATTGGGATTTTCCGGATCGGCCAGGCGCAACAGGCGGTCGATGTGTGACTGCGAGATCTGGTTGCGCCCATGCTGTTGTGTGATGCGATGGTGCACCAGATGGAGCATCTGCGCCTTGATCGACTGGCGCACGCTCCAGAAGCTGTGGTCCGGAATGGCGTGGATCTCGTCCCAGCAGCGCGGGTCGCCGAGCCGTTGGCGCCAGGCCGGGCCGAGCACGCGGTCGAAGGTGTCTTGCCAGATGTCGGAAAGGAAGGTCGGTACGTGGATGCCGTTGGTCACGTAACCGATGGGGTTCTCGGCGGGCTCGACCTGCGGCCACAGGCCGGCGCAGATCTCGGCCGAGACCGTGCCGTGGATGCGCGAAACGCCGTTGTGGAAGCGCGAACCGCGGATGGCCAGCGCCGTCATGTTGAAGTCCGGCTGGTTATCGATGCGCCCCAGGGCGAGCAGGCTGGCAATGTCGCAGCCCAGGTCGTGGCAGCATTCCTCGAAGTAACGGCGGATGCTGTCCTCGGCAAAATGGTCGTGGCCGGCCGGCACGGGGGTGTGGGTGGTGAACACGGTATTGCTGGCGACCGCCTCGAAGGCGCCGGAAAAATCCAGTCCGGCCTTGATCAGGTCGCGGGCGCGTTCGAGGATCAGAAAGGCGGCGTGGCCCTCGTTGATGTGCCAGACGGTGGGTTGCAGGCCCATTTCGGCCAGCGCGCGCACGCCGCCCATGCCCAGCACGATCTCCTGTTCGAGGCGGGTGGTGCGGTCGCCGCCGTAGAGCTGATGGGCGATATTGCGGTCGTGCGGCGAATTTTCCTCGAGGTCGGTGTCAAGCAGATACAGCGTGATGTGGCCGACGCGCGTCGACCAGACCTTGATCTGCACCGTGCGGCCGGGCATGTGAATGTCGACCTTGAGATCGCTGCCATCGGTGCGCAGGACAGGCGCCACCGGCAGGTCGTCGAAATCGGCGTCGGTATTTTGCGCATGCTGGCGGCCCTCGCCGTCGATGGTCTGCTTGAAATAGCCCTGACGGTACAGCAGGCCGACGCCGACGAAGGGCAGATTCAGGTCGCTGGCGGTCTTGCAGTGGTCGCCGGCCAGAATGCCCAGGCCGCCGGAATAAATGGGCAGGCTTTCGTGGAAGCCGAATTCGGCGCAGAAGTAGGCGATCAGTCCGCCAGCGGGCAGTTGCTCGGCGTGCTCGCGGCCCAGGCCATCGTGGTAAGTGTCGTAAGCCGACAGCACCTTGGCGAGGGTGCCCAGAAAGACCGGATCTTCGCCGGCTGCATCGAGATGGCGCTGGTCGATGCGTTTCAGGAAAGCCTTCGGGCTGTGACCGACCACGCCCCAGAGCTTCTGGTCGAGGCGGGCGAACAGGGAGCGGGTGGGGCGATCCCAGCTATACCAGAGGTTATTGGCGAGCTCGTCGAGGCGGGCTAGCCGCGCGGGGAGTTGCGGATTGACTTCGAGTTGGAACAGGGTGCCGGCCATGATGTTTTCCGTGGTTTTTTTGGATGTTGGGTGGAAGATTTTACGTGGATTGCACGGGATGATCGCTGGCGCGCCGCATTGTGCCACCCGCGTCGACCGTCGCCCGGTCGGTACGGCCCCTGGAAATCGGCACATCGAGCTGCACGGGAGGAACCAGTTGCAGGCAGTGATAAAGGTTGGCAAGGTTGCGGCGGAACAGGCGGTCGAAGCTGACCACCGCCTGTGCCGGGTTGTAATCGCCGAACCACCAGAACCAGTCGGAACTTTCGCAGATGGCGAGTTGTGCTTCCGCCGCCGCGACCTGTGCCGCGGTCAGGCGGCCACTGGCCATAACCTGGTCGTAACTGCGCTTGGCGGCGCACAGCAGGTCCCAGGCGTGGTTCTTGGCAGGCTCGCCGATCCAGGTCGAGAATGTGCCATACACCCAGCTGCCGGCGGACAGACGCGGCAAAGTCGGCGTGACCGAAGGAAATCCATTTTCCGGGACCGGCAGGACGGCGCCATCGACTACATCGGCGAAAGTGCGCGTGCGCAGCGCCGGACGGGCTTCCAGCAATTCATACAGGTCGTCGAAAAAATAATAAGCGTTGTAAGGGTAATACTCCCAGGCATTCTCTCCATCGAGGATCACGCTGACCAGCGGCACCTGGCCGGCCGGCGCGGCGGCGGCAATGGCTTCCAGCTGCGCGACGAAATGAGCGGCGGCATCGCGGCCATGCCATTTCGAATATTCGAAGCCGATCAGGTCGGAAAGGTGGTCGTCGCGGAAAAACAGGGTGAGACCCGGGGCATCGGCCAGTTGCCAGGGGTGGTGTGCCGCTCCTGGCTGGTGTGTGCCGAGGCTGTGTTGCAGCACGTTCTCGCCGCTGGCGGTCCAGCGGCAGCCTGCTGCGGCGAGTTGCCGGGCAAACGCGGCGGAGAGGGCGCCTTCGGCCGGCCACAGGCCGGTCGGTGCTGCGCCAAAGCGCCGCGCATGGCTTTCCTGTGCCGCCACGATATGCCCATGCACCCGCTCGCGTCCGCCGGGGTAGAGCGTTGCCAGCGGCAGCGGCGCCTTCGGCTGGCTTTCACGGGCAGACTGGAAGTCGAGCAGCAATGGCGCCAGCGGGTGGCAGGCCGGCGTTGCCGCCAGTTCGATCTGGCCGCGCTCCTGCAGGGCGCGATAGCGGGGCACCAGTTCCGTCAGCGTTGCGCCGATGTAGGCGAGCAAGGCCTGCCGGTCAGCCAGGCTGAAAGCTTCGCCCTTGGCCATCAGTTCGGCCAGTAGCGGTGCACGTCGTCGCTCGGTCTCGCCGGTCCACACCAAGTGGTACCAGGTCACCAGGTCGGCCAGATAGGCGCCCGACAGGTAGGCCAGTGCCGCCTCGCCTTCGCGCGTCAGCGATTCGTAAAGTTCGTGCAGTCGCCGGTAGCGGGGAAAGGGCGCCAGCATGGTGGCGTGGTTGCAGCGGAAGCAGGTTTCGAAGAGGAATTTGCGCTCGTCGGGAGAGAGTGCATCGAAGTCGTCCCTCGCCAGCAGCCGCAGCAAGGGGTCGCGGAAATCCCCGGACGCAAACTGCCCGATGTAATCGTCGATCTGATCGAGCAACACCGGCACGAAATTCACCACCGCCCGGATCGTCGGGTGACGTTCCAGATGCGCCGCCATGTCGGTGTAGTCCTTGAGGGCGTGCAGATAGGTCCATGGCATGACGAAGGTGCCGCTCGCGTGGTCGCGATAATCCGGCTGATGCATGTGCCAGAGAAAAACCAGATCAAGCCGTGCCGCGGCCATGACGAGCGAAAGTCAGCGGGAAATTCAACGTGGAATACACAGCAGCGTTTGTGCCGGGCCGCCCCAGGCAAACGCGGCACGCGCCGCCAGGCGCAATCCGCACCGACCGCAAACACCCGCACCCCGTAATAGTCGAGCGCAGCGAGCCGTTTAGAACCCCCCGCGAGGGGGGGGAAGGGGGGCGGGTGTCTTTCATGATGCGGGGTGATGTTTCACGCATCATGAAAGTCAGCGGATATGGTGCAGTTGCTGGCCGAGCATTTCCGGCGTGACCAGCGTGATGCCTTTTTCGGTGACGTGAAAGCGGCGGCGATCTTCCGCCAGGTCATAGCCGATCAACATGTCCGCGGGCACATTGCAGTTCTTGTCAATTACCGCGCGCTTGATCCTGGCGCGGCGGCCGACCGTGCAATTGGGCAGCAGCACCGAATCTTCGACTTCCGCCCAGCTATGGAGGTAAACGCCGGAAAACAGCAGCGAGCGGCGCGCGCTGGCGCCGCTGATGATGTTGCCGCCCGACACCAGCGAGTCGATCGCCATGCCGCGCCGTCCGTCCTCGTCAAAGACGAACTTGGCCGGCGGCAGTTGCGCCTGATAGGTCCAGATCGGCCAGTCGTTGTCGTACATGTTGAGTTCGGGCGAGACCTTGGTGAGTTCGATGTTCGCTTCCCAGTAAGCATCGACGGTGCCGACGTCGCGCCAGTAGGGGGTGTTGCTGTCCGACATGCAGACGCAACTGTCGGCGAAGTCGTGGGCAACGCAACGGTAGCGTTTGATGACGTGGGGGATGATGTTCTTGCCGAAATCGTGTTCGGAACGCGGGTCGTCGGCATCGCGGATCAGTTGTTCAAAGAGGAAGTCGGTGTTGAAGACATACACGCCCATACTAACCAGCGCCCTGTCGGGACGGCCGGGAATGCAGGGGGGATCCTGTGGCTTTTCGAGAAAGTCGACGATGCGGTCCTCGTCATCGACCCCCATCACGCCGAAGGCGCTGGCCTCTTCGAGCGGCACATCCATGCAGGCGATCGTCAGGTCGGCCCCGGTCTGGGCATGATGGGCCAGCATGCGCCCGTAGTCCATTTTATAAATGTGATCACCGGAAAGAATCAGCACATATTTCTGATTGCGCCGCCGCAGCATGTCGAGATTCTGGAACACCGCGTCGGCCGTGCCCTGATACCAGTCCTCGCCGACCTGTTGCTGTGCCGGCAAGAGGTCGATGAATTCGTCGAAACGGCCGTCGAGAAAGCTCCAGCCACGCTGCAGGTGTTGAATCAGGCTTTGCGCCTTGTACTGGGTGGCGACGCCGATGCGGCGGATGCCCGAATTCACGCAATTCGACAGCGCGAAATCGAGAATGCGGAACTTGCCGCCAAATGGCACGGCGGGCTTGCAGCGCCAGTCGGTAAGCTGCATCAGGCGGCTGCCACGGCCGCCGGCGAGAATGATGGCGTAGGTCGAGCGCGTCAGGTGGCTGACAAAGCGGCCTTGCACCGATTGCGGATCGTTGAGCGACAGGTCTTGCTGCATGTGCAACTCCCTTGCATGCTGGATGGCATCCCCGCCGCTTTTATATTTTGTTTGTCCGCGTTTGCTGCGGACAATTTCCCTCTGGCGGGCGGGAGCAGTTTTCCGACGGTAAGTGTGGTTACGGGTTGAGAACGCCTTCGCGCAACAGGCGATCCACCTCGGCTTCCGCTGCAGCCCAGTCCTCAAGGGCATCGCCGCCTTGAAAGCCGCGCCGCTCGGCAATGTAATAGGCCGCGACCTCGATGTAATAGCGGCGCTGGTCGGGTGCCAAAGCTCCGCCGCCAGCCTTGGCTTTTGTTGGCTTGGTCGTGCTGGTGACCGGCTTGGCCGGTTTGGCAACTGCGCCACTTTTTGTCGCTTTGGCTGTCGTCGCGGGCTTCTTCGCTGCCGCCGGCTTGGCCGCTGCATTTGCCTTGACTGCCGGTTTGCGGGCTGTTGTTGTAGCCTTCGGCTTGACTGCTTTGTCTCCGGATATTTTTGGGGGCGTCATTGCTGTCTCCTAGTGTTGATGATTGACCAAGATTATTATTATTCACTATAGCTTACATTATTCGCGGAGCATCCATGTTTGTCGGTGATTGTCCGCATCATGCACGGGACATCGGCAAGGTGCGTTGCGCAAGCGTTGCCGCGCCCTGCAGGCCGATGTCCGGCGCGGTGACGACATGCACGGGGATTTGCCGGGCAATCCCGGCGTGCTCGGCCTTGGCATTGAACGCCGTCATGAAGGCGCCTGCCTGCAATAGCGGCAGCAGCTTCTGGGTGACGCCGCCGGCCAGGAAGACGCCGCCGCGCGCCAGCAGCGCCAGGGCCATGTCGCCGGCAAAGGCGCCATAACTGGCCATGAAGATGTCGACCGCGCGACGGGCCAGGCTGTGCGGGTCGGCGAGCGCTCGCGTGCCGATAGCCGCCGCCGGATCGTCACTGGCGAGCGGGTCGGGCACGTCGGCTGCGGCACGGGTGACGAGAAAACGATACAGGCTGACCAGCCCCATGCCGGAAATGGCCCGTTCGGCGGTGGCGCGTTCCTGCTCGTCGCGCAGGAAGGCGGCAAATTCCATCTGCAGAGCATCGGCGGGCGCATAGCCGATATGCCCGCCTTCGCTGGGCAGGATGTTGAAACCCTGCGCCGTCGGGACGATGCAGGCCATGCCCAGGCCGGTGCCGGCACCGATGGCCAGCCGCACGCCGTCCGCGCGTGGGGTGCCCGGTTGCAGGCACAGCCGGTCTTCTGCCGGTAGCACGGCGATCCCGGCGGCGACGGCGGCGAAGTCATTGGCCAACATGACCGGGCAGTTGAGAATTTCTTCCAGAACGGACGCATCCGCCAGCCAGGGGAGGTTGGTGAAACGTGCCTGCCGCCCATCGTCGCTGACCGGTCCGGCCACCGCCAGACAGGCACCGCCCACGCCGGCCAGCGCGCCGCCGACATCGGCCTTGAACTGCGCCAGAAGCTCTTCAAGGCTGGAAAAGTCGGCGCTGGCGTAACGGCGTGTCAGTGTGAAAGTCGGCCTGCCGTCGACAAATTCGGCGACGGCGAAGCGCGCCTGGGTGCCCCCGAGATCAGCGGCAAGAACTTGCATGCGAGGATATTCCAAAGCTTGTCATTCCGGCGCAAGCCGGAATCCAGGAGGATCAATGAATCGCAAAACCACTGGATTCCGGCTTGCGCCGGAATGACGGATCACGAATGCTTCGGGGTATTGCGCGCGGTTCATACCGCAATCGGTGCAGCGATGTGCGGATGCGGGTCGTAGCCCGCGAGCGTGAAATCCTCGTAACGGAAGGCGAACAGGTCGGTGACCACGGGATTCAGGCGCATTGTCGGCAGGGCGCGCGGCGCGCGCGACAACTGCAGGCGCGCCTGTTCGAGATGGTTGCTGTAGAGGTGGGCGTCGCCCAGCGTATGCACGAAATCGCCCGGCCGCAAGCCGCACACCTGCGCGACCATCAGGGTCAGCAAGGCATAGGAGGCGATGTTGAAGGGCACGCCGAGAAAGATGTCGGCGCTGCGCTGGTAGAGCTGGCAACTCAGTTTCCCGTCGGCGACGTAGAACTGGAACAGCGCGTGGCAGGGCGGCAGTGCTTGTGCGTCGACATCGGCCGGGTTCCAGGCCGTGACGATGTGGCGGCGCGAGTCCGGGTTCTTCTGCAGCCCCTCGATCAGTTGCGCGATCTGGTCGATCTCGCCGCCGCCGCGTGCCGGCCAGTGCCGCCACTGGTAGCCATAGACCGGGCCGAGATCGCCCTTCTCATCCGCCCAATCGTCCCAGATCGAAACCTTGTTCTCTTTCAGATAGGTGATGTTGGTGTCGCCGCGCAGGAACCACAGCAGTTCGTGGATGATCGAGCGCAGGTGCAGCTTTTTCGTGGTCAGGAGCGGAAAGCCGGCGGCGAGATCGAAACGCATCTGCCAGCCGAACACCGAGCGCGTGCCGGTGCCGGTGCGGTCGGCCTTGACATGCCCGTGGTCGAGCACATGCTGCATGAGTTCGTGATATTGACGCATAATTCGCCGATTATAGAGGGGCTGCTCCATGACCGGGTTACCGAAGCTTTCCGTCGCCGCCACGCCGCAAGGCAATCATCGACTGCTGATTCTGCCCGTCGGCAAACACCTGCCGGCTGATCTGCCCGAGCGCGATTTCTGGCAACGCCTGCAAAAGCGCAAGGACGCCAAGACCGAGGACCTGGTGAAGACGCCGGTGGTCGCCGACCTGCCCGACGGCACGCGCGTTGCGCTGGTGATGGTCGATCCGGCCAAGCCGCGCTTCGAGCGGCTGACCGCCTTGCGCAAGGCAGCCATGCTGCTGCAGGACGAGACGCCGAAAATGCTGTGCATCGTCCCGCTCGGCGTCGATGAAGATGTCGTGCAGGATGCCGTCTATGTCGCGCTGGTGAATGGCGTGCCGCTGCCGGCGCAGAAAAAGAAACCGGCGCAGGCGTTGCAGGAACTAATGGTTGTCGGGTGCCGTGCCACCAGTCCCAAAGGGATTCCCTTCGGTCACGCCGACTTTTCCTCGGTACAGGCATTGGCGCGCGCCAACCTGCTGGCGCGCGAACTGACCGCCCTGCCACCGAACCTGCTCGACCCCGCGCACTACCGCAAGCGTCTGCGCGCACTGGCAAAAGAAAACCGCTGGGGCATCGAGGAATACGACTTTCGCCAACTCAAAAAAATGGGCGCGGGCGCCTTTTGCGCCGTCGCCCAGGGCAGCGATGACAGCGGTGGCGGAGCCGCCATCGTGCGGCTGTCATGGCGGCCGAAAAAGCAGGTGCATGGCGTCAAGCCGCTGGCGCTGGTCGGCAAGGGCATCTGCTACGACACCGGCGGCCACAACCTCAAGCCGGCGAAATACATGGCCGGCATGCATGAAGACATGAACGGCTCGGCCGTGGCGCTGGCGATCCTCGCCGCCGCGGCGGAACTCGAACTGCCCGTCGCCATCGACTGCTGGCTGGCCATCGCCAAGAACCACATTTCGCCCGCCGCCTACGCGCAGGGCGACATCGTCCGCGCGCTGAACGGCACCACCATCGAAGTCATCCATACCGATGCCGAAGGCCGCATGGTGCTGGCCGACACCCTGGCGCTGGCCGTCAAGCAAAAGCCGCAACTGCTGATCGACTTCGCCACCCTCACCGGCAGCATGCACACCGCCCTCGGCCAGCGCTACTCGGGCGTCTTTGCCAGCGATGCCAGCCTCGCCGCCAAGGCCGTGGCAGCCGGCAGCGCCAGCGGCGAACGCGTCTGCGTCTTTCCGCGGGACGCCGACTACGAAGCCGCGCTCGACTCGAAAGTCGCCGACATCAAGCAATGCACCCTCGAAGGCGACGCCGACCACATCCTCGCGGCGCGCTTCCTCGGCCGCTTCGTCGGCAAGACGCCCTGGCTGCACGTCGATCTGTCGGCAGCGAGCTGCAGCGGCGGCCTGGGCGCGGTCGGCAGCGACCTCACCGGCTTCGGCGTCGCCTGGGCCATCGCGCTATTGAAAGACTGGACGGGCGACGTGGCCTTGCAATGAGTGCGGGGGCAGGGGAGAATCCACTGCGACGTAATAACTGGTGCCGCCAGGAATCGCCGTACCGCCAGCGCCGACTTTTGAGCTGCTGAATTGAACTGCTGAATGTAGTTGTACGAGTGTTCGACACATGAAGATCACCGAATTGCTCCAGTCGCTTGCGGATGCACAAGTGCAGTATGTGCTGGTCGGCGGGCTGGCTGTTCAGTTGCACGGCTTTTTACGCGCCACCTTCGATATCGACCTGGTTCTGGAGATGAATGATGAAAATCTGGTGCGGTTCATTGCGGTCGCCAAGAGCTACGGATTGCAACCTGGCATTCCGGTTCCGATTGAATCCCTCAGAAATGCCGACCAGATTGACGAATGGCATCGTGAAAAAGGCATGCTGGCGTTTTCGTTGCGCGAGCCGCAAACCGGGGGCGGTGTCGTGGATGTCCTGGTGCGCCCTGATGTAACATTCAAGAGACTGCTGGCCAATGCGGTGGCGGGCAACTTGTTCGGCCGTCGTGTGATGATCGCTTCGATAGAGGATTTGCTGACGATGAAGCGCATGGCCAATCGGCCCAAGGACCAACTTGACATCGTTGCCCTCGAAAAAATCAAGCGGGGGGAAGACCCGAATGCCTGATACCTGCACGACCATTCCTGAACATCTCATGCTGGCTCGCCTGGCCCAGTCTCAGCAGATGCGGGAGTTTTTCATCCAGATGTGGCTGCAAAACCCCGCATTGGCCAAACACGCGGGATCGCGGGTACTTGAAATGCTCTCGCCGCTGGCCGCCGTACCCCATACGGGGCATTTCATCCCGCCAGCGCCGACTATCTCGCTTGTGTCGAACCATGAATAAACCGTGGTCTGTCCCCGGTTTAATGCCGGTTTATCTCTTGGACAGCAGTGATGCCCGGTTATGATTTGACCTTGACAAAGGACCACGCCATGCGCCTGACCTTGGAGCAAGCCAGTACCATCCGCCGCATTGTCCGTGAAGAAGCGGGGAACGATGCCAGTGTGCGATTGTTTGGGTCGCGCCTTGATGAAGATGCGCGCGGCGGCGATATCGATTTATTCGTGCAAACCGCACATCCTGTCGAGCGCCCAGCGCTTTTTTCGGCGCGCATCGCCGCGCGGTTGATGCGCGCGCTGAACGGACGTCATGTCGATCTTCTGCTCGCTGCGCCCAATCTCCGGGACTTGCCGATACACGAGCAGGCGCGAGCCGGGGTGTTGCTGTGATATCCACCCCGCAAGCGCTGGCGCGCATGCAGTTTCTTGGGCGCGTTGCCGCCAAGCAAAGCCGGCACTTGCAATCGACGGACCAACGACTTTTTGCCGAGCGATTTACCGAGCGGCGCGCCAGAAGCCTGGAGGACGATGCGGATCTGGCTGAACGTGTAGAAGCCTTTGTCGGGCGTTTTGGGCGACTGCAAGATACCCTGGCCGACAAGCTGTTGCCGGTGCTGCTTGCCGCCCTGGGCGAAAGACTGGGCGCCCAGTTGGACAATCTTGACCGGGCCGAGAGATTGGGCTTCATCGCTTCGGCGGAGACGTGGCTCGCCATGCGGCAGCTACGCAACCAGATGGTGCATGAATACATCGAAGACCCCGCGATACTCGCCGATGCGTTGCAGGCTGGGCATGAATTTGTGCCGCAACTGGTCCGCGCGGCAGAGCTTATGGCTGATGAAATCAGGCAGCGTGGCTGGAGCCAGGCATGAATCGGCGGGCCGGAAAAGCGAGCCAGGTTCCTTCTGTTCCAGACGTGATTTTTGTCAGGAATCAGGGCGGTTGAAATGAAAAAACCGTGGTCAGACCCTGAGGTTTCCCCGGGAAATTTCTTCCTGCCAGCACTGACTTTTACTCCTGAGTCGAACCATGAATAAACCGTGGTCTGTCCCTGTTTTACTCGGCAGAAAACCGTGGTCTGTCCCCGGTTTACCGCTGCTGCTTCTCTACACTTTCTTTGCTTTTCGCTTGCCCAACATACGGGGGGGGGGTGACTATTTTGTTACGGGCATGGCTTATTTTCGTTTGCTGGCTTGCGACATGGGGGTCCGGTTGGGCACAGACCACCCAGACCTACGCCTACCAGAACAATACCTTCGCTTGGGATGCGCCTTCTGGTGGGGCAACGACCGTGACTTGGGACAACACGGCGACTTGCGACCGGGCCAACGACGACACCAAGCGGATCGTCGCCTTTCCTGACGGCTTTACTTTCACCTTCAACGGCGTTGCATACAACCAGGTGCGTATCCTCGCCAACGGTGTTCTGCAGTTCAGCTTCGTCGCCGACGGTTTCCACACCGACTACACCCCTCAGGCCCTGCCTGCACCCGCATCGACCAATCCTGCGGGATCAAGTGCTGCATGCCCCAACCTGACACCCCTCAATATCTTGATCCCCTACTGGATCGACATTACGACGACGCCCTACCCCGGCATCGCCAATGCCCATGTGCGTACCGAATTGCTGGGCAGCGCACCCAACCGCCGTTTCGTCATCACCTGGGACAACGTTGCCCTTTTCGGCAGTTCGTCTACGCGCTACACTTTTCAGGCTGTTCTCTTCGAGGGCCCGAGCATGATTTGCACTGCGGCAGCGCCCACCGCTCTGCAGTGCGCCAACGGCGAATTCGAGTATCGCTATACGACAGGCGCGTCCAGTGGTTCCGGGGCGACAGTTGGCGTGCAGATCAGTGCGAGCGATTACACACAATATGCCTACAACCAGGCTTTCATCGATACGGCGAACGGCACCGCCCTGCGCTGGTATCCGGCGCCCCCGCTGGCCCAGCAGCCACTGGCTGCCGAATACCGCTTCGACGATGCCGTCTGGGCGGGTACGCAAGGCGAGGTGCGCGATACCTCGGGCAATGGCCTGCACGGTGTACGTGTTGGCACGGCCAATACGACCACCACCCAGTTCAGGATCTGCCGTGCGGCGACGATTCCGAACAATACTGGCAACGCCACGATCGATGCCGCCGCGCTGGGCAACCCGACGGCGAGTACGGGGTACGCGCCCGGCGCAACGGGCTCCGTCACCTTTTGGTACCGGCCCAATGCCAATAGTGCCAATGCCATGCTATTGGACGCCACGGCCGTTGCCAATCGCCCCTTCTTCATCATGCGCAATGCCGCCAACGGCATCCGTTTTTCGCTTTCCGACAGTGCCGGGACGATCGTCACCGCCAATACCGGCGCGGTGACGGCAGCCAACACCTGGATCCATGTCGCGGTGAGCTGGAAGCTTGCCGCCGGCACGAACGCCACCATCCTGCAGATTTTCATCAATGGCGCACTGAGTGTCGTGCAGCGCGGCACCACCAACGGCACGCTCGGTGCCGTGGCGCGCCCTGCTTTTATCGGCGACAACCGCACGAGCGGCGTGACGCCCAGCGGCGGTGCGGGCAATTCGGCCAACGGCCACATTGACGAGGTGCGCATCTACAACGGCGAGATCAGCGTCGTCCAGGCACGCGGGGACTACACCGCTACCCGGGCCAACTGCTCAGTGCTCAGTCATTTCGATATCAGCATCAACGGCGTGACGGGCACCAGCGCTACCCACGTTTCCGTGCGCACCTGCGACCAGGCCGACGTGGTCATTACCGCGCGCGACAGCGTGAACAATCCAGTAGTCATCGCCAACAACGCGACGCTCTCGGTGAGCACCAGTCACGGTACGTGGACGCCTGTCTCGGGCGTGAGTGCTTTTACCGACACCGGCAACGGCGGGGCGACCTTTACTTTCAACAACAGCGCGACGGCGACGTTACGCTTTAACAACCCGATTGTGGAAACAGCCAGCCTCGATATCAATTCGGGCGGCATCGTCGAGCGTCCCGCCGCCGATCCGAGTCTGGTCACCACGGCAGTCGGCTGTGCGGCTGGCTTCAATGGCTGCGAACCGGCAACCCCGCAATGCACGCCCGTGACATCGCCCCTGACTTACGCAGCGCTGTTCACCAAGCTGGTCGGCACGGCCTTCAGCCTGGAAGGGGTGACGCTGAAATCCGACGGCACGCTGGAAACGGGTTTTTCCGGTAGTGTCGCTGTCGATCTGCTTGCCAATATCAATACCGGCGTGGCGCCCGGGACGAACAATTGCCCGGTCAGCCAGGATGCGACGATTCCCCTCGGCAACGCCTCATTCAGTGGCGGGCGGGCGACTGTCAGTAATATCAGCATCGCCAACGCTTACCGCGATGTGCGCATGCGCTTTACCTGTACTGCCGCGGTCTGCGGCAGCGCCATTACCGCCTGCTCCAGCGACAACTTCGCCGTGCGGCCGCAGGCTTTCACGGTGACGGCCAATTTGGGCGGGCCCGCTCTCAAGGCGGGCCATGACTTCTTGCTGACTGCGGCAAGCGGCGTTCCCGCCGGCTATACCGGCACCCCCGTGCTCGATCCGGCACAGGTGCGCGATCACAACGGAGCGACAGCGGGTCCGCTCAACGGCAATTTTGCAACCGCCACGGGTAGCAGCGCTTCCGGCACTTTCCAGTATCACGACGTGGGCACGATCGCGCTGTTGGCCAACGCAGTGACGGACGGCACCCATACCACCGTCGATCAGGCGAATGGCGACTGCATTGTCGGCAGTGCCGGCAACACGCTGACGTCGGGCCGCCATGGCTGCACGATCGGTTCTGTTGCCGTCGGTCCCTTCGGCCGTTTCTATCCGGACCATTTCACGTATATCGCAACGCTCGCGCCTGCCAACCCAGGAGGGTTCAATTACATGAACCAGCCGGCCCTGGGCATCAATTTGTTGCTGGAGGCGCGCAGTCTCAATGAAACCGTCACCGCGCGATATACGGCGGGTTACAGCGCTTTGGGGACATTCGGCATCACCGGTGACAATGCCGGCGCGGCGGTGAGCGTGGCGCGGCTTTCCCCGCCATTGCCTGCGTTTGTATGGACCAATGGCCGTTACGCCGTGAACAGCGCGACGACGACCTTCACGCGTGCTGCCGCGCCCGACGGTCCCTTCGACAGTTTCGCCCTGACAGCGAACATTCTTACGGAGCCCGATGGCGTTGCAATCAGCGGGACGAACATCAGCAATTTCACACGGATTCGCTTCGGCCGCCTGCGCCTCATCAACGCCTACGGCTCCGAACTGCTGCGGCCACGCGTCGAATACCGTGCCGAATACTGGGATGGCAACCGCTGGACAACCAACCTGCCGGATACGGGGGCATCGGCGACGGCGCTCCCCTGTCCCCTGCCGTACAACGCGGCAACCTGCACCATCGCCACCGGCGGGCTGACCGTCAATAGCATCACCGGCCTGATCAACGGCGTCGGCTTCATCACCTTCAATACCGCCGGGGTAGGCAGCTACGATATCGCCGTCAATCTCAACAGCAGCGGCAGCGTCACCTCATGCAATACCACCAACCCACCCGCCATTCCGACGGCCAACATGGAATGGTTGCAGGGTTACTGGTCGGGCAGTTGCGGCACGACACCCGCCTGGCAGCAAGACCCCAACGCCCGCATTCGCCTCGGCTCACCCAAGGCCCCCTACATCTACCTGCGCGAACGCTACTGATCCGCAAAAGTCGGCGCTGGCGGGACGGCGACCTATAATTAGCGTATGAATTCGATGTCGCGTCCCCTCGACCCACTCGACCCGCAGATCGTTGCAGTGCTCTGCGCGGCACTTCCCGGCGTGGAGGCGGTCTATCGTTACGGAAGCTTTGGCGGTGAGTACGAACGCCCCGACAGTGATCTGGATCTGGCCGTGTTGGGTTCGACGAAGCTCGATGTCGCCACGCGCATGAGGCTAACCGCCCTGTTAGAGGCGAAAACCGGGCGCATGGTCGATCTGAACGACATGCGCGCCCTGCCCGTCACCCTGCGCGTGCAGATCGTCACTCAGGGCCGCCGTCTGTTTGCGGCTCATCGGGCAACCGCCGAAGCCTACGATTCGCGCGTACTCTCCGAATATGCGGAGCTCAACGAGTTCCGCCGTCCGATTCTCGATGACATCCGCGCCCGTGGTTCGATTTATGGATGAGGTGCTGCTCGGCAAGGCGGCCATCATCGAGCGTTGCCTGAAACGCATTGCCGAGGAATACGTCGGTCACGAGGCCGAACTCGAGAGCAACTTCACACGCCAGGATGCGCTGGTGCTGAACCTGCAGCGCGCTTGCGAGGCGACCATCGATGCCGCCATGCATCTGGTGCGCATCCACCGGCTGGGCATCCCGACCGAAAGCCGCCAAGCCTTCGAGATGCTGATGAAGGCGGGACGGCTTGATGCCGAACTTGGCCGTCGCCTGATTGCCATGGTCGGCTTTCGCAACATTGCCGTGCATGCCTATCAGGACATCGATATCGGCATCCTGCGCCACATTCTTGTTGAAGGCGTCGGCGATCTCGCCGCCTGCGCCCGTCATATCCTGCAAGAGGCGCTGGCGTAAGCGCTTTGCTCAAATGACGAGACTATCCAAGCGTATGCCTGCACAACGCGGGTTCACGATGGTCGAACTGATCGTGACGCTGGTCATCATCGGCATCCTGGCCGTGGTGGTGTTGCCGCGCTTCGATTTGCTGCGCGGGTTTGACGAGATCGGGTATCGCGATCAGGTGAAAGCGACGCTGGAATACGCCCGAAAGTCGGCGGTGGCGCAACGGCGCAATGTGCAGGTCACACTTGCCGCCGCCAGCGTCAGCGTCGCGATTGCCAGCGATATTCCCGAGGGTGCGGCGGCCAATACATTCAACCGGAATCTGATTCTGCCTGGCAGCAACACGCATACCTACACGGCGCCTGCCGGCGTGACGCTGAGCCCGGCGCCAACCATCCTGACCTTCGATCCGCTCGGCCGCCCTTCCGCAACGGGCAGCTTCACCATCAGCGGCATCGCGCAACCGATCATCGTCGAGGCGGAGACCGGTTATGTACACTGACAGACGCCAGCGCGGCCTGACGCTGATCGAGTTGATCGTCTTCATCGTCATCGTCGGCGTGGCGCTGGCGGGGGTGCTGACCGTCCTCAACCACACCACGCGCCACAGCGCCGATCCGATGATCCGCAAACAGGCGCTGGCGATTGCCGAGGCGATAATGGAAGAGGTGATGCTGCAGCCGTTTACCTGGTGCGATCCGGATGATGCGAATGCGGCAACTGCAACGGCGCATGCGGACTGCACGACGCCGGAAAACGTCATGGCGCCGGAGGGCGGCGAAACCCGAGGCTCAGCCACAACGTCTTGGGACAACGTCAATGATTACAACGGTCTGGTGACCACCACCAATATCGCCGGCAATCCAGCTGCTCCTCTGGGGTACACGGCGCGAGTCGATGTCAAGGGCGCGATCTTGAATGGCGTCGGCGACGGCACGCCCGCATCGGCCGCCCTGCTCATCACCGTTGATGTCCTTGCCCCGGGAGAGACCATCCGGGTAGAGGGCTACCGTACCCGCCATTCGCCCAACATGACGCCATGATGACCAGATCCCGCTCCACTGGCTTCACCCTCATCGAGGCGATCATGGTGATCGTCATCACCGGCATCCTGGCCGGCATTGTCGCCGTCTTCATCACCAAGCCGGTCGAAGGTTATGTCGATGCGGTGCGGCGTGCCGAATTGACCGATGCCGCCGATGTGGCCCTGCGCCGCATCACGCGCGACGTGCGGTTGGCCTTGCCGAACAGTTTGCGAGTGATGAGTTCGGGCGGTGTCAATTACATCGAGTTCATCATGACGCAAAGCGGCGGGCGTTATCGCGATCCGGCGGATGGCTCCACCGGTGGTGACTTTCTCAGCTTTACCGATACGACCGACCTGACTTTCAATGTTCTTGGCACGCCACCGCTGATGGCTGCGAACGATTACACCGTCGTTTATAACCTCGGTGAAGGCTATAACCCCGCTAGCGCTTACAACTACGACGCATCCACAGATGCATGCCGTGTGGGTGGCTGCAATATTGCGCGCATCAGCTCTGCCGGTGCCACCGTTACTTTGACCAAGAACCCCTTTGCCAACCAATCGCCACCCCTACCATCTCCCAGCTCAAGGTTTCAGGTCGTTCCCGGCGGCGTGCGCGCGGTGACCTACGCCTGCCCGGTGGGCACGGCAACCACGGGCACACCGGGTGAACTGACGCGCTACTGGAATTACGGCTTCAATGTGGCTCAACCGACTACCTTTGCCGTCGGCACTCCTTCGGCGCTCCTCGCCACCGGGAACAGATGCACCATCGATTACACCTCCTCCGCCACCGGCCGCAACGGGCTTCTGTACATCAGCCTCACGCTGACCAGTGGCGGCGAATCCGTCACCCTGTTCCAACAGATCCACGTGGACAATTCGCCATGAAACGACTGCGCGGCTTCGCCATCGTCTCGGCCATCTTCATCCTCGTCGTGCTGGCGGCGCTGGGGGCGTTCATCCTCAACATCTCGTCCAGCCAGCAGATCGGTTCGGCGCTCGATGTGCAGGGGGTGCGCGCCTATCAGGCGGCGCGGGCGGGGATCGAGTGGGGTTTATATCGGCAATTGCAGGTTGGCTCATGCGCGGCAACCACCTCATTCGTGCCGGTGGGGGATGCTCTCGCGGGCTTCACGGTGACGGTTGAATGCACCGCCACAGCTGACCCCGGCGGCTTTGGCGGCCCCACGATTTATTCGCTTGCTGCCACTGCCTGCAGTCAACCCAATGCCGGCGCCTGCCCCAACGTAGCCAACCCCGGCCCGCTCTACATCGAACGCCGCCTGACCGTGACCTTCTGAGCGCCGTCCCGCCAGCGCCGACTTTTACCTATAACCATCGATCCCGAGCTCATCTTGATGATCATGAACCTCAGTCGCGCCCGGATTTCGCTTGCTCCCCTGCATTCAAAAGTACGTGGCGGGGCTGTGGCGTTCCTGCTGCTGCTTGTTGTTTTCGTCAGGACAGGGGATGTCGAAGCAGCACCGTTTTTCCAGGCGGCAGGGGCGGCAGTGGGTGAAACCGGTGCCGTCAGTTTGGCTTGGCCAACCCACCAGGCCGGGGATGTGGCCCTGCTGATCGTCGAAAGCACCGGCGGGCAGGCTGCCGCGCTCTCCACAGCGGCTGGATTTGCCGAGGTGCCTGGCAGCCCGCAGGCAACCGGGACAGGCACGAACGGAACGCGGATTACCGTGTTCTGGGCGCGCGCCACATCAGCCGCGATGCCCGCCCCCACGATCGCCAGTCCCGGAAATCACGCTTATGCACAGATCATCACCTATCGGGATGTCATCAGCACTGGCAACCCCTGGGATGTCACGGGCGGCGGGGTCAAGGCGGCGGCCAGCACTGCCGTCACGGTGAGCGGCGTCACGACCAGCATGCCCGACACCCGCATCGTCCAGATCGTCGCACGCGACAATGATTCGGCGGCAGCGGCATTCAGCAACCAGACGAATGCAACCCTGTTGGGTATCGCCGAGCGCTCCGATGCGGGCACGACTTCCGGTAATGGCGGCGGTTTTGTCGTATGGGATGCCATCATGCCCGCTGCGGGCGTAACCGGTGATACGACCGCGACGGTAACAAGCTCCATCAACGCCTTCCTGACCATTGCGCTCAAGCCGCAGCCGTTCTCCTGCACCCCGCCGTCCAATATTCCCGGCGGCGTGTCGGTGTCCTGCGTTTGCGACACCTTTGGTCGCAGCAGCCTCAACCCCTCCACGATCTTCGGCGGCAACTGGTCGGTTTCGAACAGTGACGGGCTCGGCAACCCGTATATCAGCGCCGTCACCGGTCTGCTGCGGCTGACTGAAAATACCGGCAACAACGCCAAGGCGGCAACGGTGCCCAGTATTTTCCCAGCCGCCGGCAACTATATCTCGGTGGAGTTCGGTCATTATGCTTACAACGGCACTGGCGCCGACGGCATTGCCGTGACGCTCTCCGATTATTCAATCCCCGCCGTACCGGGTGCCTTTGGCGGTTCGCTGGGTTATGCGCAGCGAACGGGGGTGGTGGGTTTCGCCGGTGGCTGGATCGGGGTGGCACTGGACGAATATGGCAACTACCAGAACCCTACGGAGGGGCGCGTCGACGGCCCGGGCTTCATCGTCCAGTCGGTCGGCGTACGCGGGCCGGGTAGCGGCGCCAACGGCTACCGCTGGATGGGCGGTACGGCCAGCAATCCCGGCGGCCTGGGCATCGACAATCGGACATTCACCGCGCCGGCACCCGGCTATATGTTCCAGGTGATCGTCGATGCGCGCAACTACGCCGCGGGGACTATCAATGTCAGTGTCAACCGTGATGCCGCGACGCGGGACGGGTCGAGTTACACCTCTCTGCTCGGGCCGTTCAATGCCTACCCGGAAGCAAGCCATGCTCTTGGTCAAGGCTGGATCAGCAAACTGGTGCCGGACTACTGGAAGATATCCTTCACCGGATCCACTGGCGGCTCCACCAATATCCATGAGATTGGCAGGTTGCGCGTTTGCGCCCAAACGATTCTCCCTCCCACCGGAGGCACCGCCAGCGGTTTTTCCGCCATCGACGCGGCTTACCCAGGAGCGCCCAGTGTCCCGGCTTACCAGAATTTCCAGACCGGCAATATCTACATGAAGCTGACGGGCGTGCCGTTCAATCTTTGGGTGGCGGCCCTGACCGGTACGGGAATTTCAACCGGCTACTCGGCCACCACTGCAAAATATGTGCAGGTGAAACTGGTCGACAATACCGACAACGCCTGCGGCCCGGATTCCGCCCGCACGTGTAACGCGGCCTGCGCCAACAAGGCGGGGGTGGAGGCCGGCGCTACCCGGGTGGCCACTTTTGTTTCCGGCAGTGCGACCGGCGTGGCCTCGCCGTCGCCGTCCTTCACCCTCAATTCGGCGTACAAGAATCTGATCGCTGTCATGAAGGAATGCACTACATCTGCCTGTAGCGAATTTACTGCGACGACACCTGCCTGCTCGGCGGACTCTTTCTCGGTGCGACCGACCGGCTTTTCTTCCGTTGCCGTGTCGGCCAGCGCAAGCTACAACGGTACCGTCAGCGGAACGCCGACGCGGAAAGCCGGCAGCGACAATTTCTCGCTGACGCTGAGCAGCGCAGGTATCGCGGGCAGCCCAAGCCGTTATACCGGCAGCGCCAAAATCGACAACGCCACGCTGCGGGTAGTTGCGCCCGCCACGGTGGCGGGCGTGGTCGCGCCGCTTTACTTTGCGGCGGCGACTTCCGGTACTCCCTCTTCGACGGCGACCGGGAACTTCACGTACAGTGAGGTCGGCGCCTTCGGTCTGCGTGGTTACAATCCAGCCACGGATTCCACGTCACCGCGCAGCGTCTATGATGGCGTGCACTTGCCGTCCGAGTGTTCAGCACTTACTCCTGCACAGTGCGATCTCGTCAGGGCGACAAGTTGGACCGGAATCGACAGCGTCAGCACCAAAGCGGATTGTATTGCCGACAGTTACCGCAACACAGCAGACACCAGCGGAACCTTCGCCAGCAACAGCAACTACGGAAAATTTGGCTGCAATTTTGGTCTCCTTGCCAATTCTGCGGACATCGGCCGCTTTACGCCCGATCATTTTTCGGTAACCGGGACACTGGTGACCCGTAGCGACCTGTCACTCACCAGAGGCACCGTTGCTGCCGCCTCGTCGAGCTTGGCGGTGACTTCCGCAAGCGGCATCGTGCCCGGCAATATTCTGGTGATTTGGGGTGCCGGACCTGGCGGCACGCCTTTGCAGGCTACCGTCAGTGCGGTGGCAGGCACGACGGTGACGCTTGGCACCGCGGTGACGACGGCGGTTGCCAATGGCAATGTCTACAACATATCGACGCAAAGCATGTTTACCTACCTCGGCGAGCCGATGTTGTTGTTGACAACGGTTACGGCGCGCAACGCTGCGGAAGGGGTAACGGCCAATTACGTCGGTGTGCCTGCCACCGGCTTCGCCAAGCTTGATGCCGCGACATTGGGGAGCGGTGCCAACTGGATGAATACGGCTTGTGCCGCCGGGACGCAGTGCTTCGGTTTTGGCGCCATCGATGGGGCTGTGACGCCGCTGACCTCCCGGCTAGCGGTTGACACCAGCGTCGCCAGTCCCGTCAGCGCATGGATTAGCGGCATCGGCAGCTTTGCCACTCATTTGCGGTTGATTCGGCCGACGACGGCGACATTCGATCCCACTTGGGGGCCTTATGAAACACTGAATTTCGGTGCTGTCCCCATGGACGCTGATGGGATCACGCTGCCAGGCCCTGTGGCGGCTGACGTGGCACACCGGGTTGATCTGGATGCCGATGCCAATACGATCGCTGAACGCAGGCTGATCGCGACAACCAAACAGCGCTTCGGCCGCTTGCGCCTGATCAACGCCTATGGCTCCGAGCTTTTGCCGATGCGAGTCGAAGGCCGCGTTGAATATTGGAATGGTTCCGCCTGGCTGACCCATATCGACGATGTGATGACAAACATTCCCCTGAACGCCATGACGACAAGCGGCGGCATTGCGGCGAATACCTGCTTTCTGCCCAATCCGCCGCCGAGCGGTCCAAGCAATGCCTCTTGCCTGGCGAGTTCACCTGCAATAACGATTTCCGCCGGACGCGGCAGCTGGATTGTTTTCGACAAGATCACTCCGCAAGTCGGCTACGTCGATCTGACTGTTGGGCTTGCCGCGATGCCCTGGCTGCGGGGGTGGTGGAGCGGGGCGGCGACTGGCCATACCGAAGATCCGATAGCCCGCATTCGCTTCGGTTCCCCCAAGGCGCCCTACATCTACCTGCGCGAACGCTACTGATCTGAAAAGTCGGCGCTGGCGGGACGGCAAGAGTAAAGCTCTCTACCCCGACTTTCGGTGGAGGCTAACGTGAGCGCAGCGAACGTTAAGCGTAGCGGCCAGAACCAAAAGTCGGCGCTGGCGGGACGGCGTCAAGTCGGCGCGCGAGGATTAACCGCCCAATCCTCGCCTTTTCTCCGGTTCCCGTTTGCCCGCCACCGGCAATAATTGCCGCCATGAGTGGAAAAACCGTCCATGGCTGAAGAGAGCGATCTCGAAAAGACCGAACCCGCATCTGCGCGGCGCATCGAACAGGCGCGCGAAGAGGGGCAGGTTCCGCAGTCGCGGGAGTTGATGGCGTTTCTGGTCATGGCGGCCGGGGCCGGCGGTTTGTGGGCCTTGTCGGGCTGGTTCGCCACGCGCACGCAAAGCATCTTTCGCCAGGGGCTGACGCTCGAGCGGCAGGATGCCTTCGATACCAATGCGATCGGGCAGCAGTTGCTGAACCTTGCCACGGAGGCGATGACCATAATGGCGCCGCTCTTTTTGGCCACCCTGGTTGCTGCCATCATGACGCCGTTTTTGCTCGGCGGCTGGGTGGTTTCGTCCAAGGCGATGGTGCTCAAATTCGATCGCATGGACCCCATCAAGGGTCTCGGTCGCATGTTTTCCTGGCAGAGCATTGCCGAAGTGGTGAAAGGCATTCTGAAGACTGTCTTGCTGGTCGGCGTGGTGATTTGGGTGGTGAGCCTTGAGCGCGACAACCTGTTCGCCATGCTGGCGCAACCGATCGAGGTGGCCCTGCCATCGTTCGGCAAGATGCTGCTGTATGCCTTTCTGGCCTGCGTCGCCGTGCTGGCGGTGGTGGCGCTGATCGACGTGCCCTTCCAGCTGTGGCACTACTACGAGCAACTGCGCATGACGCGCGATGAACTGAGCAAGGAAATGAAGGAGCTGGAGGGCGATCCGCAGTTGAAGGCGCGCATCAGGAGTCAGCAGCGCGAACTGGCGCGTCATCGCATGATGTCGGAAGTGCCGAAGGCGGATGTGGTGGTGACCAACCCGACGCATTTTGCCGTTGCCCTGAAATACGACAGTACCCGGATGGGTGCGCCGCAGGTGGTGGCCAAGGGTATGAACCTGATGGCGGAGAAAATCCGCGACCTGGCCGGCGAACACCATGTGCCGGTGATCGAATTGCCGCCGCTGGCGCGTGCCCTGCATCGCCACGTCGATATCGGCGAGTCGGTGCCGGCGGCGCTCTATACGGCGGTGGCCGAGGTGATGGCCTACATCTACCAGTTGAACAATTTCATGGCGCAAGGCACGGCCGGAGGGTTGTTGCCACCCGTTGCGCCGGCAGCGGTCGCGGTGCCGGCGGGGTTGGACCCGGGGGTTGCGGCATGACTCCGAAACATCTTGCCAAGCCTGGCGCATTTTTGATTTCCCGGGGTTTGCCCAGCTAATGGCCACCCAAGCCCTCTCCTGGCAGACCCTGCTGCGCCCGGAAAACCTGAAGGCGCTGGCGGCGCCGATCCTCATCATCCTCGTGCTGTCGATGATGGTGCTGCCGCTGCCGCCCTTCATGCTCGACCTGTTCTTCACCTTCAACATCGCGCTGTCGGTGATGGTGATGC
>CAZOMI010000036.1:0-28296 GCA_964580925.1 uncultured Methyloversatilis sp.
TTCGCCTCGTGCCGCGAAAAAAACAGCGTGCAATCGATGTTTTGCAAGAGGCTCAGTTAATCAGAATACAGTTGCACCCAATGTAAGGCACCGACGAAACAGGCGCCCGGGTTCGCAGTAGCCCGACAACCCGGATCACGGGGCACGCTGCGGGGCGGGTTGATAACCCAGCCGCCATAACACGAGGGGTTCCGGCCATCACCGGAAGGCAACAGGCAGCCGATCCCCGCAATCAAGCGAAGCCGAACAAACACATTCCATTTGAATTTGGAGTCGTGGCTTGCTCGGGCTTTCGTTCTCCCTTGATGCTGGCCACGACTCCGTGATTACGGAGTTATCGCTATGCCTGATAAAACCAACGACCGCTCGCAAGAGGCGCAGCGCCTCATGCAGTTGCCGGCACTGCCCGCCATCGAGTTTTTCACCATCGTCCTGGCGCTGCCGCCCTCCACCGCTGAACACCTTATCGCCAGTGACCAAGGGCCCCGCATGTTCATGCTGGGCCGCCGCCGCTACATCCGCCGCGAGGATGCGATGGATTGGATCGACCAGCGCGCCAATGAAGTCCCTTACGTCAAGCGCCGCAATAATCGTCGAGAGAGGGTCGCAGCATGAGCCGCCGCGATCTTTCCCTCATTGCGCATGGTACGAAGCTGAATTACGACACGCCGCCCCATGCTCGTGCCCAGCTCGCCAATTTGCGCGACCTAGCACTGACCGAGGAGGAACTCGATCGAGTGGCCGAACTCGCCGACAGGTTCGACGCCGAGGATCAGGCGTGGATTGAGGCTGGCATGGCTGTGCGCCGCGCACAGGGGCAGCAGCAAGCCCTCGACCGTTATTCAGCTTTCAACTTCGCCAATCTGGTGGGCTACGTCAGCATGCACGCTTTCGAGGCCGACCGCAGAAAAGGAATCATTCCCCCGCCGGACGGCGTAATCGACGGGCAGCCCTACTGGCGGCGCGAGAGCATCGAGCGGTTCAAAGGGGGTGTGCAATGAACTGGTGCACCCCTGTCTATGATGCCCCTGAAAACAAAACCGCCTCGCCCACTGGCATGGGGGAGGCGGCAATAGAAAATCATGTATATCGACCCGATGACAATAGCACAGCGGGGGCGGATAAGGCAACCAATCCAGATCCCGACCTCACCGAGGCCCGCAATCTGTTCAACCTTGGATTCAAGCTATGCAAGCTGGAACGCCACTCCAAGCAGCCGAACGGCAAGGACTGGAACCTAAAACCCATTCGGGAATTCGACGAGTCAGCTACGGGCTACGGCATCATGCTTGCGGCGAATGACCTATGCTCCATCGACCCCGACGATTACAAGCGATCCCGCACGATGCTTGCCGGCTTGGGGTTTGACCTCGATGCCCTGCTCGATACCGGCGTGCGATCGGCAAGCACGCGACCGGGCAGCGGGGGGCGCTCCACATTCAAGGCCGCCGAGGGCTTGCGGTGGATTCGCTTCGCGTTTCACGGCGGGGATGTTGTTCTCGAACTCCGGGCAAATTCCAGCAACCTGCAAGACGTGATTCCCGGCTTAACCTATTACGACAAGTCGGGCGAGCTGCGCACCCAGCGCTATGCGAATTGCCGTCGCATTGACGAGGCACCGGAACTGCCGACGGACTTCCTTACCTGGTGGCGGCACATGTCCGACGATGTTGAATATCTGCGCGCGCAGCAGCGCAAGGCTGGCGAAATACTCGGCATTGCACCGACGCTTGCCATCAGCGGGGGCAGCGGCAAGTCCTTGGCGTTCTCCTCATCCATGCGGCAGGCATTCAACGAGGCCAACGCCGTACCTGATATCTTGATCCGGCATGGTTATTCGGGCGACGGCGTGCGGTACGCGCCAGCCACCGCAAGCGGTAAAGCCGGCGTGCGGGAAATCCCCGGCAAGGATGGCCTGTGGCAATCCGATCATGCCAGCGACCCGCTGTTCGGCATGTTCGATGCCTGGACAGCCTATGTCGTTCTCGATCACGATGGCGACCAGACCGCCGCCGAGGCCGCGATGCTGCCCGCTATCCACGCGCAGCTCGCCGAAGAATTCGACGATCTTGGACCTGTTCCTGACTCGGAGAAACCCCGCCGAAAATTCGAGCTGATAGATGCCGACGATTTTTCCGAAGGCCCGGCGCCTGAATGGATCGTGCGCGGTGTGCTCCCACGTGCCGAACTTGCCGTCATTTACGGCGAGTCGGGAAGCGGAAAATCATTTTTTGCGCTCGACCTTGCGGCCGCCGTGGCCCGTGGTATTGAATGGCGAGGGTGCCGGGTTCGCCAAGGGCAAGTGATCTATGTCGCTGCCGAAGGTTCCGGCGGGTTCCGCAAGCGACTCAAGGCATACCGGAAGCACCACGGTGCCTCGCTGCGTGGATTGGTGCATGTCCTAGCCGCCGCACCGAACCTGCTGACCGATGACGACAAGCACTTGGCCGAAGCCATCAACGCCGTCGGCAATGCCGCCGTGATCGTGGTTGATACGCTGGCACAAACCACGCCCGGCGCGAACGAGAATGCCGGCGAGGACATGGGCAAGGTGCTTGCACACTGCAAGCGCCTGCATGCCACTACGGGGGCCCTGGTGCTGTTGATCCACCACTCCGGCAAGGACGTGACCAAGGGCGCGCGCGGCTGGTCAGGCATCCGGGCCGCTGTTGATGCCGAAATCGAAATTACCCGGCTGGTCGACACGCGGATCGCCCGGGTATCCAAACAAAAGGACGGCGATGACGGCGCCATGTTTGCCTTCAAATTGCTTGTTGTGCCGCTGGGCATGGACGAGGATGGCGAGGCCATCACCTCGTGCGTTGTCGAGCATCAGGACACCGTTCCCGTGCGCGTCAAAGTCCCCAGCGGGAAAAATCAGAAAATCGCCTGGGCATGCGGGCATGAACTGATTGAACCCGGGAACGACACTTTCACCATGGAAGAACTTGTCGCGGCCATGATCCCGAAGATGGAGCACGATCCGGGCAAGAAGGATAAACGCCGCGAGCATGCGTTACGTGCAATCAGCAACATGATCGAATCCGGATTTTTCTACACGGAGGGGGGACGGATAGAAATCCCCCAAAACCCCAAATGACCTCAAATAGCTTTTTGGGGTTTGGGGCAAAAATCCGCGAGTCATCCCCCAAATCCCCCATTTGTGTAGACACATGGGGGATTGGGGGAGGGATTTGGGGACTTGATTGGGGTAAGTCTGCAAAAAATTGCATGCTCACCCCCGCCGAATGGATTCGCGCTCAGTACGCGCAAGCGGACGAACGATATGGTCAGCGCCAATCTCCCCCGCTGGAGCTGGACAATCCTTACGCTCAACACGCAGGCGCGCGGACGATATGGGGAAACGCATGACTGACACCCTAGGCTTTGGGAAGCATAAGGGCAGGCCATTGCCGGAAGTCCCGACGGCATATCTGCTCTACCTGCTTGCCCTCGATAACGTTCGGCAGGGCCGGCCGGCATCCACGGCAGTCATGCTGCGCGAACTTGCCCGCCGCCTCGCCGATGATTTCGAAGCGACAGCCGACGAGCTGGGCCGGCCGACATTCGCGCCACGATCCCCCAGCGAAATAGCACGCAGCAAGTCACAGAAACGCGCCGATAACCTGGCCAAGGTCGAGGCACGGCGCCGGGCTGAAAAGGATGCCAAGAGACTGGAACGCGACAAGCTGATGGCCGCCCAGCGCGAGGCCGAACTGAAATCCGAACTGGCAGCACGCGAACGCTATCGGCAAAGCGTTGTATTCGATGCGCATGCCTGGAAATATGATGGGAGTGACCTCGTATGAAAAATGAAAACTGGGTTCCAGTCGCCCTCACCAACCTAGTCAAGGCCATGCAGCACACACCGGCCGACCGTGCCAGATTGGTTGCGCTTGTGGGGAATGTCAGCGGGGCGCTGGAATGGCTTGACTCGCAGGCTCGCCGAGTCGCGCCGCCCGTGGTGTTTTCCTTCGAGCCGTCGGGCTATGTGCAGATCGGCTTCGAGGACGATTACAAAACCCTCGCCGACCCGAACATGACCGGACTTTCGGCCGCTTGGGAAATCTTCTTGCACGGCGACAATGCGCAATTCGTGTTCTTCGCTGCTGACCGTAGCCTGTCACCCAATGCGCTGCGCAATGCCCTTGACCGCGCGGCTGAATGGGTGGATCGGTATTGCCCGCCTCTGGCCGTGGCAATCTGGGCTATCACGATTCATAAGGACGGATCGGCGAGCATCGACCCCGCCTATGTGCCTCCACTTCGCCTTGGCGTGTTTTCGACGTGTGCGGCGACCTGCACATCGTTACCGCATGCCAGCATCGGGGTATCCAACTGGACAAAGGAACCCCACCATGAACGCGAAACAGAAGATCGAGGCCCTCGCCAAGGAAAAGGCCGGTCACGAGCAGACCCTTGAAACCCTACGTGTCGCCCTCGATGCGGCTGCCGACGCCGGCAACTTGGCCGAGGTCAAGCGCGTGCAGACCGACACCGCCGCCGTGCAGGAGCTTGTCGCTTCCTGCGACCGCCGCGTCGAGAAACTGCAAGCCGACCTGATCGCGGAACAGAAGGCGGCCCAGCGCAAAGCCAATGACGCCGCCCTGGCGGAGTTCAAGGCCGCATACAAGCACTTGCCGCCGCGCGCCCACAAGATCGGGCAAATCATCGCCAGCCTGGCCGCTGAACTCGAAGCCTTCCACGCCGATGCGCGCGAAGCCGCCGCCAGCGCCTTCCCCCTGGTAAAGCAGATCAACGCGGCGCGGGCACATGACTATCTGCACCTTTGCGGCTACGTCAGTTTCACCGACGACGTGCTCGGCCACTGCGTCAGCGATGAATTGCGCAAAGCCGGCATCTTCGGCGAGCTGGCCCCGAACAACCACGTGGATTTGCCGCGCTTGGACCTGCCGCCCATCGGCGAGGTCATCGAAAAGCGCGTCGAGTCGCTGATACAGCGCGTCGAAACCGTCCATGACAAAGTCAACGAATACCTCGCATAAGGAACCGCACCATGATTTTCGACGCTGAAGAGCAGTTTTCCGACAAGCAAGCCGTGACCAGCACGGGGTATTCCACCAACAGCGTGGAAATCCCGCCGGGGCTCACTGCCGGCATTGACCAAGCTGTGCAGATCATCGTGCGCAGCGAGTCGGGCACCGACCCCACGCTGACCGTGGAACTCGAAACCTCTGCCGACGATTCGACCTACACCAAGCTGCTGGGCGTGCCAAAACCGGCCGGCGACAAGGTGTTCAACATCGCCCTGAACAAGATTTCCGGCCTCAAGAAGTTCCTGCGCCTGCGCTATGTGGTGGGCGGCGTTTCGCCGGCCTACAACATCACGTCCATGCTGGTAGCGGGCGCCGGATTCAGCAGTCAGGGCATTCAGCACCTTGCCGCGCGCGGTCAGGAATAGAACCATGTACGGCGCCCCATTCATCAACGATACCGCTGTCGAATCGACAGCAGCCACCGAGCAGCCAGCAGCCCAAGCCCCGATGGCCGAAGCCCCGGCAGATCAGGCCCAGCAACAACAGCAGGCCAGCAACGCCGAGGAAGCGCCGGACGCTGCACCTGAAGCCCCGCCCGCCATCGAAATCCCGGCCAATATCGCCGAAATGCGCGATCAGGACGGCCCCCGTCGCCTGTACTCGCCACAGAACACCTACGCCGAGCCGATCCCCGACGCGATGTTCGACCACGTTGTCGAGATTGCCGAGCCGGTACGCGCGGCCGTCGTGAATGAGCTGCGCGAAATCTCCGCCGACTTGGGGTTATCGACCATCGACGTGGCGAACCTTCGCCATCGAATCGGCTATCTGGAAAAACACCCACAAGACCCGGGCGAGCAACGAAAAGAGGCACTGCACGCACTTAAGACTGCCTTCGGCAATGCGGACCGCGCCTTGCAAGATGCCCGCGCCCTTGTCGCACGCGACCCGCGTGTCCGCAATTTGATTCACACGATGGGCCTGGGCAACGACCCCGAAACCCTTGTCATGCTGACTTATGCAGCCCGCCGGCAACGTAATGCCGGGCGTCTTTGAGAAAGGAATCCTCGATATGTCTGGAGCTACTACCGCAACATACATCATGGCTGGTGCCGCTGTTGCGGGCACGGTTATCTCGTACCAGAACGGCAAGAAGCAGGAAGCCGCTGCCGAGAAGGCCATGCAGCAGGCGCAGGCCAATGCCGACAAGCAGGCCAAGTCCGCCGACGAGGCGATGAACAAGGCGAACCAGAAGCGGCCGAACGTGCAGGGCGTCCTTGATTCGGCCACGCAGGCCGGCAAGGCGGGCGCGTCCGGCACGATGCTGACCGGGCCGCAGGGCGTCGATCCGAACACGCTGAACCTCGGCAAGAGCACGCTGCTGGGTCAGTAGCATGATCTATCTCCCTTCCCCTCCCGGCGTTGAATTCGTCGAGGCGTTTCATGACGACCTGACCGACGAATGGGGCTTCGATAAATACCCCGTCGCCTGCCTTCGCGTGACTGACGGCGAAATGCTCGACGCCATGAGCGTGTCCGGCGAATGGCTGGGAGGGGAGGAGAAAGCACTACTGCTTGCAGATGGCCGCGTGGTGCTGCCGCTCAACAATGCGGTTTTCCCTGACACCGCCGACTGGCTGGCCCACGTCAGGCGCGAGCATGAAAAGTTCATGAAAGGCACGATCCGCCTGGCCGCACGTGGCTAAATCAAAATTCAGGAGCAAGGCACCTTGAGCGATACCTACGACGCCGCAGTCGCCGCCACACTGCAACCCGAGCCAGCGCAAGCGGCCCGCATTGGGTTTTCCGCAGCCATTGACACCGACCCGGACGCCTATGCTGAAGCGCGGCGCGTAGCCCGTCGAACTGGCGTTCCTGTCGATACCGCCTTTAACCTGCCCAAGGAAATGCAACGGCAGGACAAGGTCGGTACCATTGACTTCACCACGCTGGCCGAAACATCGCCAGCCACCGCCGCGTTACTAGCCGACGTTGATCGGGCCAAGATTGCCCACGATGATGTGGACAACATAGGCACCGTCGAGCGCGTGTCACGGCAGTTTTTCGGCAGTGCCGGCGAGAACGTCGGCCGCTCCCTTCACGGATTCGGGGAGCTGGCCAACGTCGCACAGCGCCGCGCACTTGCCACCTTTTCTTCGCTGTTCCTGCCCGTACCCCGTGCGGGAGGCCAGCCGACCGACGAATCGCTGGTCGGCCCGCAGATCGGCGACGATTGGCGCGATCTGGGCAAGAGCACGATGGAGTACTACCGGCGCGAGGTCATGCTGCCGGCGAACGCGCAAACCTTTGGAGACAAGGTAGTCGGCGGGCTGGGCCAAGTGGCCAGCCAGATCATGATGCTGCCTATCGACCGGGGGGCAAGCCTTTACGCACAGGGCGCGAGCATCCTCTCCGAGAAGGTCGCGGATGACACCGCGCCGCAATGGGCCAAGGACGCCGCCATCGTCGGCGGTTCGGCCGTGACCGGCATTACCGAGAAATGGGCGCTCGACAAGCTGCTCGGACCGCTGGCCGCGCCGATCAAAAACAAGTTGGCCGCTGCACTGGCACGCATCGGCATTGCCGGCACCGCCGAGGGCGGACAGGAAGTTACCGAAGGCATCCTGCACGATGCCCTGCGCAAGGTGCTGACCAACCCAGACGCCAAGATCGAGGTCGGGCAAGCCTTCGAGGAAGGCGAAGTGGGCGCGACCGTCGGCGGCATCGTGCGCAGCCTGGTCGAGGGCGCACTGCATGTGCGCACCCGAGGCCAGCAGCAGGCGCAGCGCGCCGAACAGGACGCCGCCACTCTGCAAGCGCTGGCCGATCTGGCGCAGGCATCCAAGGTGCGCGCCCGCGACCCCGAATCCTTCGCGCAGCTCGTGCGCGAATCCGTCGGCAGCGGTGCGGACGTGTTCATCAGCGCACAGGCCCTTATGCAGTCCGGCAAGGCGCGCGAGATTGCGGCCGTGTCGCCGGCTGTCGGCGAGCAATTGGAGCTGGCCCTCGAAAGCGGGGGCGACGTGCGCATTCCCGTCGATGAATTTGCGACCCACATTGCCGGCAATGGCTTCGCCGACGCCATCATCAACGATCTGAAAACCCAGCCGGACGGCATGACACGCGCCGAGGCGCAAGCCTTCGCGCAGCAGCATGGCGAGAGTGTCGCCCTCGATGAAGTCGCCCGCATGGCAGAGGAACACGAGCGCGACATGACGCACGACCAGCAAGTGCGCGCCATCGAGCGCCAGATGGTCGAGCGCCTGGACGCGGCCGGCCGGTTCTCACCCGCCGTCAATCGCGCCTATGCTGCCTTGCCGTCGGCCTTTTTCGACACCATGGCCGAACGCCTGCAAGTATCACCGGCCGCCCTGTGGGATGCCTACGGCGCCAACATCCAAGCGGAAGGCATCGCCGGCCCGATGCTGTCGCAGGATGCGCGCGGGGGATTTGTGCCCCGCGAATTCGCGCAGGATGGCAAGCCGATCATCGGCCTGTTCAAGAACGCCGACCTATCCAGCTTCCTGCATGAGTCCGGGCACTGGTTCCTGGAGTCCTACGCCGACATGGCCAAGGCCGCGCCGCAGTTGCAGGGCGATATGCAAACCTTGTTCGACTGGTTCGGCGTCAAGGATGCCGCCACCTGGCAGGCCATGAGCCTGGAGGAGAAGCGCGCCCACCACGAGCAATTCGCGCGGGGCTTCGAGTCCTACCTCTACGAAGGCAAGGCCCCCAGCCTCAACCTGCAAAACCTGTTTGCCCGCTTCCGTTCCTGGCTGGCCCGCGTCTATCGGGATATCCGGGGGCTGAATGTGGAGCTGTCCGACGAAGTGCGCGCCGTGCTCGATCGCATGCTGGCCACCGACGCCCATATCCGCGAAGCCCGCCGGGCGCGCAGCATGTCGCCGCTGTTCGGCATCGAGGCGGATGCCGCCGCCTATGGTATCGACTGGCAACAGTATCAGGCACTCGGACGCGAGGCCACCGACGAGGCCCTGGCCCAGATGGAAGCGCGCAGCCAACGCGACATGACGTGGACGGCTCGCCTGCGCGAGGAAACCGTCAAGCGCTTGAACAAGGACGCCGCCGAGAAACGCAAGGCCGTGCGCCACGAGGTCGAGGCCGAAGTCGCCAAGATGCCGGTCTATGTGGCCCAGCGCTGGCTCAAGCGTGGCGAGCTGACCACGGCGAGCGGCGAGGAAATCAAGGTCACGGCAGGCCACCGCTTGAGCATTCCGGCCCTGCGCGCCATGTATCCCGAGGGCGCGCTTGAGTCCGTCGATTGGTCAGGGCTGGGCCACGGTCAATACGGCATGCTGGCCAGCGAAGGCATGCACCCCGACGAAGCCGCCGCGATGCTGCCCGGCTTCAACTCCGGCGACCAGCTCGTGCGCGAGTTGCTGGTCGCGCAACCCTTCCGCGAAGTGGTCGAGGCCATGACCGACCAGCGCATGCTCGAACAGTACGGCGACCTGGCCTCGCCCGAGGCCATCGCCCGGGCAGCCGACGAGGCGATCCATAACGACGTGCGCGGCCGGTTCATTGCCACCGAGCTGGCCGGCCTGCAAAAGGCTGTCGGCGGAGCGCAAGCGCTCAACCAGATGGCCAAGGACTACGCCGCCCGCCTGATCGAGAAACAGAAAGCCGGTGGGCTGCGCCCGACCCAGTATGCCGCCGCCGCCGCCCGTGCCGGCAAGGCTGCCGAGGATGCCTTGCGCCGGGGCGATCTGGCCGAAGCGATCAAGCAGAAACGCTATCAGTTGATCCAGCATGCCGCCACACGCGCGGCCTATGAAGCACAGGCCGAAGTCCAAAGCACTGTGGCCGCCTTCCGCACCGTCGCCGACTCGAAAACCGAGCAGGTCGCCAAGACGCGCAACATGGATATCGTCAATGCCGCCCGCGCCATCCTGGCCGCCTACGGAGTCGGCATGCGCGGCAAGCATCCACGTGCCTACATGGAGGCCGTCAAGGCATACGACCCCGAGCTGTATGCCGTTCTCGAACCGATGCTGCTTGATGCCGAACAGACTGCCCGGCCGCTCGATGAACTGACCGTCGGCGAGCTGCGCGCCCTGCGCGACAACATCGAAAGCCTGTGGTATCTGGCCCGGCGCGAGCGGCAGGTCGAGATCGACGGCAAGCTCGTATCCCGCGACGAGATTACCCGCCAGCTTGCCGAACGCCTCGATCAGCTCGGCGTGCCTGACATGGTGCCCGGCGAGGGGCGTGCCGTCACCGAAGGCGAGAAGCGCATGCGCTACCTGCAAGGGGCGCGCGCTGCGCTGCGCCGTGTTGAGCATTGGGCGGATCGCATGGACGGCGGCAAGATCACCGGCGCATTCCGGCGCTATGTGTTCCAGCCGATCAGCGAGGCCGCCGACGGCTACCGCGCCGACGCCGGGCGCTATCTCAAGCGCTACCGCGATCTGCTCATGGCCATCGAGCCAACCCTCAAGCCCGGACGCATCGCCGCGCCGGAGCTGGGCTATACGTTCGGATTCAGCAAGGGCGATGCCGGCAAGGCCGAACTGCTGCATGCGATCCTGCATACCGGCAACGAATCGAACCGGCGCAAGCTGCTGCTCGGGCGTGGCTGGGCTGTCGAGCGCGCCGACGGTAGTCTCGACACGGTGAAATGGGATCGGTTCCTCGTGCGCATGCAGGCCGAGGGAAAGCTGACCAAGGCCGATTACGATTTTGCGCAAGGCGTGTGGGACTTGCTGGAACAAACCAAGCCCCTGGCGCAGCGCACGCACCGCGAAGTGTTCGGCCGCTACTTCGATGAAGTGACCGCCAACGAATTCACGACGCCGTTCGGCACTTACCGGGGCGGCTACGTGCCGGCGATCTATGACACCTTCACCGTGCAGGATGCCGCGATCCATGCCGAGCTGGAGGCCGTCAATCAGTCCAACGCTTTCATGTTCCCCGCGACGAACCGGGGATTCACGAAAGGCCGGGTTGAGTACAACAAACCGCTGGCGCTGGATCTGCGCCTCCTGCCGCAGCATATCGACAAGGTGCTGCTGTTCGCCCACCTGGAGCCGAAGGTGCGCGACGTAATGCGCACGCTGCGCGCCAAGGGGCTGGCCGGATCGCTCAACCGCTACGACCCTGTGGCCTACACCGACCTGCTGCTGCCCTGGCTGAATCGGGCCGCCAAGCAGACCGTCGAGACACCGGCAACCGGCTGGGCCGGCAAGCTGGGCGACCGCTTCTTCCGCACGATGCGCAGCCGCTCGGGCATGGCGGCGATGTTCGCCAATCTGACCAACGCCTTGCAGCAGATCACCGGCCTGTCGATTGCCGCCCTCAAAGTCAAGCCGGCCTATCTCAAGGCCGCGACCTGGCGTTACCTGCGGGCACCGTCTGAGGTTGCCGAGCAGATCGCGGCGCTGTCGCCGTTCATGGCGAATCGGCAGAACAACGAGGTCATGCAGATGCGCGCCGAAATCGAGGAGCTGCTGCTCAACCCGAACGCCTACGACAAGGCAAAGACATGGACGGCGAAGCACGCCTATTTCCTGCAAGCCGCTTTCCAGAACGTCGTCGACTCGATTACGTGGTCGGCCGCCTACGATCAGGCCACGGCCGAGGGCAGCAACGAAACCGATTCCGTGCGGGCAGCGAACGCCGCCGTGCGCGAGACACAGGGCAGCCTGCAACCCGAGGACATCAGCCGGTTTGAATCAGGCCCGGCCTTCACGCGGATGTTCACGCAATTCACGGGGTACTTCAACATGCAGGCCAATATGCTGGGCACCGAGTTCGCCACGGTTGCGCAGGACATGGGTCTGCGCAAAGGCGCCGGGCGCATGTTCTACATATTCCTGCTGGGGTTCCTCGTGCCGGCATGGTTCTCCGAGGCTATCGTGCAGGGCATGCGGGGCGGCCCCGATGATGACGACCACGACGGCTATCTCGACGAGTTCCTGGCGTTCTTCTTCGGCGCACCGGCCCGCAACGCTGCGGCAATGGTGCCCGTCGTCGGCCAGATGGGCGTGGTGCTGGCCAATTCGTTCAACCACAAGCCTTACGATGACCGCATGAGCACCGCGCCGGCCGTGTCGATGATCGAGAACGCGGCCCATGCGCCCGTGTCGATCTACAAGGCCCTCGCCGACGAGGGCAAGGCCAGCAAGGCGATCCGGGACACCCTGACGCTTGTCACGATATCCACCGGCCTGCCCGTTGCGGCGCTGGGCAAGCCGCTGGGCTATGCCGCCGACGTGGCGCAGGGCCGGGTCAAACCGACCGGGCCCCTGGACGCTGCACGAGGGGCCGTGTCAGGCGCGGCCAGCCCGGACAGCAAGCGATGATCCCCGAAAACCCGCGTACCGTGTGCGAGCCTACCGAACTGAAGGCATCCTATGTGCATGAAGTAGCGCACGCGGCAGTAGCGCTGCGTTTTGGCTGTGAGATAGCGCTGGAAGTGAGTTACGACAGGTCACTGCGCTATTTCGACGGCGTCTGCTATTTCCGGCACCCGGATGGAGAATTACCGCCGTCGGTATTGCGTGCGATTGCCCTGGCCGGAATCGTTGGCGAAGCCGCCTACCGACTAGGGTGGGGGCACCCACGGCTTACTGTGGCCTCGTTAGCAGATAGCCTGCGATCTGGCACGGTCGATATATCCGACACCGATAAACGCGGGGCCGATGGCTGGCAGGTCAAGGATCTGGGGCTGGCTTTCGAAATTCTCTCTAACGCCTGGGGCTGGATCGTCGAGGAAGCCGAACGGCAGGCCCACGCGGACCACCCGTGGCTGGTTGCTCCCCCCGCTGTCGCAGAACAACAAGGGAGCGCTGCCGGGCTATGAAAGAGACTCAACCGTCGTAAAGGATGAACGCCTTGTCATTTTGGGAACAGGCTGTAGAGCCGACACCGCTGACGGAAGTCACCCACGAGGAAATCGCGGAAATGCTCTCCCTTCAGGAGGGGCGCCCGGTATCAGTACAGGAAGTGCGGCGCATCGAGGGCATGGCATTGATGAAGCTCAGGCGCTTGATGCGCGAGCGGGGCCTGACAGGGGGCAACTTACTGCCGGAGTAAAAGTCGCCGCTGGCGGGACGGCAGTTAAACAACTCCCCGCCTAGAAAGGGATAAGCCGCCCGAAGGCGGCTTATCGTGTTCCCGGAACGGCGCCTGCGGTATCCTTTCGGAATCCCGAGCCCGGTTACCCGGGCACCCCGTTCGAGTGGTATTGTTCGGCCCCACTCTCCGCTGCGATGCCGCGCTATCAAGGCCGATCAGCGGGCATATCATCTTCGGACGCCCTCAATATAACTCCACCGGCTCAAAATTGCAATGCCCACCTTTACCCGTGAAGGAGATCAGCCGTGGCACCTGTGGCTGGCCGACGAATCCCCGGACTTTTCGATTTTCCCCGGCGGGATCATCGCAGGGCTCGACGATCCGCTACCGATCCGTCTGAAAGTGGGGAATATCGCCTACGGTGAAACCCACATTTGGAAACGCCACGGGCACTGGGTAAAGCGATCGGGGATGAGCGTTCCCTCCCTCGTCTATGAAAAGCTCGGACATTCCGGGCAGATATACAACACAGAGAGCGGCAGCAAGCTAAAAGTCAGCCTACGGCTGTCACCCTCGGCGCTGCTGGTACTGGAACTGATCAAGCGAGGAACCCTGCACTTTTCAGTTACCTCCCTCTATGCCCATCCAGCCCACCTGGATGGGCAGATTATCGGGCGCTATCCTGGCCGGAAACAGGGCTGACACCCGCCACGGATCAAATAGATAACCGTTGTGATAACGGTATCCGCTTAAAAGCGCATGGTTAAGCGGTTTTCCATCTGTTGCCCATGCAGACAAAAAGGATCCGTTGCGGCATCGAAGCGAGCTTAGAACGGCAACTTCATGCCCGGCGGCAACGGCAGGCCGGCGGTCAGCGCGCCCATGCGCTCCTGCGACGTAGCCTCGGCACGGCGATTGGCATCATTCAGCGCGGCGGCAATCAGGTCTTCGAGCATTTCCTTGTCGTCCATCACCGAGGGGTCGATGGTGACGCGTTTGACGTCGTGCTTGCAGGTCATCACGATCTTGACGGCGCCCGCGCCGGACTGGCCTTCGACTTCGATGTTGGCCAGTTCTTCCTGTGCCTTGCTCATGTTTTCCTGCATTTTCTGCGCCTGTTTCATCAGGTTGGCGATGCCGCCTTTGTTCAACATGTGATTTTCCTCAAATGGGTTTGATGGTGGATTCGTCGATGCTGGCGTCAAACAGGTCGCACACATCGCGCACGAAGGGGTCGCCTTCGATGGCGGCGATGGCGCGCTCCTGGCGTTCGCGCTTCTCGTTGTCGGCCCGCACCTTGGGCGTTTCGCCCGCAGTCTCGGCCAGATCGATTTTCAGGGCAAATGGGCGACCATAGTGCTTTTGCAGTTCGGCCTGCAATTTTTCCTGCTGGGGCGCCAGATGCTTATGCACCGGTGACATGCGCAGGGTGATTTGCGTATCGGTCAGGGTGACCAGTTCGCAATGCTGGGCGAGTTGGCGCGCCATGCCGGTGAGCGGCAATTGTGCTACCAGCGCATGCCAGTCGCTGTCGTCTGTTGCGGGCGGGCTGATGGGCTGCGCGGTCGGTGGCGTGCTGGCTTCGGGCGCTGGCCGTTGCGCGGCGCTGGCGCGTGCCGGTTGCGGCGTCCCCGTGTTGGGGCGTGCCGGCTGCGCCGTCCCGCCAGCGCCGACTTTTGTGCTGCTGGATTCTCCACCTCTTCCACTAGCGCCGGCTTTCGCACTGTCGGGACGAAACGCGTGCAGACGCAGCAGCACCATGCCGAAACCGGCGGCCTCGTCAGGGGCCAAGGCCAGTTCATCGCGGCCGTGGATGGCGATCTGGTAGCAGAGTTGCAAGAACTCGGCATCCAGGCATTCGGCATAGGGCGCGAGACGCTCCCGCTCTGCCGCATCGAGGATGGCATTGGGGGCAAATTGCACCAGCGCGATGCGATGAAACAGCGTGGCCAGTTCCTGCAAGGCCGAATCGAAACCGAGGCTGCGCGCCTCCATTATTTCAGCCACTGCCAGCATGGCATGAATGTCGCCGGCCGCCAGCCCGTCGAGCAGGCTGAAGAGGTGATCGTCGCCCACCGTGCCGAGCATGGCGCGCACGCCCTCCTCCTCGATGCGCCCGGCGCCATGGGCGATGGCCTGGTCGAGCAGGGAAAGCGCATCGCGCATCGAACCGGCGGCAGCCTTGGCCAGATGGCGCAATGCTGACGCTTCACAGTCGATACCCTCGGCCGCCAGCACTTGCGTCAGATGGTCGACGATGAGGCCAGGCGGCATCTGCTTGAGGTTGAACTGCAGGCAGCGCGACAGCACCGTAACCGGAATCTTCTGCGGATCGGTGGTGGCGAGGATGAATTTGACATGTTCCGGCGGCTCTTCCAGCGTCTTCAGCATCGCGTTGAAGGCGTGGCCGGAAAGCTGGTGCACCTCGTCGATCATGTACACCTTGTAGCGGCCGCTGTTGGGCGCGTAGGCAGCCTTTTCAAGCAAGGCCGCCATGTCCTCGACGCCGCGATTCGAGGCGGCATCCATTTCCACATAATCGATGAAGCGGCCGCTGTCGATCTCCAGGCAAGCACCACAGACGCCACAGGGTGTCGCGGTGATGCCGGTCTCGCAATTCAGGGCCTTGGCAAGGATGCGCGCCAGCGTGGTCTTGCCGACACCGCGCGTGCCGGTGAACAGATAGGCATGGTGCAAACGTTGCTGATCAAGCGCATGCGTCAGCGCACGGACCACATGCTCCTGCCCGACCAGCGTGTCGAAAGACTTGGGACGCCACTTGCGGGCCAGCACTTGGTAACTCATCGTGCCACCGCCGGGGCGCCCCAAGGAGGCACGCCCCCCCCTGTCACCGCTTCGGGTGATTTCATGGGGGGCAGCGAGAAGAATTTGCGAGCGTGGGGGGCTATCATTGTTGGATTCTATCAAACGCAACGGGCGCCCCCGAGGAGGCGCCCGTTGTTTTGCGAGGTAAATCGCTCAGCCTTGCGGTGCCATGCCCCGGCCCGGTCCGCGCGGCATTCCGCCACCCTTCGGACCCATGCCAGCGCCCATCGGCCCCATGCGGGCGGCTTGCTGGTCGGCCACGGCTTTCTGCTCGGGCGTCAGCGCGTCATAGAGGCGATTGAAGCTCTCATGCACGCCAGTCATGGCGGCCAGATGGGCTTGCATCATGTCTTGGCGCTGTGCCATGCGCTCGGGGGCGGTCAACTTGGAGTCGGCGGCCTGGTTGCGCATTGCCTGCATGCCCTTGCCCGCCTCGCTCTTGGCCTTCTCGGCGAAGGCCAGCCAGAGCGGTTCCTGCGCGGGCGTCAGCTTCAACTGGCCCTTGAGCATGTCGAGGCGTTGCTCGGCGCGTTGCGCCGGATCGACTTTCATTGATGCCTGGCGTGCCATCGGGCCGCCTTGCCCCATCCCACCGCATGGGCCCATTCCGGCACCCATGCCGGGGCCCATGCCCATGCCGGGGCCCATGCCCATGCCGGGGCCCATGCCGCCCTGGGCCAGGGCCACGCCGCTGAAAGTGGCAGCGACGATCAAACTTGCGATGATGCTGTGATTGCGTTTCATAGTGCTCTCCTGGTAAATGCCTGCTTGGCAAGAGAGATTAGGCGCCGCGGATGTAAGCGGTCTATATCCGAGTTGTAACCGGGTATGAAACGGCAACGCTGCCCAAGGGGGACACGCGGGGAGGAACGGAGGAGAAGGGGAGGTGGCGAGCCTAACCCCCGGCACTTGCAGTAAATGGCTGTGGCTGCTGCCTTCCGGCCCTGACCAGATTCACCACCCCGCAATGCGGGGAGGCCCGCCGCCGCGAAGTCTAACAGAAAGCGGATGTCCAGCGGTCGCGATAGGCCGCGCCGACGCCGCTTTCCTCAGGAACCGAGCAGATATTCACGCACCACGGCAATTTGCGCCGCATCCATGAACATCGGCGCATGACCGACGTGGGGGATTTCCACCGCACTGGCGCGCGGCCCCCGCTCGCGCATCGCCGCCACCGTTTCGCGCGTCAGCAAGTCCGAAGTTTCGCCGCGAATCACCAGGGTCGGACAGCGAATCACGTCGTAGATTGGCCATAATTCGACATCCTTCCCGCCCTGCGCCGCCACCATGGTTTTGAATGGCACGGCGATATCCGGGTCATAACGCAGCTTGATCCGCCCTTGCGTCGCGGGCTGGACAACACATTCGGTCAGGTGGCGCCACTGGCCATCCGTCAACTTGCCGAACGGCGCTGCTACCTGGCGCATGTAAGTTTCGGCTTCGACCATCGAGGCAAAATCGGGCGGGCTGCCCAGATAATCACTGATGCGTTTCAGTGCCGAGGCGTCGACTACCGGCCCGACATCATTGAGTATCAGCCGCTTGATGGGAGTTTCTTTCTGCGCCGCGAGGGCCATGCCGATCAGGCCGCCCATCGACGTGCCGAGCCAGTCCACCGATTCGATATTCAGCCGGGCAATCAGCGTCACCATGTCCGCTGCATACTGTGGCGTGACATAGTACGCCGGATCGCGCAAGCGGTCGCTCAGGCCGCGGCCGACAACATCGGGACAGACCACGCGGAATTTTTCAGCCAGGGATTGCGCCAGAACATCGAAATCGCGCCCGCTGCGCGTCATGCCATGCACGCACACCAGCACCCGCGGATTGGCCGGATCGCCCCATTCCACATAGGCCATGCGATGAAATCCAGCCGGGCTGAGGCACTGCACAGAAGATGAACGGGGTAGCGTCATGGAGCGCTTTCAATAAGGTCAACGGGCGTATTGTGCCAGTAGCGGGCACGCGCTTCGCGCTGATGGACGTAATGCTGCCCGGCAGCGTCGAGCACGACGCGCACCGCGCCATTCCGGTCGGTGCGATGAATGCGGGCGCCGGCGCTGGCGTAGCGGTCAACCACCGCCGGCCAGGGATGGCCGAAACGGTTGCGGTAGCCGACCGGAAATACTACCTCGCGGGGGCTCACTGCGTTGACGAAAGCCATCGATGAGGTGCGCTTGCCGCCGTGATGCGGCGCCACCAGAACATCGGCACGCAGCCTGTCGCCATGCCGCGCCAACAAATCATCTTCCGCCGCACCTTCCAGATCTCCGGGAATCAGCACATTCCCGTGGGCACTGTCGATCCGGAGCACACAACTCATGGCGTTCGTCGTGCGTTTGCCGGCATAGTCGGCGGACGTCGGATGCAGCACGCTGAAGCGCACGCCGTCCCATTCCCAGGCATCGCCATCCAGGCAGTTCCGCTCATTGCGCCGTCCCGCCAGCGCCGACTTTTGCCGCAACGAATGCGCCTCGGGCAAGGAACTGAGAAATTCACCAACCGGCACCACCGCCAGCAGCGATGCCGCGCCACCGGCATGATCGTTGTCGGCATGACTGACAATCAGCGCATCGAGCCTTTGCACGCCAGCGGCGCGCAGATAGGGCACGAGGATGCGATTGCCGCTGTCGGCGTCGGCGGTAAACCCCGGCCCGGTGTCGAAAATCAAATCGTGCGTGGCGGTCTGCACATGCACGGACTGGCCTTGCCCGACATCCAGCACCGTCAGCGTCAATGCACCCGGCGCCGGGCGTTCCGGGTAAATGAAGAACAATGGCAGGAAGGCGATCAGCCCCAGCCAGCGCGCCGGAAAGCCGCGCGGCAGGAGCAGCCATGCCGTGCCGAGCAAGGCCAGCGGGATTGTCCAGAGCGGTGGTGCATGCTGTTGCCAAAGCGCGCCGGGCAATGTGGCCAGCCAGGACAAAAAATCCATCAAGAGCGCCAGCACTGCGTGTGCTGGCAGCAACAGCAATCCGAGACCGGGCACGCTGCCGAGCAGCGCCAGCGGCGTCACCAGCAGGCTGACGACCGGGATCGCCAGCGCATTGGCGAAGGGCGACACCAGCGAGAACTGCTGGAACAAGGCCAGCAGCGCGGGAATCATCCCCAGCGTGATGGCCCATTGCGCCCGGCCCCATTCGACCAGCCAGTGCGGTCGCGCCAGCCGGCCACTAGCCATGGAGAACAGCAATGCCACGGCGCCGAAGGACAGCCAGAAACCGGCGGCCAGCACCGCCCACGGATCGATCAGCAGCACCAGCAGCAGAGCTACCCCCAGCACGCGCGGCGCGGCGATCGAGCGCCCCGACAGCATGGCCAGTGCTACCACACCCAGCATGTAGAGCGTACGCTGCGCCGGCACGCCAAAGCCGGCCAGCAGCGCATACAGCAAGGCGCCGCCAAACCCGGCGAGCGCCGCCGCCTTCTGCGCCGGCCAGAGCAGCGGCAGGCGTGCCGCGCGTCGCCACAGCATGGACACCAGCCAGGCAATGAGCGCGCCGATCATGGTGACATGCAGCCCTGAAATGCTCATCAGGTGCGTGATGCCGGTGGCCGCAAAAAGCCGCCAGAGCGCTGGCGAAATGGCGTTCTGGTCGCCCACCGCCAGTGCCATCAGCACACCTGCGTACTCATGATCCGGCAACGCGCGGGCAATACGGGCGCGCGTCGCTTCGCGCACGCGTTCGATGCTCACCCTCGCGCCGCTGGCCTGCGTATCAAGCCGGGCATTGGTTTCCGGTGCTTTGCGCACATACCCGGTGGCGCGAATACCGCGCTCGAACAGCCAGCCTTCATAGTCGAAACCGTGCGGATTCACATTGCCATGCGGGCGCTTGAGTCGCACCACGAAGCGCCAGCGTTCCCCGACGCGCGGCACCGGCAAGGCGCCGGGCGCGGCGACTTCCTCTCCCGTCTCGTCGTCCGCCCGCGGATCGATGTGCCGATACCAGCTCAGGGAAATCCGTCGCGGCACGGGAACGGCCGCCTGTTCGACTTCGAAAACAAAGCGCACGCCGCGCTCGAAGCGCTGCGGCAGGCGGGTGACGACCCCCGTGACCTCAACATCGCGCCCCTCCCACGCCGTCGGCAGGGTATCGGCCAGCCGCCAGTGGGCAAAGCCACCCGCCCAGGCCAAGCCCAGCAAAGCCGCACCGACAACAGACAGGAAGCGCCAGCGCTGCCAGGCCGCCAGCCACAACATCGCGCCGATGACTGCAGTAGCCACCAGAAAAGTCGGCGCTGGCAGGACGGCGTGCTGTTGCAGGACAAACACGCCAAGGGCAAAAGCCAGCACCCGCCAAGGCATGGTTACAATGCCGCTCGTTCGATTGACTGCATTCTGCCGCGCATCCCGTGACGTTTCTTCAAGACGCGAGTATGGACGAAGTCGGGGAACTTCATTCAGCCACAATCACTTATTTCATCGCACGCCGACCTCTCTTTCCTGGATATCCAAATGAAACATAAAACACTGCTCATTGGCACCGTCGTGATCATGCTGCTGGTCTTCGTCATCGCAACACTGGCCTACAAGACCGAAAAGATCGATCAATCCGCGCAACTGGCCGCCGCCAACAGTGCGGCGCTGGTCCGCATGCACTCGCCGACGCTCGGCAGGACCGATGCACCGGTGGTGATCGTCGAATTTATCGATCCCGCCTGCGAAACCTGCGCGGCGCTCTATCCGCTGGTCAAGGATTTGATGGCCGCGCATCCCGACAAGATTCGCCTGGTGCTGCGTTACGCGCCATTCCACGAAGGTTCGGACCAGGTGGTGGCGGTGCTCGAAGCCGCACGCCTGCAGGGCAGGTTCTGGCCGGCGCTGGAAGCATTGCTGGCCACGCAGCATCACTGGGTGCCGCATCACACGGTGCAGGTGGCCCGGATCTGGCCTCATCTGGAAGGCCTGGGGCTGAATCTCGAACAATTGCGTGCCGACATGCTCGCCCCGTCAATCGCCCGGATAATCGCCCAGGATCTTGCCGACGCCGACACCCTCAAGGTCACCAAGACGCCAGAATTCTTCGTCAACGGCAAACCCCTGCCGCGCTTCGGCTTCGACCAGTTGAAAAAGCTGGTTGATGAGGCCTTGAAGGACACGCAGCGGCGCTAACGTGAAGCACGCAAATTGACGCCGAGTAACCCCATGAGCGCAGCGAACAAACTTTGCCCCCCGCCCCGGGGCGGGGGCAGGGGGTAGGGGGTCATGTGAAGGGGCTGACTTTCATGATGCGGGGTGATGTTTCAGGCATCATGAAAGTTAGCCGACACCTCAAACGGGGAGTGCCGGCAACGGGCCTACCTCAATCGACAAACGCCGGACCATCGGAAATCATGCGTAACTGGTTTCGCCGCTACATGCCCGACCACGCCGCGGTCAGCGACAACCGCTGGCTGGCACCGTTTCGCTCCACGCTGCTGCACCCGCGCCTGTGGCACCTCAACCGCCATTCGGCGGCCGGCGGTGTGGCGGTCGGGCTGTTCTGCGGACTGATTCCGGGACCGTTCCAGATGATCTGCGCGGCGTTTTGCGCCGTCTTCTTCCGCATCAATCTGCCCCTCGCGCTGATCACCACGCTGTACACCAACCCCCTTACCATCGTGCCCCTGTATGTGGTCGCCTTCGGGCTGGGCCGTATCGTGCTGGGGATCTTCGGGTACGGCAATGGAGAGTTCATCCATCCGCCGGAATATGGCGATGCCGGTGCGGCCAGTCTTCTGGAATGGATAGTCGCACTGGGTGGTTGGGTCTGGCAGCTCGGCGCGCCGCTCGCCATCGGCCTGCCGCTGCTGGGCGGGTTTCTGGCGATTGACGGCTACCTCGTTGTCTACTTCGCCTGGCGCGTTTATCTAATTCGCGCCTGGCGGCGGCGCACCCACAGCCGGCGCGACGGACAGAAACCCGTCGCATAGCAAAAGTCGGCGCTGGCAGGACGCCGCCAGCGTTGCATCGTGCGTGACGATCACCAGGCTGGTGCCGTGCACCGCATTCATGCGCAACATCAAGGCAAACACTTCATCGGCGGTGTGGCGATCGAGGTTGCCGGTCGGCTCGTCGGCCAGCACGCAGGCCGGCCGGGTCACCAGCGCCCGCGCCAGCGCCGCGCGCTGACGTTCGCCGCCCGAGAGTTCGCCGGGGCGGTGCTTGAGTCGCGCCCCCAACCCAACTTCGGTGAGGATCGCCGCCGCCTGTTCAAAGGCTTGCGCCTTCGGCAGCCGCCGGATCAGCAGCGGCATGGTGACGTTTTCCAGCGCCGAGAATTCCGGCAGCAGATGATGAAACTGATAGACGAAACCCAGCGATTCGTTGCGCAGACGGCCACGCTCGGCCTCGGATACCTTTGCCAGCGCCCGCCCGAGCAGAGTCACTGTACCGGCCGATGGCGCATCCAGCCCGCCCAGCAGATGCAGCAGGGTGCTCTTGCCCGAACCACTGGTACCGACGATCGCCAGCGTCTCGCCCCTATCGACTTGCAGGTCGATGCCAGACAGTACCGGCACGTCCGTCGCGCCCTGGCGGAAGGTTTTGGCGAGGCCGGTACACGAAATCACTGGCTCATTCATACCTGAGCGCCTCCGCCGGATTCACCCGCGCCGCGCGCCAGCTCGGATAGAGCGTGGCCAGGAGCGTCAGGACGAAAGACACCGAGCCGATGGTCCACACATCCGGCCAGCGCAGGTCGGAAGGCAGGTCGGAAATGTAATAGACATCCTTGGCGAGGAACTGGAAACCGAGCACGCGTTCGAGCGCCGGCACCACGACTTCGACATTCAGCGCCAGCGCCACGCCGCCGCCGATGCCGAGCACGAGGCCGATCACGCCGATCAGCGTGCCCTGGATGATGAAGATGCGCATGATGCTGCCGGGACTCGCCCCCAGCGTGCGCAGGATGGCGATGTCGGCGCGCTTGTCGGTCACCGTCATCACCAGCGTCGAGACGATGTTGAAGGCGGCCACCGCGACGATCAGCAGGAGGATGAGGAACATCATGTTCTTCTCGATCTGCACGGCGCGGAAAAAATTGGCATGGGTGCGCGTCCAGTCGGTGGCGCGCAAATCGGTGCCCATTTCACTCAGATTGGCGGCCAGTTCGCGCACCACGCGCGGCGCCATGAACAGATCGTCGAGCTTGAGGCGCACGCCGGTGACGCGCTCCTCCATCTGGTAGAGCTTTTGCGCATCGCCCAGATGTATCAACGCCAGGCCGGAGTCATATTCGAACATGCCGACCTCGAAGATGCCGACCACCGTGAACTGTTTCATGCGCGGCAGTATGGCGGCCGGCGTGACCATGCCCTGCGGGGCGATCAACGCCACTTTTTCGCCTTCGAAGACGCGCAACGCATGGGCAAGCTCGGAGCCGAGGATGATGCCGAACTCGCCCGGCGCCAGCCGTTCCAGCGCGCCGACCTTCATGTGGCGGGCGAAGTCGGCCACGCCCTCTTCCTCTGCCGGCAGGATGCCGCGAATCAAGGCGCCCCTCACCTGGCCGTCGAAACTCAGCATGCTCTGCCCCTGGATGTAGGGCGCGGCGGCGATGACCCGCGGATGGCGCGTCACGGCGGCGACGGCCGCGGGCCAGTTGTCCATCTCGCCGTGGATGCCGGAAATCTGCGCGTGCGAGGCGACGCCGAGAATGCGCGTGCGCAGCTCCTTCTGGAAGCCGTTCATCACCGACAGCACGACAATCAGCGCCGCCACGCCAAGCGCCAGCCCGAGCGTGGAAATCAGCGAGATGAAGGAGATGAAGCGGTTGCCGCCGCCCGATTTGCGGGCAGTGGTATAGCGCAGGCCGATGAAGGTTTCGAATGACATGGAGGCGGGATTCTACCTTGAGGCTAGCGTGGCGCCGTCCGGCGAGCTGGTGAAGGGGCGGCAGACCGGATCAGGTCTGCGCTTTTTTCCTTTTCGTTTGAACCGGAGTGCTGGAAGCGACTTGCCGCGCTGCGCGTTTCCCGGTGGCGGAGCTGGACGGTTTGCGTGCCGTAGCGGGCTCTTCCGTGACCTGCGATTTCTTTTCCCTGGGCTGCGGAACAGGCATCTTCTTTTTTGATACTACCGCTGCCGCCTTCTTCGCCACCGGTGTTCTGACCGGTTTTTTCGTCGCCACGACGGGCGGCTTCGTTCCGCGGGTTCCCGCCTGCTTCTGCGTGTCCGGCAAATCATCGGGACCGTCCATCTCGATGCCGAACACGTCGGCAAGTTGAGATTCGTCGAGCACCTTGCCACGGGCGGGCGTCTTCCGGGTTTTAATCGACAGTTCCGCCGCCTGAGTCACCAGGTCGTTGGCGTCCACCTGGCGCAGCATGAAGAGGAGTTCGGGCTGCGCGTCCAGATGCGCGCCGACGCCATAGAGCACGGCGGCGACGTGCTTGCACATCGTCGCCCAGTCCGGACAAGAACAGTCGAGCTGGATGTCCTTGGGCGCGGGAAACAGGCCCATCCGCGGCTGACAGATGCGTTCCATCACGGCTTTCGAAAGTTTGCCCTGCAACAGTTCGACCAACGAGGCAATGGAGCCGGTGCATTCTTTCGCCAACGACTTCCAGTGGGCATCTGGCACGGCGGTGATGCCGATTTCGATCCGGTACAGGTCGGACCCCATCACCAGTGCGCGCACCTTGCCCGGCTCGATCTTCAGATCGATGACCGAGCCGTTGCGCACATAAGTGCGCCCGCGCGGCAGACGATTCTCGAAGTCGCTGTAGGCTTCCAGGTTGTCGCACCAGGCCTTGCCCCAGAAGGTTTTGGCGATCGCACGGCCCTCGATGACTACCGGGTGCAGGTCCTGCCCGGCCTTCTTCGCCTTCGCGACCGCCTTTCCGGCCTGCGCCCGCCGTTTGGCGACCGGCACATAGGGTTTCCAGTATCCGTAACTCATGAGTTCATTCTCCGATGGAATGGATGTCGAGTTTGACCAGATCGAGCAGTGCCGCGTCGCTCATCTCGGTCAGGTTGATTTCCGTGCCGCCTTCGAGCACATCCTGCGCCAGTTGTTGCTTGGAACGGATCAGATCGTCAATGCGCTCCTCGATGGTGCCCCGGCAGACGAACTTGTGCGCCAGCACATTGCGGTGCTGGCCGATACGCCAGGCGCGGTCGGTAGCCTGGTTTTCCACGGCGGGGTTCCACCAGCGATCAAAGTGGATCACATGCGCGGCGGCGGTTAGATTGAGTCCGGTGCCGCCCGCCTTGAGCGAGAGGACGAAGAAGGGGCACCGTTCATCTTCCTGGAAGCGCTTGACGAGTTCGCGCCGCTTGCCCACCGGCGTGCCGCCATGCAACACCAGGCCTTCGCGCCCGAAGATATTGCCCAGAAAAGCCGCCAGCGGCGCGGTGGTCTCCCTGAACTGGGTGAAGACCAGCAGCTTTTCCTGCCTGGCGGCGATGGTCTCGGCGATTTCGGCCAGCCGCCCGAACTTGCCGCTGTGTTCCGGTTTCCAGGCGCCATCGCCGAGCCATTGGGAGGGATGATTGCAGATCTGCTTGAAGCGCATCAGGAAAGCCAGCACCAGCCCCTTGCGTTCAATGCCCTCCGCCGTTTCCAGTTTGGCGGCCAATTCCTTGACCGCCTGCTGGTATATGGCGGCCTGGACGGAACTCAAGGCACACCAGGCAGTCACTTCCGTCTTGTCCGGCAAATCGTTGATGATGCGTTTGTCGATCTTCAGGCGGCGCAGGATGTAGGGGTTGACCAGCGTGCGCAGCGGACCGTAATGCGCCATGTTTTTCGTCAATCCCGCAAAGCTCTTCTGCGATCCCAGCAGACCCGGATGAGTGAAATCGAAAATGGACCAGAGATCGGCAAGACGGTTTTCCACTGGCGTGCCGGTGAGCGCGATACGCGCATCGGCTTGGAGTTGTTTGACCGCCTTCGTCTGTTTGGCGGCTGGATTCTTGAGCGCCTGCGCCTCGTCGGCCACCGCCAGCTGCCAGCGCATCGCCAGCAGATTCGGCAGGCGCATCAGCGACCCGTAGCTGGTGATGACCAGATCGGTGCCCGCCAGCCGTTCGGCGTCCAGCGCGCGCAGTTCCTCCGGCGCCATCGCCGAGGGGTGGGCGATGAGGCAGCGCAGGGAGGGGGTGAAGCGTTCGGCCTCCTGTTGCCAGTTGGCGAGCAGCGATGCCGGAGCGACCAACAGGCTGGGGCGCGTGCGCGGCACGGTCAGCAGCAGCGCCAGTACCTGGATCGTCTTGCCCAGCCCCATGTCATCGGCGAGACAGGCCCCCAGTCCCATCTGGGTGAGCAAGTGCAACCAGCGCACCCCCGCCTGCTGGTAGGGACGCAAATCAGCCTTCAGCGCCGGGCCGGGGGTAACGGCGGCCAGTCCTTCCGGCGAACGCAAGCCCTGGAGCACCTCGCACAACCAGTCTCCGGCGACGATTTCCGACCAGTCCGGATCGGCGGCGTGCTTGGCAAAACCGGCATCGCCCGGCGCAACGCCAGCCAGCAGGCGCATGGCCTGGCCGAAAGGCAGCCCCGCCGTCGCCGCCGCTTCGACCCCCTGAAAACGCGCGATAAGTTGCGCAAGTCGATCCCGATCCACCTCCACCCACTGGCCGCGTATCCACTGCAGCCCGGCACTCGCTGCCAGTAGCGAGTGGATTTCGGCGGGGGTCAGCGGCTGCCCGTCGAGCGTGACTTCCATGTGGAAGTCGAGCAGCGCATCCATGCCGAGCAGCGAGGGATTCTTGGCGCCGACGATAGCGGAAACCTTGGGCCGGGCGGGCCGATCCGCCGCCCAGGTTTTAGGCAGGCGCACGACGATGCCCGCCCCCTGCAGATGCGGCACATCCTTGAGAAAGCGCACCGCCTCCTCGACACCCCAGCGCAGGGGATGATAAATCTCGCCCTCGCTCACCAGGTCGGTCAGCCAGACGCAGTTTTCCGTCGCCTTTTGCACGGGCAGGAGCAGGGACAGAAGCTGCGCCTTCTTACTGCCGCCAGAGAATTCCGCCAGGGCTTGCGCAAGCGGCAGGTGCTGCGCCGCGCCAGTGGCCGACAAGCGCGAAGTGTAGGTGGCCAGAAAGGCGAAGGGGTATTCCGCATCCTTGCGGTTTTCGGCAAGGTTGAAATGCACGCGCCCGACGAGATTCCAGGCCGCATGTTTCGACTTGAGAAAATCCAGCAGCGACCCGCCGGAATCAGCCAGTTCCGCCTTCACGGCCGCCTCGATCTCTGCCCAGAACCCACGGAAGATTTCCGGAGTAAGATACTCCGCGCCCGTCATCGGCGGTGCGTCCAGGCAGAACGTTTCGAGGGCCAGCGCATCGGGGGCGGCGACAGCGATTCCGCCGTCTTCCGGCGGCGCGCTTTGTGTTGCAGTGAGCGCCGTCACGAAGCGCGCCGCAAAATCCCGCCAGAAGGCCCAGTGCGGTGGCAGCGCGGTGGCGACTTCCGCCGCGCCCAAGTGCAACAGACCATGCCCGGCACCGCGCACGAAGGCTGCGGCAAGACGCTCCGCCAGCGCATCTGACAAGGGCGGCGCGTCCGCTTCCGCGCCGCACTGGAGATGCCCCCTGGGGGTCAGTTGCAGGGCGAAGCTCATGCCGCGCGCCTTCCCGCCGGAGTGCGGGAAGGCGCGTTTTTCTTGGGGGCCCGTGACAGTTTGTTTTTGCTCATTTCCGCCCGGATATTAACTCACCGACGACCTCAAGAAAATAGCACGGCAATCGCTTACGCAAACGTCGTAAACCCGTGGAGAAAGTCGTTCACGGTCAATGGTATATGACGCCATCTTGTAAACACGCCGGAAATAGTGCCTACTCTCGATATTTATCGAGGGGCAAGGATGACGTTGCAGGAAGCGTTTGCGGGAGTCGAGGATCACCGCCGAGGGCCGGCCAAACGGCACGATCTCAAGGAAATGATCATCATGGCGATTTGCGCGGTGTTGTGCGGCGCGGACGGCTGGGTCGATGTTGCCGACTGGTGCGAGGAGGAGGAAGCGTGGTTGAAGACCTTTCTTGTCCTGAAGAATGGCACGCCCGCGCATGACACGTTTGGCGAGGTTTTTCGTGTTCTGGATGCCGAGGTATTCGAGCGTTGCTTTCGCCAGTGGGTGGCCGGCATCGTTGGCGTAGCGGAGGGAGTTGTGGCATTCGACGGCAAGACCGTGAGGGGCTCGAAGGACGGACCGCATACGGCGCTGCACATGGTGAGTGCCCATGCGACAAGGCTGGGCGTGTCGTTGGGACAGGAAGGTACGGCGGGCAAGGGCAACGAACTGGTCGCGATCAAGGCGCTGCTGGATACACTGGTTCTCAAGGGCTGCATTGTGACGATGGACGCCTTGGGCTGCCAGACGGAAGTGGTCGAGAAGATTGTCGCTCAGGACGGCGAGTATGTGCTGGCGGTCAAGGACAACCAGAAGAATCTGTACCGGCTCCGATTGTCTGGACACGCTTTTGCAACTCAGGCCGCCTTTCGCA
>CAZOMI010000037.1:0-12546 GCA_964580925.1 uncultured Methyloversatilis sp.
ATTTCGCCTCGTGCCGCGAAAAAACAGCGTGCAATCGATGTTTTGCAAGAGGCTCTCAGGAAAGGAAAATTACCCCGGCCTGAGCCGCGACACACCAAGACCCCTTTCGCTGTACGCCATCCGCGCCACACCGGTATCATGCGGCGCATGCATCAAACACTCCTGCTGATCTTCCTTCTACTGACAGCCGTAGTTGTCGCGCTGACCTTGGCGCGCCGCTTTCGTTTGCCGGCGATGCTGGCCTATCTGGTCGTCGGCATAGCACTTGGTCCGCACGGGCTGGCCGCCCTCGAAGAAAACCATCAGGTAGAGGCGATCGCCGAGTTCGGGGTGGTGTTTCTGATGTTCTCGATCGGCCTCGAATTCAGCCTGCAGCGCCTGCGGACAATGCGCCAACTGGTATTTGGCTTCGGCGCCGCTCAGATGGGTTTGACCGCGGGGGCGGTCACGCTGATTACCTTGTTCGGCTATGACCAGGGCTGGCGCACCGGCCTGGTTGTCGGTCTCGCGGTAGCCATGTCTTCCACCGCCATTGTCGCCAAGATGCTGTCGGACCGTTTTGAACTACACTCGCGCTCGGGTCGGCAGACCATGGGGGTACTGTTGTTCCAGGACATCGCCGTGGTGCCCTGTCTGATCCTCCTGCCGGCACTGGCGCAGTCGGCCGATGAACTGCCGCGTTCCCTGGCCATCGCCCTCGCACAGGCCATCGTGGTGCTGAGCATCCTGATCTGGGTGGGCCAGCGCTGGATCAAGCGCCTCTACGACGCGGTGGCGCATCAGCGCTCGGACGAACTGTTCGTGCTGGCGACGCTATGGCTGGTGGTCGGCCTCGCCTACGCCACCGAGTACACCGGACTGTCACTGGCGCTGGGTGCTTTCGTAGGCGGCATGCTGATTTCCGAGACAATCTATCGCCATCAGGTGGAAGCCGACATCCGCCCGTTTCGGGACATTTTGCTCGGACTGTTCTTTGTCACGGTCGGCATGATGCTCAACCTGGGTTTCGTTTTCGAGAACATCCACCGCCTGGCACTGGCCGTACTGCTGCTGGTAGCCGGCAAGGGATTGGTGGTCATGCTGATCGCCACGGTAGCAAAGAGCCCCCCTGACATCGGCTTGCGCACCTCGGCGCAGCTTGCCCAGGGCGGAGAATTCGGACTGGTGCTGCTGGGCCTGGCCCACGAACTCAAACTGGTGGAGGTGGATGCCTTCCAGGTCACCCTGGCGGCGATCCTGATCTCGATGTTCATCGCGCCCTTCCTGATCGAGCGGGCGGCGCGCCTGTCGGGCCAGATAGCCCATGGCAACTGGGCACACAAGGCCAAAGCCATCCACGATATCGCGGTCGCCAGCTTCGGCACCGAGGGTCACGTCATCATCTGTGGTTATGGTCGCACCGGTGGCCGGATTGCCGAGTTTCTCGCCGATGAAAACATCCCCTTCCTCGCCCTTGACGTCGATCCCCAGCAGCTGAAACGTGTGGTACCGCCCGGTGGAAAGCTGGTATTCGGCAGCGCCGACCGCAGCGAGGTCTTGCTGGCCGCCGGCATCGCGCGCGCCAGCGCACTGGTGGTGGCCTATCCGGACGTCCATTCGGCCGAACGGGTGGTGCGCAAGGTACGCGAAAGCCGACCTGACATCCCCATCATCGTGCGGGTGCCTGATGAAACCGCGGTGGCGCATCTGAAGGCTGCCGGGGCCACCGAGGTAATCCCCGAAGTGCTGGAAGGCAGCCTGATGATCGCTGCCGAAATCCTCACCCAGGTCGGCGTTCCGATGGAGCGTGCGCTAAGCCATGTGCGCGCGGCGCGTGTCCAGCGCTATGCTTCCTTGCGTGAGTACTATGGTGATGAAGAAAAGGGCAAAACCTAACTTGCCCCTTTACCCTGTTCCACCTGATGGGACAGGGTGCCGGCGCTAACCTCGGGGCAGCGCCGGTCGGGTTATTTCAACCCGATTAACCGCCTGCTTTCAGGCAACCAGGCGATGCCGGTATTCACCCTTGACGATCACGTCATCGCGAAACCGGAAATCCATGCAACGATTCCACAACTCGCTGGCGCGCCCTCGCACCAGTCGGCCGGCCAGTTCAAGAATCTCCATCAGTTCGGCGTGACCGCGCTCCCTGACATCCGGGCTGGCAGAGCGCTCGAAAAACACGTCGTGGTAGAGGCATTTCTGCGAGAAAAGCGCTTCCAGACCCTCGCTTTCGCTCAACGGCGTGACGACGAGATCTTCTGCTTCGGGATGGGCATGCTGCCACTGGTCAATGGTTTCACACTCGGTATTGATCACCCAGGAGTATTTTTCCGATGAGCCAGGGCTGACGAAATTGATGCGGGCGTACATGTTAATTGCCTCCGTTTTGTGGTTCTGGAAGCAATAACGCGGTATCCCCGCGTCAGGATGACAAGAATTGCCCCCCACGCTCACATTCGTTTGCTGCCCCCCCATGAAATCACCCGAAGCGGTGACAAGTGGGCCTCGCTTGGCAACTGAGTCTCCTTGGGGCGGCCCGGTGGAGGCAGATTTATTCGCCCTCGACAATCACCAGATGCACGCGATAGGGCCCATGTGCGCCGAGCACGATGGTCTGTTCGATGTCGCCAGTACGCGAAGGGCCGGAGATGAAGTTGACTGCCCGCGGCAGGCAGCCCAACTCGGCGCGGGCCAAAGCCCACGCATCTTCCATGCCGGGAACGATGCGGCTCATCGGCACCAGCGCGATATGGGTCTCGGGCAGCAGACTGACCGTGGCGGGGTGATCGGGTGCCGAACAGGCCATCAGCGTGCCGGTTTCGGCAATGGCGCAAAAGCATCCGGTAATGCCGACCATGTCGTTATCCACCGCACCCCGGGCTTCGACCGTGAGGCCGGCGGCACGCCAATCCAGCCCGGCCAGGCTTGGCCAGATCACGGCGGCGAGCGACAAGTCCAGCCCCTTCAGGTAGCGGGCAACTGCCGCCGGCGCATCGGCCAGCTTGGCTACCCGGTCGACGGTGCTCGACTGCACGGCCGACTTTTCCGCAAACCGGGCTGTCAGGGCGGCAAGGTCCGCCGGCATGGCCGGACGCGGCCCCTGCACACGGGCGGCCAGGACGGCGTCGATATCCTGTCGCACGGCGACAGTATTGACGGCGTCGCGGCCGAGGGCGACGCGCACCCGCCCGAGGATGTCTTCCCTGCTGCTCATCGTTTGCCTTGCCTTTCTGCATACTGCTCGCGGAAGGTCTTGCCTTCCGGCGCGGGGAAGTCGCGTCCCAGCGTCCACCCCGGGGCGACGCCCAGCACCGGGATGCGGTCGCGGCCGCCGGCCAGCCACTTGAGATAGCGCACCCCCAGCCAAGTGCCCAGCGCATAAAGCGGGGGGCTGGCCGCCACCCCAGCCCAGATTTTCAGGGCGATGCGCTCGAACCAGGGCCGCAGGTGCTTTTCAACCTGTTTTTCGCGCAGCTTGCGCAGCAATTCGGGTAGCGGGATCATGACCGGGCAGACCACGCCACACTGGTTACATAGTGTGGCGGCTTGCGGCAGGTCGATGGCATTCTCCAGCCCGGTGTACAGTGGGGTCAGCACGGAACCCATCGGGCCGGGGTAAACCCAGCCATAGGCGTGGCCGCCGATGGTTTGATAAACCGGGCAGTGGTTCATGCAGGCGCCGCAACGAATGCAGCGCAGCATGTCCTGGAATTCGGTTCCCACGACATCGGCGCGACCGTTGTCGACGAGGATGAAGTAAAGATGTTCGGGGCCATCAAGCTCCGCTGGTGTCTTGACGCCAGTAAGCACTGACACATAGTTGGAGATCGACTGGCCGGTGGCCGAGCGCGGCAACAGGCGCAGCAAGAGCGTCAGGTCTTCGAGCGTCGGGACCACTTTCTCGATACCGGTGATGACCACATGCACGCGCGGCAGGGTCGTCACCATGCGGCCGTTGCCCTCGTTGGTGACCAAAGCCACCGAGCCGGTTTCGGCGACGAGAAAATTGCCGCCGGAGATGCCCATGTCGGCGGTCAGGAAGTGTTCGCGCAACACTTCGCGCGCCTCGCGTGTCAGTGCCGGAATCTCGGTCTTGCGCGGCGTCTTGTGCACCTGATGGAACAAATCCGCGATTTCGTCGAGACTCTTGTGCACTACCGGCGCAATGATGTGCGATGGCGGCTCGTTGTCGTTGATCTGCAGGATGTATTCGCCGAGATCGGTTTCGATCGGGCGGATGCCGGCTGCCGTGAGCGCCATGTTGAGATTGGCTTCTTCGGACAGCATCGACTTCGACTTGGCGGCTTTCTGCACGCCATGGCGTTTTCCGATTTCAGCGACATGGCGACAGATCTCGTCGCCGTCCTTCGCCCACAGAACGGTAGCGCCGCGCGCCGTCGCGCTTTCTTCAAATTTTTCGAGCCAGAGATCGAGGTTTTCCAGCACGCGGTTGCGGATGTTTCTGGCCGCCTCGCGCGAGCCCTCGAAGTCGTCGATTTCCTTGATGGCAATGGCGCGTTTGTCGACAAACTTGCCCTTGGCGGTCTTGAGGTTGGCTTGCAACACCGGATTGGCCAGCGATGCGGCGGCATTGGCCTTGAAGTGGCGGGAGCGGCTTTTCATGGCTTTAATTTTTGGCCGTCAGCACTTCGGCGATGTGCCTGACCTGCGTCGTTTCGTCACCCAGACGGCGCAGCTTGCCCTCGATGTTGAGCAGGCAGCCGAGGTCACCGCCAACGATGGTCTGCGCACCGGTAGCGCAGGCATTGCCGCACTTCTTTGCGGCAATCGCCGCGGAAATCTCGCCGAACTTGACCGAGAAGGTGCCGCCGAAACCGCAGCATTCCTCTGCCGCAACCATCTCTTTCAGTTCGACGCCCGGCGCCTTGGCCAGCAGGGCGCGCGGCTGCGCCTTGATACCCATGCCACGCAGGCCGGTGCAGGAATCATGATAAGTAACGCTGCCGGTGAAATTGCCCGGCAGGTTCTCGAGGTGGGCGACATTCACCAGAAAATCGGTAAGTTCGTAGACCCGGCTAGCCAGTTCCACGGCACGCGCATGCCACTCGGTATCATCGGCGAAAATGGCCGGATATTCATTGCGAATATGATCGGCGCAGGAACCGGACGGTGCGACGACATATTCGGAGCCAGCAAATTCGGCAATGACCTTTTTGGCCAACGCTGCCGCAGCCACCCGATCGCCACTATTCCAGGCCGGCTGGCCGCAACAGGTCTGGCCGGCCGGGACGATCACATGACAGCCGGCGGCTTCCAGCAGTTCGATGGCGGCAAAACCGATGCGCGGACGCATCAAATCGACCAGGCAGGTCACAAACAGGGCAACACGCATATTACGGCAGTCTCCATCCTTGTCGTGGGTTATAGCGGCGGCTTGCTTTGCGTCTGCCAGAAAGATCGTCGTTGGCGGATTTTTTTGGCTCCCGGCCAACGCCAAAAGTCAGCGCTGGCGGGACAAAGTGCCCCCAGCGGGTATGAAATGCCCCGAAGCGGGTACGGCGGCATCAGCCTCTGAATGAACCCTGAGCGCTGGCCAGACTTTCCATCCAGCGCTTGATGCGATTGGCGTCACCGACGCGGGTGAGCTTGCCCCAGGAATCGAGCAGCACGATGATGGTCGGCTTGTTGTTGAGCCAGGTCAGCATGACCAGGCACTTGCCCGCCTCGCTGATGTAACCGGTCTTCGACAGGCCGATATGCCATCCCTCGTTCTTCACCAGCGCATTGGTGTTGCGGAAAGTCTGCGCCTGCCCCTTGACTGCCACCCGATGTTCTTCCATGGTGGAAAACTCGCGGATCAGCGGGTATTGATGGGCGGCATCGACCATCTTGACGAGGTCGTGCGCGCTGGCAACATTCGCGGCGGTCAATCCGGTCGGATCGGCAAAGCGGGTGTCGGTGAGGCCAAGCACTCGCGCCTTGTGGTTCATGGCGGCGACAAAGGCCTCGCGCCCGCCCGGGTAGTGGCGCGCCAGCGCCGACGAAGCGCGGTTTTCCGAGGACATCAGGGCCAGCCGCAGCATCTCCTCGCGGGTCAACCGGGTGCCGACCTTCAGCCGCGAATGCGTACCTTTCAGAAGGTCGATGTCCTCCTTGCCGATCGTCAGGATTTCGGCCAGATTTGGCTCTGCGTCCAGCGCCACCATCGCCGTCATCAACTTGGTGATCGAAGCGATCGGGACGACGACATTGCCATTCTTTTCATAAAGAATTTCGCCGCTGGCCTGGTCGATCACAACCGCAACCGCGGAGCCGAGTTTCGGCATCACGCCGTCCTCTTGCTCGGCGACAGCCGCCGTGGTCCTGACCGGGGCGGGTTTGGCTTTTTTGGCAACGACCGGTTTCGCGGACTTCCTGCTGGCGACCGGTTTCGCGGACTTCTTGCTGGCGACCTGCTTGGCGGCTTTCTTGCTGGCGACCGGTTTCTTTTCCGGGGTGGCGGCAGATGCGAAATTCACCGGGCCCACGGCGAGACTCGCCATTACAAGTAACGCCAGCAAACTCTTGGGTGTCGATTTCATGGGCAAGGGGCTAAAGCCAATAAATTCCCGGGCACCAATCTGGCAGCGCAGCGAGATCACCTAAAACATTAAATCCAATTGAATGCATAACGGATTTAACCCATTTGAATTAAGTAATTGAACACGTATCCTACACCAACTTCTCACATTATTCCGTTTTTTTCAGCCACCCGCGCTCGTATGACCGTGCGCCACCTCAACCGACAGCAGCGCGGTCATGTTGACGATGCGCCGCACGGTGGCGGTCGGGGTCAGGATGTGCACCGGACGCGCCGCCCCCAGCAGCAGCGGGCCGACGGTCAGGCCATCGCCGGCCGCGGTTTTCAAGAGATTGAAGGAGATATTGGCGGCGTCGAGCGTCGGCATGATGAGCAGGTTGGCCGGACCGGACAGGTTGGCACGCGGAAAGACCTGGCGGCGGATGTCCGGGTCGAGCGCGGCATCGCCATGCATTTCGCCATCGACTTCGAGCTCGGGCGCCTGCGCGCGCAGCAAGGCCAGCGCGGCGCGCATCTTTTGCGCCGTCGGCGTGTCTTCGGTGCCAAAACTCGAATGGGACAACAGCGCCACCTTGGGGACAATGCCGAAACGCCGCACTTCCTCTGCCGCCAGCCGGGTCATTTCGGCGATCTGGGCGGCGGTCGGATCATAGTTGACATAGGTGTCGCCGATGAACAGGGTGCGCTGCGGCAGAATCAGCATGTTCATCGCATAGAAATTGTCAATGCCGGGACGCCGCCCAATGGCATCGGCAATGTAGGGCAGGTGCAGCGAATGCTTGCCGAAAGTGCCGCACAGCATGGCATCGGCGTAATTGTGGCGCACCAGCATGGCGCCAATCAGCGTGGTGCGACGGCGCATCTCGCGCTTGGCATACTCGGCGCCGACGCCCTTGCGGCAGGTCAGATCAAAATAATCCTGCCAGAGCTCCTTGTAGCGCGGGTCGGAATCGGGATTGACCAGTTCGAAGTGTTCGCCGGCGCGAATGCGCAGGCCCTGGCGGGCGATATGCATGTCGACGACTTCCGGCCGGCCGATCAGGATCGGCTTGGCCAACCCCTCATCGACGACGACCTGCGCGGCGCGCAGCATGCGCTCGTCCTCGCCCTCGCAAAACACGATGCGCGCCGGCTGCAATTTGGCCGCGGTAAACACCGGTTTCATGACGAAACCGGAGTGATAGACGAACTCGCTGAGCTGCTGGCGATACGCATCCATGTCCGCGATGCGGCGCGTCGCCACCCCGGAATCCATCGCGGCCTGCGCCACCGCCGGAGCCACCGTGAGAATCAGGCGCGGATCGAAGGGTTTGGGAATCAGATAATCGCGGCCAAAACTCAGGTGGGCATTGCCATAGGCGGCGGCCACCACGTCCGACGACTCGGCATGAGCCAGATCGGCGATGGCTTTCACGGCGGCGATCTTCATCGGCTCGTTGATCGTCGTGGCGCCGACGTCGAGCGCACCGCGGAACATGAAGGGGAAACACAGCACGTTATTGACCTGGTTCGGGTAGTCCGAACGGCCCGTGCCGATGATGCAATCGGGCCGCACGGCGAGGGCGTCCTCGGGGAGAATTTCCGGATCGGGGTTGGCCATCGCCAGGATCAGCGGGTTTTCCGCCATGCCGGCGACCATTTCCGCTTTCAAAACGCCGCCGGTGGACAGGCCGAGGAAAATATCGGCACCCGGCATCACATCAGCCAGGGTGCGCGCCTCGGTCACTTGCGAGTAGCGCGCCTTCGATTCGTCGAGTTTGTCGCGGCCGCTATGGATCACGCCCTTGCTGTCGCAGACATACACATTCTTGCGGTCAACGCCGAGGCTCACCAGCAAATCGAGGCAGGCAATGGCGGCGGCGCCGGCCCCGGAACAGACCAGCTTGACCGCGCCGATGTCCTTGTCGACAACGCGCATTCCGTTCAGCACCGCGGCGGCGGAAATGATCGCCGTGCCATGCTGGTCGTCGTGGAATACCGGGATGCGCAGGCGCTCGCGCAGCTTGCGTTCGACGAGGAAACATTCCGGGGCCTTGATGTCTTCTAGATTGATGCCGCCGAAGGTGGGCTCGAGTGAAGCGATGATGTCGACCAGCTTGTCGGCGTCATTTTCGGCAATCTCGATGTCGAACACATCGATGCCGGCGAATTTCTTGAACAGGACCCCCTTGCCTTCCATCACCGGCTTGCCGGCGAGCGGGCCGATGTCGCCCAACCCCAGCACGGCGGTACCGTTGGTGATGACCGCCACCAGATTGCCGCGCGAGGTGTACAGGGCAGCAGTGGCCGGATCGCGCTCGATCTCCTCGCAGGCCGCGGCAACGCCGGGCGAATAAGCCAGCGACAGATCGGACTGGGTGGCCAGCGACTTGATCGGGGTTACGGAGATCTTGCCGGGGCGCGGCAGGCGATGGTATTCAAGTGCGGCTTTGCGCAGGGTCTCGTCCATTTCGTCTTCTCCAGCTCTGATGTGGTGAGTCAGGACATTTTAGTAGCGATAGGTGCGTTAAGTCACGGAAACGATCAAGCAAACAAAGCTTTCGCCATACCGTATGGCAAAATGCTCAGCCTCGCAGTTTCCTCGTAGTCCCGCCAGTACCACGGGGATTCCCTGCGGTCACGCAGATTCATTGTGCCGGACATATCGACCCTTAGTGGAGCCACCATCAAATGACGCAAACCCATTACGACGCTGCTTCCGTTTCCGCCCCCGCTCATGTCCGTCACGTGCAACTCAAGGACTGGGTTGCCAAGGTCGCCACCCTGACCCAGCCGGCGCGCATCGTCTGGTGCAACGGTTCGCAGGAGGAATATGATCGGCTGTGTGCGGAAATGGTCAGTGCCGGCACCTTCGTCAAGCTCAACCCGGCCAAGCGCCCCAACTCCTACCTGGCCTGTTCCGATCCATCGGATGTGGCCCGTGTCGAGGATCGCACCTATATCTGCTCCAACAAGCAGGAAGACGCCGGCCCGACCAACAACTGGGAAGATCCGGCCAAGATGAAGGAAACGCTCACCGGCCTGTTCGCGGGTTCGATGCACGGTCGCACTATGTATGTGATTCCCTTCAGCATGGGCCCGCTCGGTTCCCCCATCGCACAGATCGGCGTCGAGATTACCGACAGTCCCTACGTCGTCGTCAACATGCGCACCATGACACGCATGGGCCAGGCAGTCTTCGATGTACTGGGTGTTGATGGCTTTTACATTCCCTGCCTGCACTCGGTCGGCGCACCGCTCGAGTCCGGCCAGCAGGATGTGAAATGGCCGTGCAACCCGACCACAAAATACATCGTGCACTTCCCCGAAACGCGCGAGATCTGGTCCTATGGCTCGGGCTACGGCGGCAACGCGCTGCTTGGCAAAAAATGCCTCGCTCTGCGCATCGCCTCGACCATGGCCCGCGACGAAGGCTGGCTGGCCGAACACATGCTGATCCTCGGCGTCGAAGCGCCGACGGGCGAAAAGACCTATGTCGCGGCAGCCTTCCCTTCGGCCTGCGGCAAGACCAACTTCGCCATGCTGATCCCGCCACAGTCTTTCAACGGCTGGAAGATTTATACCGTCGGCGACGACATTGCCTGGATCAAGCCCGGCAAGGACGGCAAGTTCTACGCCATCAACCCGGAAGCCGGCTACTTCGGCGTCGCACCGGGCACTTCTGAAAAGACCAATTACAATGCGATGGCGACGCTGAAGGAAAACATCATCTACACCAACGTCGCCCTGACCGACGACGGCGATGTCTGGTGGGAAGGCATGAGCAAGGAGGCGCCGGCCCACTGCCTCGACTGGCAGGGCAAGGACTGGACGCCCGCCGACGGCAAGGCCGGACGCAAGGCGGCGCATGCCAATGCGCGCTTTACCGCACCGGCCAGCCAATGTCCGTCGATCGACCCGGACTGGGAGAACCCGGCGGGTGTGCCGATCTCCGCCTTTATCTTCGGCGGGCGCCGCGCCACCACCGTACCCTTGGTGTATGAGGCATTCAACTGGAATTTCGGCGTCTACATGGCCGCGACGCTGGGCTCGGAAACTACCGCCGCCGCCTTTGGCAAGCAGGGTGTGGTGCGCCGTGATCCCTTCGCCATGCTGCCCTTCTGCGGCTATCACATGGGCGACTATTTCAACCATTGGCTGAGGATGGGCCATGCTGTTGCCGATACGCCGAAGATTTTCTGTGTGAACTGGTTCCGCATGAACGAGAAGGGCGAATTCATGTGGCCGGGCTTTGGCGAGAACATGCGCGTGCTGAAGTGGATCGTCGACCGCGTGCGCGGTGGCGTAGCGGCGCGCGAAACCGTGCTGGGCTGGATGCCGCGTTTCGAGGATATCGACTGGGCTGGCCTGGACATCGGCAAAGCCGAGTTCGAAATGCTGACACAGGTCGATGCCGATGCCTGGCTGCAGGAACTGGTGCTGCACAAGGAATGGTTCGCGCAGATGGGCGAGAAGTTGCCGAAGCAACTGGCATTGAAGCACGAACTGTTCGAGCTGGCACTGACCAACTAGAAGTCGGCGCTGGCTGGACGGCGCTAAAATTCAACGGCCGCTCCACGCACTGGGTGGCCGTTTGCTTTGGAGTTCGCACATGAAAATTGCAACCCGCATGGCCGGCATCGAACCTTTCCACGTCATGGAGCTGATGGCACGGGCGAAGGCGCTCGAAGCACAGGGCCGTGACATCATCCACATGGAAGTGGGCGAACCCGATTTCCCGACACCGCAGCCGATCATCGAGGCGGCGCAGCGCTTCATTGCCGGCGGCCAGGTGTTCTATACCCATGCGCTGGGCCTGCCGCAATTGCGCGAGGCGATTGCCGGCTTCTATGCTTCTCGCTACGGCGTAGCGGTCGACCCGGCACGAATTGTCGTGACTGCCGGCGCTTCGGGTGCTCTGCTGCTGGCCCTGGGCGCCTTGATCAGCCCGGGAGACGAATGGCTGCTGTCAGACCCCGGCTATCCGTGCAACCGCCACTTCGTGCGACTGCTCGAAGGCGTGCCACGCCCGCTCAACGTCGAAGCCGCCACCGGCTTCCAGCCCACGGTAGAGAAAGTCGGCGCTGGCTGGACGGCGAAGACCCGTGGTTTGCTGGTTGCCTCGCCCAACAATCCGACCGGCACCATGATCGAACCGGCAGAGTTGTCCCGGCTCTGGAAGGCGGTCCGCGCGCGCGGTGGGGCCATGATCGTTGACGAGATCTACCACGGCCTGACCTATGGCATCGATGCGGCCACGGCATTGTCGATATCCGACGACATCATCGTCATCAACAGCTTTTCGAAATACTTTGGCATGACCGGCTGGCGGCTCGGCTGGCTGGTGGCGCCGCCACATCTGGTACGCGACATCGAAAAGCTGGCGCAGAACCTGTTCATCGCGCCTTCCGCGCCGGCGCAGCATGCCGCGCTGGCCGCTTTCGCTCCGGAAACCATAGATATTCTGGAAGCTCGCCGCGCAGAATTCCGCGCCCGCCGCGATCTGCTGTTGCCGGGTTTGCGGCAATTGGGTTTTCGTATCGGCAGCGAACCGCAAGGGGCCTTCTACATTTACGCTGACAGCCGCGAACTGGACAGAAACAGCCAGGCATTGGCTGGCAAGCTCATCGAACAAGCCGGTGTGGCGGCAACACCAGGCTTGGACTTTGGCGACAACGCGCCGGCGTCCCACATGCGCTTTGCCTACACGGTAGGCACGGAAAAGCTGGCCGCCGGGCTGGAGCGCATGGAAAGATTATTCAGGGGATAACCACTGGCAGAAGCAGGCAAGGCGCAGCTTCAGCGGACGTCATGCAGAAATGAAAAAAGGCTGGGGCTGCACATGACAGCCGCCAGCCTTGATCGACTGAACGTTCGCCTGTTTAGGACGGACGCGAGCCAGTAGGAAACGGCCATGCGGCAGCCGGATTGAGCGACGACTTGAGGCCAGGCGCAGCAGCGGTCGAAGGTGCCGCGGCGGGCGCAGCAGCCGGCTTCGCAGCGGCTTTCTTCGGCGCGGCTTTCTTGGCAGCCGGCTTCGCAGC
>CAZOMI010000037.1:12646-28257 GCA_964580925.1 uncultured Methyloversatilis sp.
CTTTCTTCGGCGCGGCTTTCTTGGCAGCCGGCTTCGCAGCAGCTTTCTTCGGCGCAGCTTTCTTGGCAGCCGGCTTCGCAGCAGCTTTCTTCGGCGCGGCTTTCTTGACAGCCGGCTTCGCAGCAGCTTTCTTCGGCGCGGCTTTCTTGACAGCCGGTTTGGCAGCAGCTTTCTTCGGCGCAGCTTTCTTGACAGCCGGCTTGGCAGCTGTAGATTTCTTCACCGCCGCCGGCTTCTTGACCTTCTTCTCTTCAGCCATATTGAACCTCCATTACACGATTAAGGAAAGAACCACAAACAACCCGCCTACAACAGCACGGATTATTCAACAACGCCGGCGGACCGGAATCGATGAATTCATGCGCTTTCATAGCCCATCCCTGTGTTTGCGGCAGGCGCGCGGAAAACTTGAAGGGGGAAGGTCGGTTGGGCAAAAAGCTTCTTGTGAAGCTGCAGATGTGCGCAGATCTCTGGTGGCGCAAAGGAACTCAACCCGAACGGGGGATTCAATCCATTTGTTCTTCGTGTACCTTGCGTCTGCCTGCATGCACCCTCCATCACGGTTGCCTACTTAGTGACCTACTAGATGTAGTAGGTCAACGACCTTTGGACACTAATGGTAGTGGGTCGATTTTTTTAATGCAAGATAATTTGTGCGCAGCATGTGAGGCAATCCATGCGCGTTGCAGTGAAACCACGCAATTCAGGTTCTTGCCGGAGGCACTGCAATACGCTGCCAATCAAAGTGCGGACCAGGATCGGTCTTGCGTCCGGGAGCAATGTCGGCATGCCCGACAATTGACTCGATGGGAAAATTCCGCTGCAAGGTGGTCAGCAAAAGGTTCAGCGCCTGGTACTGCGCGTCCGCGTAGTCAGCATGGTCATCACCTTCGAGTTCGATGCCCAGAGAAAAGTCATTGCAGCGCTCGCGCATTTGCCAGCACGAAACGCCGGCATGCCAGGCACGTTCGTGGCAGGAAACGAGTTGCAGCACCCTGCCGTCCCGCCGGATGAAGAAGTGCGCTGACACGCGTTGCCCGGCAATCGCGGCGAAATAAGGATGCGCGGTCGGGTCAAGTTGGTTGGTGAATAGTTCGATTACCGCAGGGCCGCCAAATTGGCCGGGGGGCAGGCTGATGGCATGGATGACGACCAGGCTGATCGCGGCTCCCGCTGGCCGCGCGTCATGATTCGGGCTCGCCACCCGGTCAATGCCGGCCAGCCAACCGGCCGCGTCGACGTGCCTGTCCGGCTCGTGCCAATCCGGCTCAATCGGCAACTTCATTGAGTCCCAGGCGTTCCATGCGATAACGCAGGGAACGGAAACTTACGCCAAGAATGCGTGCCGCCGCCGTGCGATTGAAACGGGTTTTTTGCAGGGCATCGAGAATGGCCTTGCGTTCCTGTTCATCCAGGTAGTCCTGCAAGGGCTGTCCGCCAAATTCCGCCGTCTCGCCAGAACCGACTTTTGGCGGCTGCAACTGCAGGTCGTCGACATCGATGCTGCCACTGCCATGCAGCGCCAACGCTCTTTCCAGAATGTTTTCCAGCTCACGCACATTGCCCGGGAAAGCATATGCCTGCAGCGTCGCCAGCGCGCGCGGCGTGATGGCCGGGGTGGGCTGATTGGCGGCATTGGCCAGTCGCTCAAGGATGCACCGGGCCAGTTCGGGAACGTCGTCGCGGCATTCGCGCAACGACGGCATGCGTATCTCGATCACGTTGATGCGGAAAAACAAGTCGGCGCGGAACCTGTTTTCATCGACCAGGCGTCGCAAATTCTGGTGCGTGGCGCAAATGATGCGCACATTGACAGGTTCCTCCGCGGTCGCCCCGACCCGGCGCACATGCTTTTCCTGGATGGCACGCAACAGCTTGACCTGCATCGCCAGCGGCAGGTCCGCAACTTCGTCAAGGAACAGGGTGCCGCTATCGGCGGCCTGGAAAAACCCTTCCCGCTCCGTTTCGGCGCCGGTAAACGCACCCTTGCGATAACCGAAGAACTCGCTTTCCATCAGATTTTCCGGAATCGCACCACAGTTGACGGCGACAAACGGCCGGCTGCCGCGCACGCTTTCACGGTGAATCAGGCGTGCCGCCAATTCCTTGCCGCTTCCCGATTCCCCGGAGATGTAAACCGGTGCCTCGCTACGCCCAACCTTGGTAATCAATGCGCGCACCTGAAGCATCGGAGGCGAGGAACCCAGCAATTCATGCCCCTGCGGTGCAGTCGGGACTTTGCTTTCAGGCAGGGCCAGCGCCGACTTCACCAGGGTACGCAATTGCGCCAGGGACACCGGCTTCGACAGATAATCGAAGGCGCCGGCCTTGAGCGCAGCGACCGCATTCTCGGTACTGCCATGCGCCGTGATCACCGCGACCGGCAAGGCGGGATGCTCGGCTTCGATATGGCGGACCAGTTCCAGCCCGTCGCCATCCGGCATGCGCATGTCGGTCAGGCAAAGCTGGTAATCATTCTCCAGCAGATATTGCCGGGCTTGCGTTACGCTGGCGGCACAGTCGCAACTCAGACCCATGCGCGCCAGCGTCATGTCCAGGAGTTCCCGGATATCCGCCTCATCGTCGACGACGAGGACTCGGGTGCCACTATTCTTCGGATCTGCATTATTCACTGGGCTTACCTGTGCACTGTGTCTGGATTTTCTTCAAGCCTTGACCTGGCCGGACTCCGCATCTGGCTGGATGGAATCCGGTGCCTGTTCCGGACGGGTCGATGTGCATGATATGCAGAAATGCGCGCCAGGTGAATTCTCAAGCAGACTCAGGCGCGCGCCATTAGCCTCGCACAGTTCGCGCGCTATATAAAGTCCCAGTCCGGTTCCGGCAACACTGGTGGTAAAAAAGGGCTCGAATACCTGGGTGCGCGCCGCCTCATCGATCCCCGGCCCGTCATTGGTCACGTGCAAGCTGAAACGATTGGAAAATGTGCTGTGCTCGCCCTGGATACGTACCGCACCGGGGGCGGAGCTGGCATAGCGCAAGGCATTGCTCAAAAGGTTGGTCAGCACCCGATGCAAATGCCCCCTATCAAAGAATAGCGAGAACTTCTTTGGCAGTTCAACACCGATCCGGTCTATGCAGCCCGGATCCTGCAACGCCAACTCTTCCAGCAACTGGTTGATGAAGCCAGCCACGTCGATGGGCTCCGGATTGACCCGATCGCGCCGCCCCAGTTCCATGGTCTCGGCCACCAGCCGATTGAGGCGTTGCGTGTTATCGCCAATGATGCGCGTCAGGCGCTCCGTCGCCTTGTCCGGCGGCTCCTCAGCCAGCAACTCGGCGGCATGGCTGATGGCGGCGAGCGGGTTGCGGATCTCGTGCGCCATATTGGCCGTCAGGCGGCCCAATGCTGCCAGTTTCATCTGTTGCGCTTTCTGCTGCTGGCGCCCGACATCCTCCAGATAGATCAGCGCATTGCCGCCCTCGCTTGGGGGCAAGAAACGGGCACGCAAGGTACGCCCGCTATGTGGTGACCGGATGACGGTTTCGGACTCGATACCGCGGATACGCCGCAAGAGAAACTCCCGCGCCAGGGCTGGCGCACAGGCCGCCAAAGTCGGCGCTGGCGATGCGGCATTAGCCTTGCCAGATGTGTTGATGGGGTCGACAAGCCCGAGGAGTTGGGCAGCCTGTGGATTCGATTGGCGCACCCGGCCGTCAGCATCGATCACCAGCACGCCATCCTGCATGTCGCGAATTACCTGCTCGTTGATGCGCAACTGGTCAGCCAGGTCCATGCCGCGCTTCTTGGCCAGCGCCTCATTGGCAACCACCCGGCGCGCCAGCAAACGTGCGGTAATCGCGGAACCGAAAAAGCCGATGCTGGTCAGCCCGGTACGGAAAAAATCCTCGATGGAGGCCTGGTAGGCCAGCACGCGATAGGATTGTTCGAGCAACAATGAGAGGGTGGCCACCGCGGCATAGAACAACACCATGCGGCCCTGCCCGACCAACCCCGCACCGGCCAGCACTACCAGCAGCAACATCGAAACACCACTTTTTCCGCCGCCGCTGGCGAACATCAGCAGGGTCAGGAAGAAAATGTCGCTGATCACCTGGACGTTAAGCTGCAGATTGAACTCCTGACGCCAGTGCGCCAGTGTCACCAGATGGCCAATCGCAACAACCAGATAGATCGCACTGGTCCAGAAAATCAGCTGGGGATCCTGTCCGCTGACATACAGCCAGTCCTGCGTAAAAATGTTTGCGCCGAGGAATCCGCCGGCAACGATCAGACGGTAGTAGGCAAAATACTTGAGGGGGCGCCAGAACGACTCGTTCTGCGTGTCGGCCATGCCGCCCGGTTCTGCGCGCGATGAAGCAGGGTCAGGGCGAGCCAAGTTTGCGATGCTCTTCGCAGCAATAATGACGCCCGGCGGCAGTCACGCACTCACTCTCCGGCACATGCAACTGGCAGTGCGCGCAAGTCACCATTTTTTCAGGGCTGGGGGGGGCATTGTTATCAGCCGGCGGCTCACCGGCGTCGCGCTTCCGCTGGCCCCAGAACAGCCAATAGACCAGCAGCAAGGCTGAAATAAGCAGGATCGCTTTCAGCACGGCGGTCTGTTGCTTTCCATTGAATTCATCCCTCCGCGGGCCGGAGGCTCATGCGAACCCGCTTCAGGCCACGCATGTCACCAGCACATGTGATTAAGCATTGATAATCGACAAATAGCTGGTCGGGGTGAGAGGATTCGAACCTCCGACTCCTGCGTCCCGAACGCAGTACTCTACCAGGCTGAGCTACACCCCGAACTTGTTTAAACCAGAGAACCACGCCACCGAGATGAATAAACAGGCCGCAGTGCCTTACCAACGTGCCTTGTCAAGCGGAATTTCACTCAATGTCGTCGCGCAATCGCGAACGCCGACAATTGTATCAGAGCCTCCCGATAATTAGTGTCCGGCAACGCCGCCAATGACTGTTTGGCCCGATCCGCTTCGGCCTGCGCCACGTCCATCGCGATGCCGAGCGCTCCGGTTGCCTGGACGGCCTTGATAATTTCCGGAAAAGCCTCGCGCCCGCCCTGCTCCAGCGCATTGCGTACCAGTGCCGCCTGGGCCGGCGCGCCATTCCGCATCACATGGATCAACGGCAGGGTCGGCTTGCCTTCGGCAAGGTCGTCGCCGAGGTGTTTGCCGATCTCGCCTTCTTCGCCCGAGTAATCCAGCACATCATCGACTATCTGGAAGGCCGTTCCCAGATGCATACCATAGTCGGCCAGGCCTGCCTCGATTTCCGGGGATGAGTTGCCGAGAATGGCGCCCAGGCGTGCCGCCGCCTCGAACAATTTGGCGGTCTTGTAGCGCACCACACGCAAATAGTCCTCGACATCGATATCCGCATTGTGGCAATTCATCAATTGCAGGACTTCGCCCTCGGCAATGATGTTGGTCGCGTCGGCCAGCACCTGCATGACCCGCATGTTCCCAACGCCGACCATCATCTGGAAGGCGCGTGAATACAGGAAGTCGCCCACCAGCACACTGGCCGCGTTGCCGAATTCGGTGTTGGCGGTATCCCGGCCACGGCGCAGCGCCGACTCATCGACAACGTCATCGTGCAACAAGGTGGCAGTGTGGATGAACTCGACTACCGCTGCCAGTTCAAGGTGCTGACGCCCCGGGTAAGCCACCGCCCCGGATGACAGCAGCAGGAGGGCCGGGCGCATGCGCTTGCCGCCGCCCGCTATGATGTATTCGGCAACCTGGCGGACCAGGGGGACATCGGAATACAAGCGCTCACGAATGACGGTATCCACGGCCTGCATGTCGCTGGCGATCAGGGAATATATGGCGGAGAGGTTCACGGCGACACTTCTGGAAATGGGGGAGTGATGGTAGGCACCCGGCCCGCTTACGTCAATGAATAAACAAGCTTATTGACCTGCACGGGCTGGGCCATTATCATAGCGGGTTCTTTAGTACTATTTCTGGAGTCCAACATGTATGCGGTCATAAAAACCGGCGGCAAGCAGTATCGTGTTACCGCTGGCGAAAAAATCAAAGTAGAACAGATACCGGCAGATGTGGGCACTGAAATTTCCCTGGATCAAGTGTTGATGGTCGGCGCTGGCGATACCGTGAAAATCGGTACCCCCATGCTGTCCGGCGTGTCGATCACTGCCAAGGTCATTTCACAAGGCCGCCATCCCAAGATCAACATTTTCAAGATGCGGCGGCGCAAGCATTTTCAGAAGCATCAAGGACACCGGCAGAACTATACCGAACTTGAAATCGGCGCAATCAGCATCTAACCCACGCCTGATTCCAGATTAGGAGCTCACAATGGCACATAAAAAAGCAGGCGGCAGTTCACGCAACGGTCGCGATTCAGAATCAAAACGGCTTGGCGTCAAGCGCTATGGCGGACAATTGGTACCGGCGGGCAACATCATCGTGCGCCAGCGCGGTACCCAGTTTCATCCGGGCGACAACGTCGGCATTGGCAAGGACCATACGCTGTTTGCGAAAATCACCGGGACCGTGCAATTCCAGGTCAAGGGGCCGACACAGCGTAAGTATGTAAATATCGTTCCCGCTGCCTGAACCCGGCTATCTGGATAAGAAAAGCCCTGTCCTGAAGGATGGGGCTTTTTTCTTTTAACTATGAAATTTTTCGACGAAGCTCTCATCTCGGTTACCGCCGGCAATGGCGGTAACGGCGCGGCATCATTTCGCCGCGAAAAATATATCCCGCGGGGCGGTCCGGACGGTGGCGATGGCGGCCACGGCGGTGACATCGTCGTCATGGCGGACCGCAACCTCAACACCCTGATCGATTACCGCTATACGCGCATCTATCGCGCCGAGCATGGTGGTAATGGGCGCGGGGCTGACTGCTATGGCAAGGGCGGCAGCGACATGATCCTGCGCGTCCCGGTTGGCACGGTGGTCAGTGACGCCGAAACCGGCGAGGTGCTGTGCGATCTGGATGCCGATAATGCCAGCGCCATTGTGGCCAAGGGCGGCATGGGCGGGCTGGGCAACATCCATTTCAAGTCGAGCATCAACCGCGCCCCGCGCCAGTGCACCCCCGGCGGCGCCGGCGAAGCGCGCGAGCTCAAGTTCGAACTCAAGGTACTTGCCGATGTCGGCTTGCTGGGCTTGCCCAATGCGGGCAAGTCGACGTTCATTCGCGCCGTTTCAGCGGCACGCCCGAAAGTCGCCGATTACCCCTTTACCACACTGCAACCGAATCTGGGCGTGGTGCGGGTTGGGGAAAGCCAGAGCTTTGTCATCGCCGACGTCCCGGGTTTGATTCGCGGCGCCTCTGAAGGCGCCGGCCTGGGGCACCGCTTTCTCAAGCACCTGCAACGCACCCGCGTGCTGCTGCATCTGATCGATGTCGCCCCCTTCGATCCTGAAATCGACCCGGTGGCCGACGCACAGGCCATTGTCGAGGAGCTCAGGAACTACGACGAAGCCCTGTTCCTGAAGCCGCGCTGGATTGTCTTCAACAAGATCGACCTGATCCCCGCGGAGGAACGCGAAGCAAGAATCAGGTCCCTGACCAGCGCACTGGCGGCGACGGGTGATGCCGCTGGCGTGGTACCGCATTTTGCCGTTTCCGCGGCAACCGGCGAAGCTTGTGCGGCCCTGTGCCAGAAGATCATGCAGTTTCTGGAAACCCGGCCCGATCATGCGTAAATCCATCGCGGCGAGCAAGCGCATCGTCGTCAAGGTGGGCAGCGCCCTGGTGACCAACAATGGCGCCGGACTGGCAGCCGATTTCATTACCGAATGCGCCCGCCAGATCTCCATGCTCCATCAGTCCGGCCGGCAGATCGTCCTGGTCTCTTCCGGTGCCATAGCGGCAGGCATGCAACGGCTGGGCTGGTCGAAACGACCGCATGCCATGCATGCCCTGCAGGCCGCCGCCGCCGTCGGCCAGATGGGTCTGACGCAAGCCTACGAATCTGTCTTCGCTCAACATGGGCTCAAGTCGGCCCAGGTACTGCTGACCCATGAAGACCTGTCAGACCGCAATCGCTATCTGAATGCGCGGTCGACACTGAATACCCTGCTCGATCTGGGCGTGGTACCGATCATCAATGAAAACGATACCGTCGTCACCGATGAAATCCGTTTTGGCGACAACGATACCCTGGGGGCGCTGGTTGCCAACCTGATCGAGGCCGAAGCGTTGATCATCCTCACCGATCAACCGGGTCTCTTTACGGCCGATCCCCGCCGTGATCCTCATGCCACACTGATCGCCGAGGGCGATGCGGAAGACCGCCACTTCGAATCCATCGCCGGCGGTGCCGGCAGCGGCATCAGCACGGGCGGCATGATCACCAAGATCCGTGCCGCCCAACGCGCCGCCCGCAGCGGCGCGCATACCCTCATCGTCGGTGGCCGGGAACCCGGGGCCTTGATCCGCGCCGCCAATGGCGAGGTGATCGGCACCTGCCTGCGCGCCAACAAATCTCCGCTGGCTGCTCGTAAACAATGGCTGGCTGACCATCTCCGGCTGGCCGGCGCGGTCATCATCGATGACGGCGCCGTCACTGCACTGCGCAACGGGAAAAGCCTGCTGCCGATCGGTGTGCTCGGCATTGAAGGCGAGTTCGAGCGCGGCGCGGCCATCGCCTGCCTTGATCTCAAGCGGACGGAAGTGGCGCGCGGCCTGATCAATTACGCCAGCGCCGAGGCAAGAAGGATCGCCGGGCATGCCAGCCAGGAAATCGAAAGCCGGCTCGGCTATCTGGACGAAGCGGAACTGGTACACCGCGACAACCTGGTTCTTCTGTAAACGGCTGTCGCGGTCCCCGTGCGGGCCGGATTTGCCCTACTTCTTCTGGTAAACCTCGCCACCCTGCTTGACGAACTCGACCGCCTTGGCCTCCATGCCCTTGGCCAGGGCATCCTGTTCGCTGATGCCCTGCTTCGCCGCGAAGTCGCGCACGTCCTGGGTGATTTTCATCGAGCAGAAATTCGGCCCGCACATGGAGCAGAAGTGGGCGAGCTTGGCGCCCTGCGCCGGCAGGGTCTCGTCGTGGAATTCACGCGCCTTGTCCGGATCGAGGCCGAGGTTGAACTGATCTTCCCAGCGGAATTCAAAGCGCGCCTTCGATAGCGCATTGTCGCGCATCTGCGCGCCGGGATGCCCCTTGGCGAGATCGGCGGCATGCGCAGCGATCTTGTAGGCCATGATGCCGTCCTTGACATCGTTCTTGTCCGGCAGGCCGAGGTGTTCCTTCGGCGTCACGTAACAGAGCATCGCCGTGCCATACCAGCCGATCATGGCCGCGCCGATGGCGCTGGTGATGTGGTCGTAGCCCGGCGCGATGTCGGTGGTGAGCGGGCCGAGCGTGTAGAAGGGCGCCTCGCCACACAGGCGTAACTGCTCGTCAATGTTGAACTTGATCATGTGCATCGGCACGTGCCCCGGCCCCTCGATCATCACCTGGACGTCGTGCCGCCAGGCGATCTGCGTGAGTTCGCCCAGCGTCGCCAGTTCGCCCATCTGCGCGGCGTCGTTGGCGTCCTGGATAGAGCCGGGACGCAGGCCATCACCGAGGCTGAAGGCGACGTCGTAGGCCTTCATGATCTCGCAGATGTCCTCGAAATGCGTGTAGAGGAAGTTCTCCTTGTGGTGGGCGAGGCACCATTTGGCGAGGATCGAACCACCACGGCTGACGATGCCGGTCATGCGCTTGGCGGTCAGCGGAATGTAGCGGAGCAGCACGCCGGCGTGGATGGTGAAGTAATCCACGCCCTGCTCGGCCTGTTCGATCAGCGTGTCGCGGAAGATTTCCCAGGTCAGGTCCTCGGCCTTGCCATCCACCTTTTCCAGTGCCTGGTAGATCGGCACGGTGCCGATCGGCACCGGCGAGTTGCGCACGATCCATTCGCGCGTCTCGTGGATGTTCTTGCCGGTCGACAGGTCCATGACCGTGTCGCCGCCCCAGCGGATCGACCAGGTCATCTTGTCGACCTCCTCCTGAATGGAGGAGACGATCGGCGAATTACCGATGTTGCAGTTGATTTTCGTCAGGAAGTTGCGGCCGATGATCATCGGCTCGGACTCCGGGTGATTGATGTTATTGGGGATGATGGCGCGACCGCGGGCGACCTCGCTGCGGACGAACTCGGGAGTGATCACCCGCGGGATGGCGGCACCAAAGCTTTCCCCCGCATGCTGGCGGCACAGCTGTTCGCCCAGGCCGTCCAGTCGCTGGTTTTCGCGGATCGCGACGAATTCCATCTCCGGGGTGATGATGCCGCGCCGCGCATAGTGCATCTGGCTGACATTCATGCCTGACTTGGCGCACCGCGGAGTGCGCGCATGGTCGAGGCGCAGCCCGGCCAACTCCGGATCGGCCAGCCGGGCACGGCCGTAGGTCGAGGATTGCTGCGGCAGGCACTCGGTGTCGCCGCGCGCCTCGATCCAGGCCTGGCGCAGGGGCGCAAGGCCCTGGCGCAGGTCGACTTTCACGGTCGGATCGGTATAGGGGCCGGATGTGTCGTAGACAAAAATCGGCGGATTTTTTTCGCCGCCCATGCTGGTGGGCGTATCGGCCTGCGATATTTCGCGCATCGGCACGCGGATGTCGGCTTGCGAACCCGTAACGTAAACCTTGCGGGAATTGGGCAAAGGCTGGATAGCGGCGCCATCGACCTGGGCTTGGGCGGCGATGAATTTTTCGTGGGCATTCATATGCGTAATCTCTGTTGTGGAGCGTATTGGGGAGTGCGCCCGAAGCTACTGGAATCGGCGCGGGAAAGCAACCACGCCAGCAAAACGGAATTTTACAGAAGAGCAGCGTTTCTCCCGATGAGCATTGCTCCACTGCCACCACGGCTAAAGTGCGTGAGAAACCTGCCGTAAATCCGCTGACGTAAAGAAAAAAGGGAATTCCATGTCCGCAAGAGACCACATGACCGTTGTCGTTCTGGCGCTTGCGCTGCTATCCGGCCAGGCACTGGCTGCGCCCGCGCAGTGGCAGGCGGTGGCTAGCAATGCCGGCAGTACCGTCGAAATCGACAAGAGTCGCATCAGCCGCCTGCCTGGTGGCAATACCGCCGCATGGACCCGCCTGACCCTCGACCATCCCGTGCTGGATTTCGAGAACCAGATTCGCTACACCACCGTGCAGGCACTCAACCACTACGACTGTGCCAAAGGCAGTTTTTCCACGCAGCAACGGGTGTACCTGCTCGACAGCCAGAAAATGAAAACCGAGAAGGTGGTCGACAAGCGCCAGATCACGGCCAAGCCAGACAGTTTCGACGCCCGCCTGATGGACGAAGTATGCGCGCCGCGCACCGCCGGCGAGAGGCAGCAGGCAGCAACGCGCGCCGCCCAGCAGGCCGCTGCAGCCAGCACGGCAGCCAAGGATGCCGCCCCACGCGCCATGCATGCGGAAATGGTCAGTGCCGGCGACGCGACGCCGTCACGGCGCATGATGGTGGCGGACAAGCCACGTATGTTTGAACTGCCCGTGATCGACAAATCCAAGGCCGAAGATCCCTATAAGGGTGCCAATCCGACGGCCGCCCCTGCGCCGCCCCCCGCGCCTGCCGCAAAGCCGGCCACGCCACCGCCAGCGGCGAAGGCAGCCGCGACGCCACCGGCTACGCTCACCACACCCAGGAAAGCCGGGCCGGCACCCGTGCAGGAGCTCACCCGCCAGCAGCGCGAACTGCAACTGGCGACTTCCGGCCCGCGCAAGGTGGCGCCCAGGAAACCACCGCCCGAAGAACTGGCTCCTCCGGCGCAATCCTTTGAAAATGTGCGCTGGGGATATGCCGGCCTGGGCGCACCCGAAAACTGGGCGAAACTGCATCCCAATTACGCCCTGTGCGGCACCGGCAAGCGGCAGTCGCCGATCGACATTCGTGGTGGCATCAAGGTCGACCTCGAACCGATCCACTTCGACTATCGCAATACCCTGTTCCGCATTACCGATAATGGCCATACCATTCAGGTCGATGTTGCCGAAGGCAGCACGATCACCGTGACAGGACGCGTCTATCAACTGCAGGGCTTCGAGTTTCATCGCCCCGCCGAAGTCCGCATCAACGGCAAGCCCTACGACATGGCGGTGCACCTGATACACAAGGATTACGACAACAACATGGCGATCATCGCCGTGCTGCTGGAAAGGGGCGCCGAGAATCCGCTCATCCAGGCCTTGTGGAACCACATGCCCCTTGAAGTCGGCATGAGTGTGACCCCACCCAGCGTCGCCATCGACCTGGCCAAATTGCTCCCGGTCGGGCGCGAGTACTACACCCACATGGGTTCGCTGACCAGGCCGCCCTGCACCGAGAATGTGCGGTGGATGGTCTTCAAGGAACCGCGGCAGATTTCGCCCGAGCAGATTGCCATCTTTGCCCGGCTATACCCGAACAATGCCCGGCCGATACAAGCGACGCACGATCGGCTGATCAAGGAATCGCGCTAAGCATGGCGCGGATCGGCGCAGGTAAGGCAGCCTGCGCCAGCGCGTCCATTTCAACCCAGCGCAATGCCGGTTCTGCGAGTTGTAGCTCCCTGGCCGCCGCGCAGACCAGCGGCTGAATACGTAAACGGAAATGCGTGAAGCCGTGCACAAAAGTCGGCGCTGGCGCGACGGCGCTCACGCGCGCTCCCAGTCGTCGGGCACAGAAATCGACCACTTCTGCCCCCACGGGCAACTCGGGCAGCGACAGCAACCCGCCCCAGATGCCGGCTGGCGGGCGGGCTTCCAGCAGGACGGCATTCTCCGCGCGCAGTACCAGCAGACTTATCGTGCGTTCAGGCAATGTTTTTTTCGGGCGCGGCGTCGGCAATTCGGCGACGCGCTGTTCGCGGCGGGCGAAACACCCGTCGGCAACCGGACAGGCCGTGCAGCGCGGCTGGCGGCGCGTGCAGACCGTCGCCCCCATGTCCATCTGCGCCTGGATGTAGGCAGCCACCTGTCTGTCTGGCAGCAATTTGGCGGCGTCCCGCCAAAGCCGACTTTCTACAACGGACGTGCCGGGAAAACCGGTGATGCCGAGATAGCGGCACAACAGCCGTTTGACGTTGCCATCAAGGATGGGGACACGGGCATCGAAACAAAACACGGCAATTGCGTTGGCCGTGGATCTGCCAATGCCCGGCAACATGACCAGCGCCGCCGGGTCGCGGGGAAATTGCCCGCCATGCTGCAGGACCAGGGTGCGGGCACAGGCGTGCAGGTTGCGCCCGCGGGCGTAATAGCCGAGGCCGCTCCACAGCGCCATGACTTCTTCGACAGGAGCAGCGGCGAGTGCCTCCAGATCGGGAAAGCGTGCGAGAAACCGTGTGTAGTAGCCGATCACCGTCGCCACCTGGGTTTGCTGCAACATGATTTCCGACAACCAGACCCGATAGGGGTCGGTGGTTCCCATCCACGGCAGGTCGTGGCGCCCGCGGCTTTGTTGCCAGTCGATCAGGCGTGTTGCGAAGGTGGGCATGGGGAAAGTGGAGCGGGTGAAGGGAGTCGAACCCTCTTCATCAGCTTGGGAAGCTGAGGTAATGCCGTTATACGACACCCGCGTCATTGCGATTTTGCGCCATTCTAACGATACTTGCGGGCAGCGGGCAATCAAGCACAAGGGCAAATCAGGGTGACCATGAACGAAAACGGGGGAAGCAAGGCAGCACAACAGACTCCGGGCGATGGCGCGGAACTGCCTGCAGTCACGCCACTGCCGAGTGCCGTGGGCGGGATGGCCGACCTCAAGGAAGGCGAAGTGCTGCTGCCGGCCTTCATCGAACGGCGAGCAACGGGTTTGTTTGTCGATCCGCAGGTGGCCGGGGGGCAGGATTTCCTGACCTTCATCGACCGGGTGTCCGCAGCCGCAGCGCGCTTTACCGATCTCGACTATGCGGTATTCCAGGCTTTGCTATATGGCCAGGAGGACTTGAAAAGTGGCCCGGTCAGGCTGGCTGCCGCCATCGTGCCCTTCCCGGCCGAACGCCGCGCCCTGTATCAGGCAGTGAAGATTTCTCCCGACAAAAGCAAGGCCGAATACCTGTTCGCCCCGGTGGAAATCGAGGTCGAGGAAAAGGTGCCCTTGTTCGGTCCGCCGGGGGAAGACGGCAGCGTCGAAATAATTGGTGAAGAAACAAGGAAACGCCGCGTGCCGACCCGGCTGGATTTCGACGAATTCATCTCCGCGATGTGGGACAAGGGGGTGCGCTACGGCATTGCCGAGAAAGAGGTACGCGAGACGATTCAAGCCAGCCAGCCGACACGGCTGGTGATTGCGCATGCACTGCAGCCCACCATCGGGCAGGACGCCGGCATCGAGGAAAAAACCACGGCACTGCATCGTGACAACGCACCAATGATCCTGCCGAATGGCCGCATGGACCTGCGTCATTTCAAGAACCGCTTCCCGCAAATCACCGCCGATATCCGGCTGCTGAAGAAGATACCACGCTGGCTGGGCAAGTCCGGTCGCAGCGTGACGGGTCAGTTGCTGGAACCGGCCCTCCCCAAGGACTTCGATCTGGCGGCCCAGGCCGGGCCGGGTACCCGCGTCGAGCGCTGTGCCGAGGGCGAATTCATTGTTTCGGCAATGGACGGCTTCCTCGGCATCGACAAGCAGAACCACCTGATCTCGGTGACCGAAAAAATCGTCAGCCACGAAGGCGTCAGCATGCGCACCACCGGCGATGTATCGCTGGCCGGTGACGAATTCGAGGAGCATGGCGAAGTCCAGGAACGGCGTGTCGTTGAAGGTCGCCACATGACCTTCTTTGCCGACGTATATGGAAACATCATTTCCCATGGCGGACGGGTACTGCTCAAATCCTGTCTGGCCGGCGGCCAAGTCGACAGCCCCGGGGGCTGCATCACTGTCGAAGGACGCGCTTCGCGGGCTGTGCTGGATGCGCGCGGGGGCGAAATCCATGTCGAGTTCGCCGAGAGCAGCAGGATTGTCGGCAGCCGCGTGACGGTGAAGCACGCCGTCAATTGCGACATTCTGGGCGAGGAGGTGAACATCGAATTTGCCGAAGGATGTGCGATTGCCGGCAAACAGATCAGGATTGCCAAGAGCGGGGCGCGCAAGGACATCGAAACCATCGTCGCCCTGCTGGTCCCGGATTTCACCCGTCACGAACAAGAAGTCGCCGAGCTTGAAGAGGCGCGCCTGCAGACCGAGAAAAGCATCGCGGCATTCAGCGAAAAACTGGCGCAGATGCTGTCAAGTGATGCCGGCTTCAAGCAATACATGGCGCTCGCCATGACGATTGCCAAGGGCGGCGCAAAACTTTCGGCCACGCAAGAAGCCGGCTGGCGCCTGACACAAGCGGCTCATGCGCAGCAAATGCGCAACTGGCAGGCCATTCAGGATGAGCGCGAAAGCGTCCAGGCCAGGCGCGATCAACTGGTAGCCGATCTGGCAGCATGCGCCGAAAGGAAACTGCGGGCATGTGCCGGCATTACCTGCACCATAGAGGATATTCACGGTGACACGCTGGTGCGACGCATGGCATTCCAGCCTGACCAACCCGTGGTTGGCGGGGTACAGGCCCATGAGCTTGTCACCCATTTGCACGAATATGGCATGAGCAACGACCGGCTGTTCTGGGCTCCGGCAGGTACCTTCGCGTGGCGCTATGG
>CAZOMI010000038.1:0-28246 GCA_964580925.1 uncultured Methyloversatilis sp.
CGTCGGCGTATTGCGTGATCGCCAGGTAGTAGCCGGGGATCTCGCGTTTTTCGACCAGCGCGCCGGTGCGCCAGCCGCGCCCCTCGATCACCTGCTCGTTGGCGAGCACGGTCTGGTCGACCGGGTCCCAGTTCACCACCTGGGTTTTCTTGTAGGCGATGCCCTTTTCCAGCATGCGCAGGAACAGCCACTGGTTCCACTTGTAGTAGTCGGGCTTGCAGGTCGCCAGCTCGCGCTCCCAGTCGAGGGCGAAACCCAGCGACTTGAGCTGCTGCCTCATGTAGGCGATGTTGTCGTCGGTCCACTTGGCCGGCGGCACATTGTTCTGGATCGCCGCGTTCTCGGCCGGCAGGCCGAAGGCATCCCAGCCCATCGGCTGCAGCACGTTGTACCCGCGCATCTTGTGCGAACGGGCCAGCATGTCGCCGATCGTGTAGTTGCGCACATGCCCCATGTGCAACTTGCCCGACGGATAGGGGAACATCGACAGGCAGTAATACTTCGGCTTGGCCGTGTCTGCCGTGACGTTGAAGGCGCGCGTGGCGTGCCAGTGGGCCTGGGCGGCCTGCTCGATTGCAGCGGGTTGGTATTTTTCCTGCATGGCCGGGATGCGCGTTTAGCGTGTTTCGACAAAGCGCCAAATTATACGCGCCCACCCTCCCGGCGGCGCCCGCGGTTTGGGCCAGAGACCGTCAGCCGACTTGCGTTGGTCGCAGCGTGTTCCAGCCGCGCGTATTGTTCAGCGTGAAGGCGTCGAAGACCTCTACCGGGGCCTGCCACATTTTCTGGTTGAAGCGCGTCCAGCGGCGCCAGCCGAAGGAATTGACATCCGCCTGCAGGCATTCGGCAGTCACCAGCTCAAACAGGCGATCCATGGCGGCTTCCCAGTAGGCCGGCGTTTCGGTCGCACCGGTGACCAGGGCGGCATGGCGTTGGGCGTCAAGCCAGAGATCCTCGCCGCGCTGTAAGGAAATGCCAGCCTTGTTGGCCAGCCAGGGCAGGAGTTTCGGGCTGCAAATTTTCGATTTCATGATCGGTCCCTTCCGCCGCAAGCGACCCTCGTGAGGCGACTCGTGGCATGTCATTTGTGGCACTTTGGATATATCATACGCGCAATTTGTGCGCTGCAACATAACATAGATTCAGCTTGCCGATTTTTTCAAGGGGCTGTTGGCTTCACGCAACGCTTTGTGGGCGCTCAAAGTGTCGCGTTATTATTGGATACCTATCCTGATGGGGTAGATGCCTAGTGATCGGTATCCCCATGATAGGATTCTTATATACCTTTACCGACACACTGACCGCCTTCGACGCGACGCGAAAATCCAGCATGTTGCGCAGCTTTAGCCTATTCCTGTGCCTTTTCCTGTTCTGGTTGCTGCTGTCCGGCATGTTTACGCCCTTTCTGCTGGCGTCGGGTGCCGGTTGCTCGCTATTTGTTTTCCTGCTGGCGCGGCGCATGAACATCGTCGATGCCGAGGGCTTCCCCATCCAGCTTGCCTGGCGTGCATTTTTCTCCTACTGGCCCTGGCTGGGCGGGGAAATCCTCAAGTCGGCGTGGGATGTCAGCCGGCGCATCCTCGATCCGCGCCTGCCGATTTCGCCGACCCTGGTCGAATTTACCCCGACGCAGCGCACCGATCTCGGCCTCGTCATCCATGCCAACTCAATCACCCTGACACCCGGCACGATTTCCGTTGAAGTGGCGCCCGGCCGCTTCCTCGTCCATGCCCTGACACGCGAAGCCGCCGCAGGCCTGGCCGGCAGCGAGATGGATCGCCGCTGCACCGAGCTGGAGGGCAAGGCATGAGCATGATGCTGGCGGCGGCCACGCTGGCGGTGCTCGTTTGCGTCGTGCTGGCGCTGGCGCGGGCCGCTCTGGGCCCGACGGTGTTCGACCGCCTGCAGGCGGCCAACACCATCGGCACCAGCGCCATGCTGCTGCTCGCCCTGTTCGGCTTCCTCAACGGCCGGCCCGATTTTCTTGATATTGCCCTCACCTATGGCCTGCTCAACATCATTGGCGTGATCGCCGTGCTCAAGTTCTTCGATCGGGGCGATTTGGGTGCCGCGGGCGCTGAGAGAGCCGCTGGCGCGGAGGAGAAGCGGTGAGCCTCCTGATCGACATCGCCAGTGCGCTCTGTTTGCTCGCCGGAGCGTTCTTCTGCCTCGTCGGCGCCTGGGGACTGCTGCGCATGCCGGACTTCTACACGCGTGTGCACGCAGCGAGCGTGCTCGAGACGCTGGGGGCCGACTTGATCCTGCTCGGTCTCGTACTGCAGGCCGGCTTCACGCTGGTCGCCGCCAAGCTGCTGCTGATCGGCCTCCTGATCTTCTTCGCCAGCCCGACGGCCAGTCATGCGCTGGTGCGTGCGGCGATGTTGCGGGGTGTAACCCCGTTACTCGCAAAGCAGGGAGAACCCTCATCGAAACCCTGATCATCAACATCCTGCTGGTGCTGATGGCCTTCTCGGTATGGGTACTGGCACGCACCCGCAATCTGTTCGCCGTGGTCGTGCTCTCGGGTATCTACAGCTTCCTGATGGCCACCGTGCTGGTCGCCCTCGACGCCGTCGATGTGGCGATGACCGAGGCGGCCGTCGGCGCGGGGGCGTCCACGGTTTTGCTGCTCGGCGCGCTCCGCCTGTGCAAGAGCGAAGAGGCAAAACCCGCGCACCGGCCCTGGCTGCCGTTGGTCGTTGCGGTTTCGACCGGCCTGCTGTTGGTCTACGGCGTCATGGGTTTGCCCGACTTCGCCGACCCGCAGGCGCCGATTCATCAGCATGTCGTGCCGCGTTACCTGGAAAACGAGGTCGATGTCCCCAACGTCGTGACGGCGGTGCTGGCGAGCTTCCGCGGCTATGACACCCTGGGGGAAACCACGGTGGTGTTTACCGCCGGAGCGGGCATCATTGCCCTGCTGCGTCGCCGCAAGTCCGGACGGGACGTGGATGGAAAATAATCTCGTCCTCCGGGTGGTCGGCAAGCTGCTGATCCCCTTCATCCTGTTGTTCGCCATCTATGTGCTGTTCCATGGCGACTTCGGCCCGGGCGGCGGCTTCCAGGCCGGCGTGATCTTCGCCACCGGCATTGTTTTTTATGCGTTGATCTTCGGCCTCGAGCGCGCCCGCCAGGCGGTTCCCGATCGGCTGGTTGAAACCATGCTGGCCAGCGGCGTACTGATTTTCGCGGGTGTCGGCGTTGCCGGCATGTTGCTGGGCGGCAATTATCTCGACTATTTCGTACTCGACAAGAATCCGGTGATCGGCCAACACCGCGGTATCTTCTGGGTCGAGGTCGGCGTGGCCACCACCGTCTCCGGCGTGATGCTGAAAATCTTCTACATGTTCGCCTCGCGTAGTGTCGCGGGCAATGCGCACGAAGATCCGGAGGAATAGCCGTGCTCGAGCATTTCGGCTACATCGTTACGGTTTTCCTCATGGTCGCCGGCCTCTTCATCATCATGGCGCATGGCAACCTGATCAGGAAAATGATTGGGCTCTCGATCTTCCAGACCTCGGTGTATCTGCTCTACATCGTGCCGGGCAAATTGATTGGCGGCACCGCGCCGATCATTGCGCCGGGTTACAGCGTGTACTCCAATCCACTGCCGCATGTGCTGATCCTTACCGCCATCGTCGTCGGTGTCGCCACGCTGGCGCTCGGCCTGGCGCTGGCGGTGCGCATCCGCGAGGCTTACGACAGCATCGAGGAAGACGAAATTCTTGCGCGGGATAATGCCATCGAGGACGCGGAAGAAATGCCCGCATGAGCATCGCCGCGCATCTTCCCGCCCTGCAAGTGGTGGTGCCCTTGCTGGCGGCGCCGCTGGCCGTGTTGTTGCGTCACGGCGGGGCCGCCTTCGCCGTGGTGACCGCGGCGGCCTGGGCCGCCTTTGCCACCGCGATCGGACTCTGGCTGCAGCTTGACCAACTGGATGCCGGTGGTGTGATCTCCTATCACATCGGCAGCTGGCCACCCCCCTGGGGCATCGAGTACCGCGTCGATCGTCTGACCAGCTTCGTCCTGCTGCTCGTTTCGGGCATGGCGGCCGTGGTGCTGCCCTACAGCCGCGCCAGCGTCCTGCGCGAGATTCCGCGCGAACTGCACTATCTCTACTATTCGATGTTCGCGCTTTGTCTCACCGGCCTCCTGGGCATCACCATCACCGGTGATGCCTTCAACATTTTCGTCTTCCTCGAAATCTCGTCGCTCTCGTCCTATGTGCTGATCGCCCTGGGCCGCGACCGCCGCGCGCTCACGGCCGCCTTTCAGTACCTGATCATGGGCAGCATCGGCGCCACCTTCATCGTCATCGGCATCGGCTTCCTGTATCTGCTGACCGGCACGCTCAATCTTGCCGACATGGCGCTGCGCCTGCGCGAGGTCGAGAGCTACCGTCCCGTGCTCGCCGCGCTGGCCTTCCTCACCGTCGGCATCTCGCTCAAGCTGGCGCTGTTTCCGCTGCACCAGTGGCTGCCCAACGCCTACACTTACGCGCCCTCGGCCGTCACCGCCTTTCTCGCCGCCACCGCCACCAAGGTCTCGGTGTATGTGCTGATCCGCTTCTATTACTCGGTGTTCGGCGAAAGCCTGGTGTTCCAGCAATTGCCGCTGCCGCAGATCATGCTCTGGCTGTCGCTGATGGCGATGTTCGGCGCCAGTTTCGTTGCCATTTTCAAGAACAACCTCAAGCGCCTGTTCGCCTATTCCAGCGTCGGCCAGATCGGTTACATCACGCTCGGGCTGTCCTTCGATTCGGTGAATGGGCTGACGGCATCCATCGTGCATCTGTTCAACCACGGCATCGCCAAGGGCGCGATTTTCCTGCTGATTGGCGGCATGGTGCTGGGTCTTGCGAAGCCTGGCGCCGTACCGCCAGCGCCGACTTTTGATCGGCTTGAGGGACTCGCCAAGCGCATGCCGCTCACCTGCTTCGGCATTGTCATCGCCGGCCTCTCCCTGATCGGCGTGCCAGGTACTGCCGGTTTTGTTACCAAGTGGTATCTGATCCTCGCGGCAATGGAGCGCGGTCAATGGTGGCTGGTGGGCGCAATCGTGCTGAGTTCGTTGCTGGCCGTCGCCTATGTCTGGCGCTTTGTCGAGGTCGCCTACTTCCGCGCCCCGCCCGCCGGGTTTGAAAAACGCGAAGCCCCGCTGTCGATGCTGATCCCCGCGCTGCTGCTGGTCGCGGCGACGATCTGGTTTGGCCTGGATACGTCGATCACCGTCGGTTCCGCGCTCGATGCCGCGCAACAACTGGTGAAGATCGGCCGATGAACGCGGAACACTTCATTCTCGCCGCGCTGGTCCTGCCCCTGCTGGGCGCCCTCGGCATCGCGCTGGCCGGCAAATTGCCCAATCTGCGCGAAGGCATCACGCTCGCGACGGCCGCCGCACTCTTCGCCTGCGTCGTGCAACTGCTCGATCCGGTGCTGGCGGGTGTCCGGCCGGAACTCGTCCTGCTCGAACCCCTGCCCGGCTTGGCCCTAGCCTTCCGCGTCGAGCCGCTGGGCATGCTGTTCGCGTTGATCGCGTCAGGCCTGTGGATCGTCAATTCGGTCTATTCGATCGGCTACATGCGCGGCAACCAAGAAAAGCACCAGACACGCTTCTACGTCTGCTTCGCGCTGTCGATTGCCGCCGCGCTCGCCATCGCCTTCGCGGGCAACCTGCTGACGCTGTTCCTGTTCTATGAAGTGCTGACGCTGATCACCTACCCGCTGGTGACGCATGCCGGCACCGACAAGGCGAAGCAGGGCGGCCGGGTTTATCTGGCGATCCTGATGGGTACCTCGGTGTTGTTCCTGCTGCCGGCGGTGATCTACACCTGGCACGTCGCCGGCACCACCGATTTCCGACCTGGCGGCATCCTGCCCGCCGGCATGGAGGCGGGCGCGCTGATGGTGCTGCTGGCGCTGTTCATGTTCGGCATCGGCAAGGCGGCGCTGATGCCCTTCCACCGCTGGCTGCCCGCCGCGATGGTGGCGCCGACGCCCGTTTCGGCGCTGCTGCACGCCGTGGCCGTGGTCAAGGCCGGCGTGTTCTCGGTGGTCAAGGTCGTCGTCTATGTCTTCGGCATCGACACGCTGGCCGGCGCCACCGACTGGCTGGTGGCCATTGCCGGTTTCACCATCGTCGCCGCTTCCATCGTCGCCCTGCATGCCGACAACCTCAAGCGCCGCCTCGCCTACTCGACGGTAAGCCAGCTCTCCTACGTCATCCTGGCCGTCGCCATCCTCGCGCCGCTGTCCATCGTCGGCGCCGCGCTGCACATCGCCGCCCACGCCCTCGGCAAGATCACGCTGTTCTTCGCCGCCGGCTCGGTCTACACGGCGGCCCACAAGACCGAGGTGTCGCAGCTCGACGGCATCGGCCGCCGCATGCCCTGGACCATGACTGCCTTCGGCATCGGCGCGTTGTCGCTGATCGGCATTCCGCCTTTCGCCGGCTTCATCAGCAAGTGGTTCATCATGTCCGGCGTCTGGGCGACGCAGAACATGTTTGCCGCCGCGGTGATCCTTGCCAGCACGCTGCTCAATGCCGCCTACTTCCTGCCGATCCTGCATCGCGCTTTCTTCCGGCCGCTGTCGGAAGAGGCTGAACATCATCCGCACGGCGAGGCGCCGCTGCCGATGGTGATTGCGCTGACCTGTACCGCCGGCCTGACGATTGCCCTGTTTTTCTTCCCCGATACCGCCCTGCGTCTTGCCGAGGGGGTTGCTGGAGTCGTGCGACCATGAATGCGCCGAATACGAACGAAACGCCGCGCTGGCTGGACCGCGCCGAGAACGTCCGCAAGGTTTATTACTCGGTGTGGATCGCCTGCGGCCTGCTGCTGCTGGCCGAACTCTTCATCGACAAACACGGCGAAGTCGAGATCGAGCATGTCTTCGGCTTTCATGGCTTTTACGGCCTGATCGCCTGCGTCGTGCTGGTGCTGGCGGCCAAGCTGCTGCGGCGCGTGCTGATCCGGCCGGAAAACTACTATGACGATCGCTGAGATCTCGCCCGGCCTGACGCTGATCGCCGGCAGCCTGCTGATCCCCCTGCTGTCCGGCCGGCTGCGCTCGGCCTACCTGGTGCTGTTGCCGCTGCTCGGCCTGTTCCACCTGTCGCAACTGACGACCGGCGATTTCGGCGTGGTGCAGTTCATCGGCCAGCAACTGGTGACGCTGCGCGTCGACCGCTGGAGCATGGTGTTCGGCTGGATTTTCATGATCGCCACGCTGATCTCGGCGATCTATGCCTTGCATGTGCGCTCGCCGCTGCAGGCCACCGCCGGCTTCCTGTATGCCGGCAGCGCCATCGGCGCCGTGTTCGCCGGCGACCTGATGACGCTGTTCGTCTACTGGGAGCTCACCGCCATCACCTCGGTGTTCCTCGTCTGGGCCGGCGGCAACCGCCAGACCGCCTTCAAGGCGGGAATGCGTTACCTGATCATGCAGATCGCCTCCGGCATGCTGCTGTTCTTCGGCGCCCTGATCCAGTGGAACGCCACCGGTTCACTCGCCTTCAACCACATCGGCCTCGACGCGCCCGGCGGCTGGCTGATCTTCCTCGCCTTCGGCATCAAGTGCGCCTTCCCCTTTCTGCACAACTGGCTGCAGGATGCTTATCCGGAAGCCTCGGAAGTCGGCACGGTGTTCCTTTCCGCCTTCACCACCAAGCTGGCCGTCTATGCGCTGGCGCGCGGCTTCGCCGGCACCGAACTGCTGATCCCCATCGGCGCGCTGATGACCGCCTTCCCGATCTTCTACGCCGTGATCGAAAACGACCTGCGCAAGGTGCTGGCCTACAGCCTCAACAATCAGCTCGGCTTCATGGTCGTCGGCATCGGCATCGGCACCGAACTGGCGCTCAACGGCACGGCGGCGCACGCCTTCTCGCACATCCTCTACAAGGCCTTGCTGTTCATGGCCATGGGCGCGGTGCTCTATCGCGTCGGCACGGTCAAGGGGTCCGAACTTGGCGGGCTCTACAAGTCGATGCCGCTCACCACGATCTTCTGCATCATCGGCGCCGCCTCGATTTCCGGTGTGCCGCTGTTTTCCGGTTTCGTCAGCAAATCGATGATCGTTTCGGCCGCCGGCTACGAAGCCTATTTCCTTACCTGGGCCGTGCTGCTGTTCGCCTCGGCTGGCGTGTTTCATCACTCGGGCATCAAGATTCCCTATTTCGCCTTCTTCGCCCACGACTCCGGCAAGCGCTGCAAGGAAGCGCCGACGAACATGCTGGTGGCGATGGGGATGGCCGCGTTTCTGTGCATCGGCATCGGCGTGATGCCCGGGCCGCTGTATGCCCTGCTGCCCTATCCGGTCGACTACGCCCCCTATACGAGCTCTCACGTGCTGGCGCAGTTGCAACTACTGATGTTCTCGGCGCTGGCCTTCTCCGTGCTGATGTGGACGCGCATCTATCCGCCCGAACTGCGCGCCACCAACCTCGATTTCGACTGGCTGTACCGCAAGCCGCTGCCCGTGCTGACGCGGCGGTTCGGCGGTGCGTTGCGCGCAATCCTGAACGCCGGCGAACGCGGCGCGTCCATCGTCTTCACCGGCCTGATCGGCCGCCTGGCGTCGCAACGCGGCCCCGGCGGCCTGCTGCGCCGTAGCTGGCCCACAGGCAGCATGGCGCTGTGGACGATGGTGATGCTGCTCGCCTACCTGCTGTTCTACTATCTGGGTTAAGCAGCTCAACGCCAGCCAAGGCAAGTCGTTATTCCCGGTTTCCGGCCCACCGGCAAATACCATGCTTCCCGCGCGATGCATTCCCGACTCACGGTTCCGAGGCGAAATAAGTATCATCCGAGCCTGAACTGCAACTCGCCTAAAGTTAAATTCGTGACGCGATTGGGGAAGCATGAAAAAACGCTCCTTTGCCCTATTGTTTGCCGGCCTGTTGCAGGCGCAGGCCGCCAATGCGGATACCGCCGAAGAAGTGGCACAGTTGTTGTCAATCAGCCTGGATGAGTTGATGGCGACCAAGGTCACTATTTCCACCAGTACGCAACAAACGCTTTCCCGGGCACCCTCCGCCGTGTCGGTGATCACGGCGGAGGACATCAAGGCCACCGGCGCGCGGAATCTCGCCGAGATACTCCAAACCGTACCGGGTATTTATATCCGCGCCAACCTGTTTGGTTTCCGGCCGCAAGTGACGTTTCGCGGGGCGACCTCGCAAAATACGCTGCTGATGGTGGATGGCGCGCCCGTGAAGGACCTGGTCTGGGGCCCCGGTATTTTCTGGCGCGGCCTATCGACCACCATGATCGACCGGGTCGAGATCATTCGCGGCCCCGGTTCCGCCCTGTTCGGCTCCGATGCGTCCGCCGGGGTGATCAATATCATCACCAAAACCGCGAGCGGGATCGGTCGCTCCGAGGTCGGCGTGCGTGCCGGCAGTTTCGACACACAAACGGCTTGGGTGCAGCACGGGGGTAGCTGGAACGGTTTCGATATAGGTTTGATGGCGGAAGTATCCACCACCAATGGACATAAACCGTATTTCGCGGTGGACGGGCAGACCAGCAAAGACCGGGATGCCGGCACCAATGCTTCTTACGCCCCCGGCCACGCCGCTTATGGCCTGGACAGCGAGGATTTCCGTTTCTACATGGCCAAGGGCCACTGGCGCCTGCAGGCCGACGTCCTGCGGCGCGGAAACATCGAAACCGGCCTGACGGGCGCCGCTACGCTGGATCCGCTGACCCGCGGGAGTGACAATCGCTACAATCTTGCACTGTTTTACGGCAACCAGGCGTTCGCCAGGGACTGGGGTCTGAATGCCGAGTTGCGTTACCAGGACCTCGATTACACCTCGGGCGACGGGTTTCTCGAGCGCCCCCCCGGCTTTGTCTGCGTAAATAGCGACCACTGTAATGGCGGTAGGCTCGGTCTCTATCCTGCCGGATTGCTCAACCAGATGCGATCGGCCGAGCGCCGGTGGAATTTCGAGGTCAGCGGCCTGTATTCGGGCGTGAAGAATCACGCCATTCGCATGGGTGGCGGCCATGTCGCGCAAGACTTGTATTCTGTCGAGCATCTGGTCAATTACGGGCGGATATCGGATGCGGTTCAGCTGCCGGCTGGTGGCCCGCTGGTGGATATCTCCGGTTCGATCTACGCATTTGCTCCGGAGAAAGTGCGCCGGACCAGCTACCTGTTCCTGCAGGATGTCTGGAGCCTGGCGGCCGACTGGGAACTGACCGCCGGGGTGCGTTATGATCATTACTCCGACTTTGGCGGCACCTTGAACCCGCGCTTCGCGCTGGTCTGGGAGAGCAGCGACCGGCTGACGACGAAGCTGATGTATGGCGAGGCGTTTCGTGCCCCTTCCTACCTGGAACTGTATGCCCGCACCGCCGCCACCCAACCCAATGACAAGCTCACACCGGAACGGTCAAAAACCTGGGACCTGTCATTCACTTACCTGGTATCCCGCGATCTGCGCCTGGGTCTCAATCTTTACCAATTCACCCAGTCCGATCTGATTGCTCAGGATGCCGCGGGCAAGTATCAGAATCTGGGCAACAATACATCTGACGGCGTTGAGTTGGAGGCTATCTGGCAGGCAAGCAAGACGGTCAGGTTTTCCGGCAACCTTAGCCATCGGGAGGACAGTACCTCATTCAACGTCGTGCCTACACAAACCGCCTACCTGCGCGCCGACTGGACATTCATGCCGCGCTGGAACTGGAACATCCAGGCCAACTGGATTGGCCGTCACGCGCTGGCGCCCGGCGACCCGCGCGCGCCCATCGGTGCCTATACGCTGGTGGATAGCACGGTGCGGTATTCCCCGCGCCGCGACTGGGAGTTTGCCGCTTCGATCCGCAATCTGTTCGACGTGGATGCGCGGGAACACAGCAGCAGGTCTCTCGTCAATAATCTGCCGTTGCCCAGACGCAGTGTATTTGCAGAAGCGCGCTACAAATTTTAAGCCGGCCGACACCCGATAACGTGATGCAGCCATCCGGAACTGCCCGCCTGACAGCATGGATACTGATCCGTGTCTGCCTCTGGCTGGCCGGGCTGCTGGCGGCAGCGGCGCCCGTCCTGGCGGCCGAAGCCGCCTCGGAACAGTCGGTACGGGCGGCCCTGGTGTTCAACTTCATCAAATTCACCGAGTGGCCGGCAACCGCGGCCGGCGAAACCCAATTACGGGTATGTGTCGCCACCAACGATCCGGCGCAGATGGCCGCCATCGAAGCCCTCGACAATCGCCGGGTTCGCGACAAGACTCTGGTTGCGGTACGCTTCCGCCACCAGGCCGATTGCGGCGTGATCTACGTCGATTCGCCCCGGCGCTGGAGGGAGCTTGCGGAGCGGAGTGCCATTGGTTCCCCGCTGACGGTCGGCGCGTATGCCGGGTTCGTCGCGGATGGCGGCATGATCGAAATCTCCTTGCAGGGGGGCAACGTTCGCTTCGACATCAATCTGCACGAAACCAAACGCGCCGGGTTGCGCATTTACCCACAGTTACTGCGGCTGGCGCGCCGCATTGCGGAATAGAGCGGCATGCGTCAATTGCGCACATATTTCGATCGTCGCTCGATCCGCTACCAGTTGTTCCGGCTGGTTCTGGTAGTCACCACCACCGCGCTGGCCATCGCAATGATCGGCGGGGGGCTGATCGAATGGCACAAACAGCAACGACAGCTCAGCCAATCGCTGGCCACCATAGCCCAGGCTGCCGGCGTGGCTGCCAGCGCGGCGATCGTCTTCCACGACAACACGGCGGCAGGCGAGGCGCTGCGCATGCTGGTCGCCCACAAGGAGATCGAAGCGGCCGCGGTTTACCTGCCCGAGGGTTATCGCCTGGCCAGCTACGGAGATGCTGTCGGGGTGCCGGACAGTTTCGGCACGTTGCGCGAACATTTACCGGATTTCGACCTCTTCCTGCCAGCAACCACGCTTTTTCAGCCGATCCGGTTCGATGACGCGACCATCGGCCATATCTTTATCCGCGCCAGCCTGCGTGACTATCGCAACAACTTCCTGCTGCAGGGCGCCTTGATGGCTGGCGCCGGACTGCTCGGCCTGTTGCTGGCCATGGGGCTCGGTTTGCGCTTCCTCGCCCGCATCGTCAAACCGGTCAGGGAACTTGCCGACACATCCCGGCAGGTGCGCGAGGAGGGGAATTTCTCGCGGCGCGCCACCCCGCCTGCGTCGAGCGGACACCTTGATGAAATCGGCGAGCTGGTCCTCAATTTCAATGCGATGCTGGCCGAGATCGAGCAGCGCGAGCACGAGCTGGCCATCTATCAAAATAACCTGGAAACCATGGTGTTCGAGCGGACGGCAGCGCTGAACTCCGCCAACCGGGAACTGCTGACGGCCAAGGAAGCCGCCGAATCAGCCACCGTGACCAAGTCGCGTTTCCTGGCCGCGGCCAGCCACGACCTGCGGCAACCAATTCAGGCCATCAATCTGTTCAAGGACGCCCTGAACAATACGGCCCTGAATGAAGAGCAGCAACGCATCAGCGACTATCTTTCCCTGTCGGCCCAGAGTCTCGGAGAGCTGCTGAATGCCTTGCTCGATATCTCGAAGCTCGACGCCGGCGCCATTCTGGCATCACCACAGGTCATCGATGTCCATGAACTGCTCAGCCACATCGATGCCGAGTTCGCCCCGCTGGCCGCGGCCAGGTCCCTGCGCTTCAAATATTATTATCCGCCGGGCGATCTGGCCTTCTTTACCGACCCCAAACTCCTGCAAAGCCTGCTGCGCAACCTGATTGGCAATGCCCTCAAGTACACCGAGCGGGGCGGCATTCTGGTCGCCATCCGGCGGCGCGGTGATCAGGCCATCATGCAGGTCTGGGATACCGGCATGGGCATCGCGCCGGAACACCTGCGGACGATCTTCGATGAGTATTTTCAGGTTGCCAATCCCGAGCGGGACAAGACCAAGGGTTTGGGTCTCGGCCTGGCGATTGCCCGCCGCCAGGCAAAACTGCTGGCTACTGAAATAGTCTGCCGTTCCCGCTCCGGCAAAGGGACTGTCTTCGAGTTCCGGCTGCCGCTGGCCAGCCAGGCGCAGAAAGCGGAACACGCCTCGCTCGACCAGGAAATTATCCGTACAACGGATGCCTCCGGTTTGCTCGGACGCCGGATTGCCGTAATCGATAACGACTTCATGGTTGCCAAGGCAATCCAGCTATCCCTCGAATCGCTCGGCATGCACGTCAAGTCATATGGGAGTGCCGAGGAGGCCCTGGCCGATTCGACAATCGCCAGCGCGGATGTCTACATCTCCGATTTCCGGCTTCCCGGCGCAAGCGGGGTCGAACTGCTTGATTCACTACAGCAGCTGGTGAAAAGACCGCTCAGGGCGGTCATGCTGACCGGGGAAAACTCGCCGGGCTGGACTGACTTGGCGCAACTGGTTCGCTGGCCGGTACTCTTCAAACCCGTCGACCTGCCGACACTGGTAGCGACTATCGAAGCGCAAGACGCCGCGGCGGCGGGCGCCGGCAGTCAGCCAAATTTGCTGGGCAATGCGGCGGGCAAGCAGTCCGGGCCGCCGGCCGCGGTGTAAACTCGGGATCACCCATCCATCGCCTGGCGTCCGCGGGCGGCCCCGCAATAAATAGACATTGCCGGCCGCCGGACCGTATTGCATTGAACCTACTTGCTGGCCTCAACGAACCGCAACTCGCCGCCGTCACCCTGCCGCCCCGGCACGCCCTGATTCTGGCCGGGGCCGGGTCGGGCAAGACGCGCGTGCTGACGACACGCATCGCCTGGCTGATCTCGACCGGACAGGCCAGTCCGCAGGCCGTGCTCGCCGTCACCTTCACCAACAAGGCGGCGAAGGAAATGCTCACCCGGCTTTCCGCCATGCTGCCGATCAATGTCAAAGGCATGTGGATCGGCACCTTCCATGGCCTGTGCAACCGCATGCTGCGGGCGCATTACCGCGACGCCGGCCTGCCGCAACTGTTCCAGATTCTCGATTCCGCCGACCAGTTGTCGTCCGTCAAGCGCCTGCTGAAGTCGCTCAATGTCGATGACGAGAAATTCCCGCCGCGCGAACTGACCTGGTTCATCAACGCGCAGAAGGAAGCCGGACTGCGCGCCGCCGCCGTCGAGGCCTGGGACGACTGGACGAAAAAGCGCGTCGAGCTTTATGCCGCCTACGAGGCGCAATGCCAGAAGGAAGGCGTGGTCGATTTCGCCGAGCTGCTGCTGCGCTGCCACGAATTGCTGGAGCGCAACGAACCGCTGCGCAGGCATTATCAGGAGCGTTTCCGCCATATCCTGGTCGACGAGTTCCAGGACACCAACAAGCTGCAATACAGATGGCTTTGTCTGCTCGCGGGACGCGATCAGGCAAAGCGTGGTTCCATGGTGAGCTATCCCCCCGACCCCCTTTCCGGGAAAGGGGGCGACTATCTGGAGGCGCCGAAGGGCGCCTGCATATTCGCGGTGGGCGACGACGATCAATCGATTTATGCTTTCCGCGGTGCCGACGTCGGCAACATGCGCGACTTCGAGCATGAGTTCATGGGGCAGAACCGCAACACGAAGGGCCGCCCCGAGTGTTGCTGCCCCCCCGTGGGGGGGAGGTCGCCATCAGGCGACTTCGGGGGGGGGCTGATCCGCCTCGAACAGAATTACCGCTCGCACGGCAACATCCTCGCTGCGGCGAACGCCATCATCAAGAACAACCCGCAGCGCCTCGGCAAGAACCTGTGGACCGAGGCCGGCGCCGGCGAGCCGCTGCGCGTGCATGAGTCCTACTCCGACGGCGACGAGGCGCGCTTCATTGTCGAGGAGGTCAAGGCACTGGGCAACGATGGCCACGCCCGCGTCGAAATCGCGCTGCTCTACCGCAGTAACGCGCAAAGCCGCGCGCTCGAACATGCGCTGTTCAATGCCGGCATTTCCTATCGCGTGTATGGCGGTCTGCGCTTCTTCGAGCGCGCCGAGATCAAGCACGCCCTCGCTTATTTGCGGCTGATCGCCAATGCCAACGACGACACGGCATTTTCCCGCGTGGTGAATTTTCCGACGCGTGGCATCGGGGCGCGCAGCATCGAACAGTTGTCCGACGCGGCGCGCGGCGCGCAGTGCAGCCTCTCCGCCGCGATTCCAATGGTATCCGGCGCGGGCGGGGCGAAGCTGGCGGCCTTTGCCGGGTTGATCGCCAAGCTGCGCGAAGCCGCCGGGAAATTCGCCGGGCCGCCCCAAGAATTTTCCAGCCCCCTGGGGGGAGAACCGAGCGCAGCGAGGTTTTCGGGGGGGGCTGATTTGCCGCTGCCCGAACTGGTCGACCATGTGCTGGAACTTTCCGGCTTGCGCACGCACTACCAGAACGACAAGGAAGGCCGCGACCGGCTGGAAAACCTCGACGAGTTGGTCAGCGCGGCCAGCAGCTTCATTGCCGAGGAGGGCGTGGTCGGCGCGGAGGGCGAGCTGTCGGCTGAACTGATTGCCTTTTTGACCCACGCCGCGCTGGAAGCCGGCGAGCATCAGGCCGGCGAAAGTGACGACGCCGTGCAACTGATGACCGTCCATTCGGCCAAGGGGCTGGAGTTCAACATCGTCTTCATCTGCGGGCTGGAAGAAGGCCTGTTTCCGCACGAGAACAGCCTGGTCGAAGACAAGGGCCTCGAAGAAGAACGCCGGCTGATGTATGTCGCCGTCACGCGGGCGCGCCAGCGGCTTTACCTCTGCCACGCGCAGACACGCATGCTGCACGGCCAGACGCGTTACAACCTGCCCTCGCGCTTCCTTGATGAGATCCCTGCCGAGTTGTTGAAGTATCTGACGGCCCGTGCCGGGCGGGGTGGATTCGCCACCGTGTCGCCAGCGCCGACTTTCGGTTCCGCGCCGCGCCCGCGCCGCGAAGGCGGCTGGCACATCGGCCAGAGCGTGCACCATGCCAAATTCGGCCTCGGCGTCATCGTCAATGCCGAAGGCGGCGGCGCGGATGCGCGCGTGCAGGTGAATTTTGGCGCGTCCGGCATGAAGTGGCTGGCGCTCTCCGTCGCCAAGCTCGACCCGGTATGAGAGCGGTCGTCCAGCGGGTTGCCGCAGCCGAGGTGCGGGTTGATGATGCACCGGTCGGTGCCATCGGGCTGGGCCTGCTGGTGCTGGCCGGCTTCGAGGAGAGCGACAGCGAGGCCGACCTCGACTGGATGGCCGGCAAGCTGGCGCGCCTGCGCGTGTTCGCCGATGCCAATGGCGTGATGAATCACAGCGTGCAGGAAGCCGGCGGGGACATCCTCGCGGTCTCGCAATTCACCCTTTATGCCTCGACGAAAAAGGGCAACCGCCCGTCATGGAGCCGCGCGGCGCGCGGCGAAGTGTCCCAGCCCCTGTTCGAAGGTTTTGTCGGCAAGCTCGAAGACCTGCTGGGCAAACCGGTGCCCACCGGACAATTCGGCGCCGACATGCAGATCCGGCTGGTGAATGACGGCCCGGTGACCCTGACGCTCGACTCGAAAAAACCTGAGTGAACTTGGTGAGAAATACACCCGGCCCCGTCACACCGGCGCAGGCCGGTGTCCAGAAGAAAACCACTGGATTCCGGCTTTCGCCGGAATGACGAATCTGAAGTTAATCGGCGTTTCCTCAGGCACGTTTCTTCTTATTGGCCGGCTTGTGCGAGTTTTCCAGCGTATCGAACAGCCGCTTGAACTCCTCGGTCAGCTTGTGGCGCGGATCGAGATGGATCATCGGCTTCGCCTGCTGGTGCGATTCCTTGATCTTCACCGAACTGGAGAGGAACGGTTCGAGCACCGGCAGTCCCTCGTCGCGCAGTTCCTGCACCACCTGCTGCGGCAGGGTGGCGCGCGACTGGAACTGGTTGACGACGATGCCCTCCACCGCCAGTGCCGCGTTATGGTCGGCGCGGATCTCGGCGACATTGTCGAGCAGCGTATACAGCGCGCGGCGGGCGAACTCGTCGCAATCGAAGGGAATCAGGCAGCGGTCGGCGGCGATCAGCGCCGAGCGCGTGTAGAAATGCAGGGCCGGCGGCGTGTCGATCCAGATCTGGTCGAAATCGAGCGCATCGAGCGCTTCTTTCAGCTTGTAGATCTTGTAGCGCGATTCGAGCTTGCCCTGCAATTCTTCGAGGGCGGCATCGGCCGGCATGATGAACAGATTGGCGAAGGGTGTGGCGTGGATGAAGTCCTCGGTCGCCTGCGGCCGCAGCTTGAAATTGAGCATCTGGTCGAAGAACCCGGTCACCGTGGTTTCCAGCCCGTCGGCCGCCGCGCCGAGCAGGTAGCGGGTCGAGTTGGCTTGCGGATCGAGATCGACCACCAGCGTGCGCGATCCTTTGCCACTCCTTGTCCCGCGGGCGGCCGCGATGGCGGCGAGGTTGCAGGTGATGGTGCTCTTGCCGACCCCACCCTTCTGATTGAAGACAACGCGTTTCATGACATTCCCGTCCGTTGAGAGGTGCGCCATTTTCGCACAGGGTAAGATATGCTTTTCAGTCAACACGATTGCGCATATGAACTCGGAAGACAACGATCCCGGCATCGACCTCACCGCCGCCGCGCTCGAATATCACGCCAGCCCCACGCCGGGGAAAATCTCCGTCACGCCGACCAAGGGTCTGACCAACCAGCGCGACCTCGCGCTCGCCTATTCGCCGGGCGTCGCCATCGCCTGCAATGCCATCGTCGCCAATCCGCTGGAAGCCAGCCGCCTGACCTCCCGCGCCAATCTGGTGGGTGTCATCACCAATGGCACGGCCGTGCTGGGGCTGGGCAACATCGGCCCGCTCGCCGCCAAGCCGGTGATGGAGGGCAAGGCGGTGCTGTTCAAGAAGTTTGCCGGCATCGACGTCTTCGACATCGAACTGGACGAGCCCGATGCCGACAAGCTGATCGACATCATCGCGGCGATGGAGCCGACCTTCGGCGGCATCAACCTCGAAGACATCAAGGCGCCCGAATGTTTCTACGTCGAGGCGAAGTTGCGGGAAAGGATGAAGATCCCGGTCTTTCACGACGACCAGCACGGCACCGCCATCGTCGTCGGCGCGGCGATTCTCAATGGCCTCAAGCTGGTCGGCAAGAAAATCGAGGAGGTGAAGCTCGTCACCTCGGGCGCCGGCGCCGCCGCGCTGGCCTGTCTCGACCTGCTGGTGAATCTCGGCGTGCGTGTCGAGAACATCTGGGTCACCGACCTCAAGGGCGTGGTGTATGCGGGGCGTGTCGAGGACATGGATCCGATCAAGGCGCGTTATGCCAAAGTGACCGACGCGCGCACGCTGGGCGAGGTGATTGCCGCTGCCGACATCTTCCTCGGGCTGTCCGCCGGCGGCGTGCTCAAGCCGGCGATGGTGGCGCAAATGGCGCCCAAACCGCTGATCCTGGCGCTGGCCAACCCGACGCCGGAAATCCTGCCGGAAGAAGTGAAGGCGGTCCGCAATGACGCCATCATCGCCACCGGCCGCTCGGACTATCCGAACCAGGTCAACAACGTGCTGTGCTTTCCCTTCATCTTCCGTGGCGCGCTCGATGCCGGCGCCTCCACCATCACCGAACTGATGAAGCTCGCCGCCGTGCGCGCCATCGCCGAGCTGGCGCAGGCCGAAACCTCCGATGTGGTGGCGCTGGCCTATGGTGGCGAGGCGCCGTCCTTTGGTCCGGAATACCTGATTCCCAAGCCCTTCGATCCGCGCCTGATCGTCAAGATCGCGCCGGCCGTGGCGCAGGCGGCCGCCGATTCCGGCGTGGCCAGTCGCCCGGTCGCCGACCTGGCGGCCTATCGCGAGCAGCTCAACAATTTTGTCTACCACTCGGGTTTCGTCATGAAGCCGGTGTTCGCCGCCGCCAAGGAGGCGCCGCGCCGCGTCGTCTACTGCGAGGGCGAGGACGAACGCGTGTTGCGCGCGGTGCAGGCGGTGCGCGATGAGGGGCTCGCTCATCCCGTGCTGATCGGCCGTCCAGAGGTTATCGAGCTGCGCCTGCAGCGTGCCGGCCTGAGGATCAGGCCCGGCGTCGATTTCGAGATCGTCAATCCCGATTCCGATCCGCGTTATCGCGACCTGTGGATGGATTATCACCAGCTGCTGGGCCGGCAGGGCATCACGCCCGAGATGGCCAAGCAGGCGCTACGGTCCGACACCACGCTGATCGGCGCGATGCTGCTGCGCCGCGGCGATGTCGACGCCATGCTCTGCGGCACCGTCGGCCGTCACGCCGAACACCTGCGGCATGTGCAGGACGTCATCGGCCTGAAAGACGGCGCGCGCTGCTTCGCGGCGATGAACCTGCTGCTGCTGCAGCGCCACACCCTGTTCATCTGCGACACCTATGTCAATCACGACCCCGACCCCGCACTGCTCGCCGACCTGACGCTGATGGCCGCCGAGGAAGTGCGCCGTTTCGGCGTTGTGCCCAAGGTGGCACTGCTGTCGCATTCCAACTTCGGCAGCGTGCGCTCGGCCTCGGCGGAGAAAATGAGCCGCGCGCTCGAAATCATCACCGCGCGTGCGCCCGACCTGGAGGTCGACGGCGAGATGCACGGCGACACGGCGCTGAACGAGGCCATTCGCACCAGTCTTTATTCCGGTTGCCGCCTCGCTGGCGAAGCCAATCTGCTCATCATGCCCAACGTCGATGCCGCCAATATTGCCTTCAACTTGCTGAAGGAAACCAATGGCGAAGGCATCACCGTCGGCCCCATCCTGCTCGGCGCCGCCCAGCCCGTGCATATCCTCACGGCGACCGCCACCGTGCGGCGGCTGGTCAATATGACGGCGTTGGCGGTGGTGGATGCGAACCATATGGCCCACCCCCTCCCGTCCTCCCCCTCGCGGGGATTAAACGCCCACCCCCTCCCATCCTCCCCCTCGCGGGGATTAAACGCCCACCCCCTCCCATCCTCCCCCTCGCGGGGGAGGTGACTGTTGACTCGCTTTGCTCGTTTGTCACGGGGAGCTCCCATTCAAGCTGGGGAGCGGTTTGCGGCTGGCGCCGCGTGCCGTCTCGCCTTGGGGCGGCCCGGCGGCGAGACTGCGACTAAATCAACGGCAACGCCGCGCCCAGTCGTTTGAGTTCGTTGCGCGTATTGCGCCAGTCGGGGTGGAGTCTTTCCACCACATTCCAGAAGCGCGGGCTGTGATTCATCTCGAGCAGGTGTGCCGCTTCGTGGGCGATCACGTAGTCGATCAGCTTGGGCGGCAGGTGGATCAGGCGCCAGTTGAGGCGGATGCCGCTGCTTGTGCTGCAGCTTCCCCAGCGGGTGCGCGCCGACGAGAGCGCGAGTGGCGGCAGCGGACGGTCGATTTGCCGGACGGTCGCCGCGAGGATGGGCTGAAAGTGTTCCAGCGCCCGGCGCTGCAAGGCGCGGCGGGCCAGCAGGGCCAGGTTGGCTGACGGCCGTGCCGCCAGCCACAATTCATCCGCTTGCCAGAATCCCCGATTGTTGCCGGGTGTCACCCGCACCCGGACTTCCGCGCCGAGGAGCGGCAGACGCGCGCCTTCGTGAATGGGTAGATGGCGCAGTGTCGTGCGGCTGGCAAATTCGTCAAGTTTTTTCAGCACCCAGTCGCCATGGCTTTGGATGAAGGCCTCGATGTCGCCCAGCGGCACGGCGCGCGGCGCGCCCACGGCGAGGCCGCGCTCGTCGATCTTCAGCGTCAGGCGGCGGCGATCGCGGCGCAAGGCGTAACTGACGATGCGGCCGGAGAGAATGAGGTGATGTGTTTTGTGTGCCGCGCCGTCAAACACCGGCGGCAGGCGGAACAGTTCGAGTTGCTTGATCAGTTCGAACATCAAGCCAGCGCGAACAGGTCGTCGCACACCGGTTCCGCTTGCATGGCAGCCAAAGCGCGGCCGAGCACCTGTTCGATGATGGCGAGCGGCTGTTCGATCAGTCGCCAGTGGCAGCGCAGCACATCACCGTCCTGCCGCACCCAGTCGCTGCGCTTGCCGAAGACCAGCGCGATGCGGTGGGGGCGCCGTACCGCCAGCGCCGACTTTTGCGCGACGATGGTGGCGAAAGTGCGCAACGCCTCGTCGCGCAGCCAGCTTTCGGCGGCATCGCGAATCTGGCGCTGCGTCACCGCCGGGGGCAGCGGCAGATGCAACCGCCCGGCGCAGCGCTCGGGCGCGCGACAGGCCGTGTCGAGCTCCAGTCTCAGAAATTCGCCAAGATAGGCGACGCCGCTCCCCGCGCACCACGGCGCATCCCGCTCGGGGGCGCTGGCGGCGGCTTCAAGCCGCAGCGCGAGTTGTAGCGTCCTTGCGCTCATGGTTAACGTGAAATACACAATTTGACGACGAGTAATCCCATGAGCGCAGCGAACAAACTTCGCCCCCCGCCCCGGGGCGGGGGCTGGGGGTGGGGGGCCATGGGAAGGGGCTGACTTTCATGATGCGGGGTGATGTTTCACGCATCATGAAAGTTGGTAACGTTCCGGACTGATGCGGCGCATTTCTGTTTCGATCCAGTTTTCGGCGGCGGCGCAGACTTCTTCGGCGGTCTTGCCGGTCGGGTCGATGGCCGGGCCGATGCTGATGGTCACCGTGCCCGGATGCTTCAGGAATTTCTGGCGGCCCCACAATTCGCCGGCATTGTGGGCGATCGGCTGGAGCGGTACCCCGGCATGCACGGCCAGGTGGGCGCCACCGATCTTGTAGCGGCGGTGCTCCCCAGGCGCGACACGGGTACCTTCGGGAAAGATGATTACGGAATAGCCTTCGTCAAGCCGCTGCTTGCCGCGCTCGGCCACCTGGTTGAGCGCGGCCTTGCCCGCGCCGCGGTCGATGCCGACGAAGGGCACCAGCATGAGGCCCAGGCCGAAAAAGGGCAGCCAGTGCAACTCCTTCTTGTAGACAAATGCGGACAGGGGATACAGGATTTGCAAGGCAAAGGTTTCCCACGTCGACTGGTGTTTGCTGAATACGACGCAAGGCGTCGTCAGAACGTTTTCTGCCCCCAGCAGACGCTGCTCGATATGCAGCAGGTGGTGCATCATCCACATCACCAGCCGGACCCAGGGCATGACAAACAGCCGGCGCGAGCGGGTCGGCAACCAGAACACCAGCAGCAGCGCCATCACGGTGAGCGGCATGGTGATGGCCATGAAGATGGTGAACAGCAGGGAACGCAAGAAGGTCATCATTTCATTCGGTCAAATGTTTTACGGCAGCGGCAAGGTCGGCAAACACCCGGGTGTCCTTGGGCAGGGCCGGGTCAAGCCTGGATTTCTTGCCCTTGCCGGTCAGCACCAGCAGGGGTTGCGCGCCGACGCTGGCGGCGGCCTGCAGGTCGCGCAAGGAATCGCCCACGACCGGCACACCGGCGAGGTCGATGTTGTAGCGCGCGGCGATTTCCTTGAACATGCCGGGCTGGGGTTTGCGGCAACCGCAGTTGTCGGCGTTGGTGTGCGGACAGAAGAAAATCGCGTCGATGCTGCCGCCGGCATGCGACGCCGCCTTGATCATCTTGTCATGGATGGCGTTGATCGTATCCATGCCGAACAGGCCGCGGCCGATGCCCGACTGGTTGGTGGCCACCACCACCCGATAGCCCCACTGGTTGAGGCGCGCGATGGCTTCCAGGCTGCCGGGCAGCGGAATCCACTCCTCCGGTGACTTGATGTAGAGATCGGAATCCTGGTTGATGACGCCGTCACGGTCGAGGATGATGAGTTTCATGGGAGCCCCTTGAAAACCCGTCATTCCGGCGAAAGCCGGAATCCAGTGTTTTTGTGGTCTGGTGAAATTCGTGGATTCCGGCTTTCGCCGGAATGACGAATAGCTGATTTTTCGTCGGTTTGCATGAAGCTCATAACCTGGAAATGTCGGCTACCTGATTCATCAGGTCGGCCAACTGGCTTAGGAGCGCCAGCCGGTTGGCGCGCGTCAGCGGTTCCTCGGCCATCACCATCACGCCGTCGAAGAAGACATCGACTTCGCTGCGCAGACCGGCGAGCGCCTTCAGGGCATCGGCATAATCCTCGTTGGCGACAAAAGAACGCACGGCGGGAGTGATTGCCGTGAGGCGGGCGAAGAGGGCCTTCTCGGCCGCTTCCTGCAACAGGGCGACATCGGCCTCGCCGGAAACCACGTCGGTCTTCCGGAGAATGTTGACGATGCGCTTGTTGGCGGCGGCGAGTGCTGCCGCCTCGGGCAGGGCGACGAATGCCTTCACCGCGGCGAGCTTGGCCGGCACCTTGTCGATGCGTGTCGGCTTGAGCGCCAGCACGGCATCAATGAGTTTCTGCTCATGGCCGGCTTCGCGCAGCAGATTGCGCAGCCGCTCGAACATGAAATCGGCGAGTTGCGCCTTGAACTCGCCCTGCAACAAGCCGGGCGCAAAGCCGGCGGCGGCGGCGTCGATCAGTTCGGCCAGGTCGAGCGGCAGCGGTGCTTCCATGAGGATGCGCAACACGCCCAGCGCAGCGCGGCGCAGGGCGAAGGGGTCCTTGTCGCCGGTGGGAATCTGGCCGATGCCGAAGAAGCCGGTGAGCGCGTCGAGCTTGTCGGCCAGCGCCACGGCGCAGGCGATGTTGCCCTGCGGCAGCGTGTCGCCGTTGAAGCGCGGATGGTAATGGCCTTCGATGGCGTCGGCGACCGCTGCCGGTTCCTGGTCGTGCTGAGCGTAGTAACGGCCCATGATGCCTTGCAGCTCGGGGAATTCGCCGACCATGTCGGTGACGAGATCGGCCTTGGCCAGCAGTGCCGCGCGCCCCGCCTGTGCCTTGTCGGCGCCCAGATGGCCGGCAATGGTCACCGCCAGTCGCGCCAGTCGCTGCACGCGCTCGCCGACGCTGCCGAGTTTGTTGTGATAGACGATGTTGCCCAGTTTGGCGACGCGCGCCGCCAGCGGCGTCTTGCGATCCTGGTTGAAGAAGAAGCGCGCATCGGACAGGCGCGGCCGCACCACGCGCTCGTTGCCGCCGATGATGTGCTTCGGGTCGGCCACCTGCATGTTCGAGACGACGAGGAAGCGGTTGCTGAGCTTGCCGGCTTCGAACAGCGGAAAATATTTCTGGTTGGCCTTCATTGTCAGGATCAGGCATTCCTGCGGCACGGCGAGGAATGCCGCCTCGAAGCCAGCCTCATAGACCACCGGGAACTCGACCAGCGCGGTGACTTCATCGACCAGCGCCTCGTCCGGCAGCCATTCCCGATCGGCGGCAAGCGTATCGAGCTGCGCGCGGATCATGGCGCGGCGCTCGTCATAGCCAGCCACCACCTTGCCCTGCGTGGCCAGTGTTGTTGCGTAATCGTTGGCATGCGCAATGACGATGTCGCCAGACGACATGAAGCGATGGCCGCGCGTGATGTTGCGGCTGGTCAGCCCCAGCACATGGCCTGCGACGATGCGCGCGCCGTGCAGCAGCATCAGGCCATGCACCGGGCGCACGAATTGCGCCTCGCCGGCGCCCCAGCGCATGATCTTCGCCACCGGCAATTTCTTCAGCGCCGCCTCGACAAAGCCGGCCAGATGCGCATCGAGCGCCTCACCGCTTTTGGCGATGCGGGCGACGAAGTATTCCGCTTTGCCATCCTGAAGCTTTTCCAGTTGTTCGAACGTGACGCCGGCCGAGCGCATGAAGCCTTCGAGCGCCTTGGTCGGCTTGCCGTCGGCGCCAAGGCCGGAAGCCACTGCCGGGCCTTTCTTCTCGATGACGCGGTCCGGTTGGGTGGCCAGGCAGTCGGCGAATTGCAGCGCCAGCCGGCGCGGCGTGGCAAACCACTCGCCGGCATTTGCGGTATCAATAAAACCAGCTTCGGCCAGCGACTTCTGCACCTGCTCGCGGAAGGCCTGGCCCAGCTTGGCCAGCGACTTCGGTGGCAGTTCCTCGGTGAGGAGTTCTATGAGGAGGGTGTCTTTCATGTCACGACGCCTTCAAGAAACACGCCGGGCCGCCCCCAAGTGTTTCTTGGCCCCCTGGGGGGAGAACGCCGCCTAGCGGCGTTTTCGGGGGGGGCTCTTTTTGCATGGGGAAACCGAGTTTTTCTCTTGAATCGAAATAAGCCTGCGCGACTTCCCGCGCCAAAGCGCGCACGCGACCGATGTAGGCGGCCCGCTCGGTGACCGAAATCGCGCCGCGCGCGTCGAGCAGGTTGAAGCTGTGCGAAGCCTTCATCACCATCTCGAAACCGGGCAGCGGCAGGCCCAGACCCATCAGGCGCTTGGCCTCGGATTCGAATTTAGAGAATTGGGAAAACAGCCACTCGACATCGGCATGCTCGAAATTGTAGGTCGATTGCTCGACCTCGTTCTGGTGATAGACGTCACCATATGTCACGCCGGGCGCCCACACCAGGTCGAAAACGTTCTCAACCCCTTGCAGGTACATCGCCAGCCGTTCGAGGCCGTAAGTGATCTCGCCCAGCACCGGGCGGCAGACCAGCGAGCCGACCTCCTGAAAATAGGTGAACTGGGTGACTTCCATGCCGTCCAGCCAGACCTCCCAGCCGAGGCCCCAGGCGCCCAGCGTCGGCGACTCCCAGTCGTCCTCGACGAAGCGGATGTCATGTTCGGCGGTGTCGATGCCGAGCGCGCGCAGGCTGTCGAGATACAGTTCCTGGATGTTGGCGGGCGAAGGCTTCAGCACCACCTGATACTGGTAATAGTGCTGCAGGCGGTTGGGGTTCTCGCCATAGCGGCCGTCCTTCGGCCGCCGGCTCGGCTGCACATAGGCGGCGCGCCAAGGTTCGGGGCCGATGGCGCGCAGGAACGTGGCGGTGTGGAAGGTGCCGGCGCCGACCTCGATGTCGTAAGGCTGCAAGAGTACGCAGCCCTGCTGGTCCCAGAAATTCTGCAGGCGCAGGATGACTTCTTGAAAAGTCGGTTTATGGCCGACTTTCAGTGAAGACTCATGCCCGCTGGCGGGCGTGATGGCGGAACTAAATGTGGGTTTCATGACTTGAAGAATGCGGAGAAAGGCAGATTCTACCGGCTTCGCCGCTGCCGCAAAGCCTTCATGAACGCCGGCAAAGCGGCGTACATCACCGCCAGCAGGGCCAGCAGCAGCGTCAGCCCGTTGCCCCAGCGGGCATAGGGCGTCAGCCCGGCAAACGCCTGCGCCTCGACCTGCAGCGCACCGCGCGTGAATGGCGGCAGCGTGCCGAGCACGCGGCCGTCGGGCGCGATGGCCGCCGTGATGCCGGTATTGGTGGCGCGCAGCATCATGCGCCCGGTTTCCAGCGCGCGCAGCCGGGCGATCTGCAAATGCTGCGGCTGGGCGAGCGAATCGCCGAACCAGGCGGTGTTCGACAGGTTGATCAGCAGCGTCGCCTCCGGCAGGGCGCGGATGATCTCCTCGCCGAACAGGTCTTCGTAACAGATGTTTGGCGCGATCTTGACACCGGGCTGAGCGGACAGGGTGATCGGCGCCTGCCGCGGCGGACCGGCCGAAAAGTCCGACATGGGAATATTCACCAGCCCGAAAAACCAGGCAAAGCCCGGCGGCACAAACTCGCCGAACGGCACCAGATGCTGCTTGGCGTAGATCTGTGTGGCAAAAGTCGGGTCTGGCGAGACGGCGTCAGCGCCCCGTTGAATGGCGATGGCGCCATTCACATAGCCGCCCTCGCGCAAACGCACCGCGGTGCCGAGCAGCGCATCGCCATGTTGCGTCAGCGCTTGCAACACCTCGCGCGGCACCTCGTGGAAAAACATCGGCAGGGCGGTTTCCGGCAGCACGGTCAGCGTGGCCGGGTGTGCCTGCGCCAGCCCGGTGTAGGTTTCGATCGACAGCGGCAGCCGCTCGGGCACCCACTTCAGGCTTTGCGGGATATTGCCCTGCAAGAGGCTGACGCGAAATGGCGCGCCGACCGGCTGCGTCCAGTCCATGCCGCGCAGCAGCGTGCCGCTGCCGAGCAGGGCGAAAATCAGCAGCCATGTCCCGCGCCGCCGCAACCCCAAGGCCAGCGCGGCGGCGATCAGCGCCGCCAGCCCGCCAACGCCATAACTGCCTACTAACGCCGCAAAGCCGGCCAGCGGGCTCGGCGGCGTCTGCGAGTAACCCAGCGCCAGCCAGGGGAAGCCCGTGAACAGCACGCCGCGTAGCCACTCGCTCAGCACCCAGAGCCCGGCGAACAGCAGGGCGTTGCGCCAGAAGTCGGCGCTGTCCGATGTTGCCAATGCGCGGCGGTAAAAATAGCCGACCAGCGCCGGAAACACCGCCAGCCAGCAACAGAACAGCACCGTGGCGATCACGGCCAGCGGCGCCGCCATGCCGCCCACATCATGCAGGCTGACATACACCCACGACACGCCGGTGAGGAAAAACCCCAGTCCCCAACTGAAGCCCAGCAGCGCAGCGCGGCGCGGCGTCGGTGCGTCCCGCCACAAGCGCAACAGAACTGCCAGCGCGATGATCGGCAGCGGGAACAGTTCGAGCGGAGCGAAACCGGCAACGCTGATGCTGCCCAGCAATGCCGCAATAAGAAGAAAACCGGGGTCAGACCACGGTTTTCTTCTACTCATCGAATAACTCGCCGGACTTGGGGGGGCAGCTTGCGCGGCCGCCCTGATGCACCTGGCGTGACCCTGCGCCCCAGTGTGTCGGCAATTTGCGCGGCAAAGTCCGCATGGCCCAAGGCAAAATTTCCATGGGTCGCCCGCCGGATTTCATCCACCAAACCGGGCTCCAATTCAAAGCGGAATAACTCGCGGTAGGCGGCCTGCCTACTGGTGCTGTCCGGCCCCAGGGATTCATAAATGGCGTGGGGGCGCAGCAATGAATTTTCCTCGCCCTGCGCATTTGCGCGGTAACTCGACCAGCGGTAATCGGCGGGGTGTGCCACCATGCCAGCGCGTACCGGGTTGAGTTCGATATAGCGCTGGCAACTCAGCAGATAAGTTTCCTCCTGTGTCAGGCAGGAGCGAAAGCGGCCTTCCCAAAGCGTGCCGCTGCGGCGATAAACCCTGTTCACATACTGCACATAACGCTGCCCCAATGCCTTCATAAGAGCGCCTGGCGCATCACCTTGATCCGCCGTCAGCAGCAGATGCACATGATTCGTCATCAAGGCATGGGCATGAACCCGGCAGCCTGTCTTGTCGGCATATTCCGCAAGCCATTCGAGGTAGCGGAGGTAATCTTCGTCGGCAAAAAAGCAGGCTTGACGGTTATTGCCCCGCTGAATCAGATGCAGCGGATAGCCCGGCAGGGCAAGACGAGGACGGCGGGGCATTGCAAAGCTCCGGAGGGAATGGAGCGGAGGGTAGCAGAAAACCGGAAAACCGTAGTCTGAAAATCATCTAGCCGGCCTCCCACCGCGGTGAGGCGGTGGGGTTAAAGTG
>CAZOMI010000039.1:0-28191 GCA_964580925.1 uncultured Methyloversatilis sp.
CGGCCTCGTCGAGGATGATGCCGAACATCATGATCATCAGGACGAACATGACGGCCGGGTTGGCAAACGGTTCCCAGGCGTTGGCGGCAGGCTGGATCTGGAACAGGATCAAACTGGCGCCGGCCAGCAGACCGGTGACACCGATCGGCAGCGCCTCGGAGACCCAGAGGATGATGATCGTGACCAGGAGGGCCAGATAGCGGTGTCCGACCGGCGACAGTCCCTCGGGGGTGGGCAGGGCGTAAATGAAAAGACCGGCCGCCAGGGCAACCAGGACGCCGGCGAGTATCGACTTGTTCGACTTTGCCGGGGCTTCGGGATGTTCTTCCATCGAAATGTCAGCCATGTTTTCTCTCAATAAAGGAAAGGTGAATTCGGTGTCCGGAAATGGTCAGACGAAGCTGACCAGTCAATTTCATGCCACGACCAGCACGTCGCAATGGGATTCGGCCAACACCTGTTTGGTCACGCTGCCGAGCAGGAATTCCTCGACCATGTTCGCGCCACGCCTGCCCATGACGATGAGATCGCAGTGCTTTGCCTGTTCCAGATCGATGATGCACTGCGCGGCATCGCACTGCGAGGGGACCAGTTGCGTCTCGACCGGGCCGGATATCTTGCCTGCATACGACTCAAGCTGTTGCTGCGCATCCAGTTTCGCGTTGCTGCGCAGTTGCTGGATAAAGGTATCCGAGATGCCGGCATGGCGCAGCTGGCAATCGAACGGCGACTCGAAGGCATGCAGCAAGGTGAAACCGGCTTGCGGGGCAAGCTCGCTTCCCATGCGCAGGACAGCTTCAGTGCCTGGAGAAAAGTCAAGCGGGGCAAGCACGCAGCGATACATATCCTGAGAGGGGCGCTTGACCACCAGGATCGGGAGCTTGGTCAGACGCAGCAGCCGTGAGGCGGTCGAACTGACCAGAAAGTCTCCTCCGTTCGAGCCGAAGACAAGCAAGTCGGCATCCATGCTGTCGGCCTGTTCGACGATGGATTGCAGCAGTTTGCCGCTGGCCAGATGCAGCTTGGCCGAAACCCCATGCGTTTCTCCGAGTTCAGTCGCAAGCTGGGACAGCGCCTCTTGCGCCTGTTCGCGCAGTTGCGCCTCGACCACCGCGGATTCCTTGCCGAGCAGCTTGCGCAATTCGTCGGTGGAGCGCTGGCGGATGATATGCATCAAGGTGAGTTGCGCGCCGGTTTCCGCCGCCAGGCGAAATGCCCTGTCCACGGCTGGTTTCGTCGATGCCAGCAAGTCGGTCGTTGCAAGAATGCAAGGGGGGGACTTCATGGGTAATTACCTCACTGTTGATGTGGATATTCAGGCGGCCAGTTTAAGCGATAAAAAGGGTTCTTCAAGAGAGTCCAAACGGGTAGATCCATCAGACATTGCTAATCCATCAAAACGGATCGAAGTGGGTATTTTCGTCAGAGGGGAGCGTGTTGCTGGAGGAAGGCAGGCGCACCGGCGTATTTCTTGAGCGGCTTCCAGCGGAAACCCTGGCGTGACATCGTCTGCTGCGCTCTTGTGGGGATGGCTGGCGATGCTACCATTGGGCGCGTCATCACCTCCTCTTTCAGCCATGCAGCTTGTGCTCATCAGCGGCCTCTCCGGTTCCGGAAAATCCATCGCGTTGAACGTGCTGGAGGATGCCGGCTACTTCTGTGTCGATAACCTGCCGGCGGCGTTGCTTTCCGGGCTGGCGGGCCATCTGCTGCGCGAGGAGCACGCACGTGTCGCCGTGGCGATCGACATGCGCGGCGGCCGGGGGATTGCCGTGCTGCCGCCGCAATTGAAACAGCTCGCGGCGAACCAGATTGACGTGCGCATCGTTTTTCTCGATGCGCGCGACGAGGTACTGATCCAGCGGTTTTCCGAGACACGGCGCCGCCACCCCATGGCCGACGGCAAAATTACCTTGGCCGAAGCCATTGCCACGGAGCGCGAAGCGCTCGAAACGCTGCGCGGACTCGGGCACTGCATCGACACGAGCAACCTGCGGCCGAATGCATTGCGCGCGATGGTCAAGGAGTTCATCGCCGTGGAGATGGACGGGGTGGACGGACTTGGCCTGACGCTGCTGTTTCAGTCCTTCGGCTTCAAGCATGGCCTGCCGCTCGACGCCGATCTGGTTTTCGACGTGCGCTGCCTGCCGAACCCGCATTACGACCCGCTGCTGCGGCCGCTCACTGGCCGCGATGCCGCAGTGATTGCCTTCCTCGAAGGCGAGCCGGAAGTGCAAAAGATGTTTGACGACATTCGCCGCTTTGTGGACGCGTGGCTGCCGGCCTATATCCGCGACAACCGCTCCTACCTCACCGTCGCGCTCGGCTGCACCGGCGGCCAGCATCGCTCGGTGTGGTTCGCTGAAAAACTGGCGGCATATTTCGGGGGCCAGGACGAAAAGCGGGCGCGCGTGCTGGTCAGGCATCGCGCGTTAATGGAGTGAAATTCTGGCTTGGCCTGCTGCGGCCGGGCGATTGGGCGACCATCCTGTTTGCCGCGTTTGCCGTCGCCGCGTCGTTCCCGCTGTTCTGGGCCAGCGGACAAGCCGAGCGAGCCGTGGTGCGGCTCGACGGCCGCGTGGTGGCGGAATTTCCACTCGCCGCGCCGCGCCGTTACACCGTCACCGGCCCGCTCGGCGACACGGTCATCGAGATCGCCCCCGGCCGCGCGCGCGTGTTGTCCGACCCCGGCCCGCGCCAGTACTGTGTGCAGCAGGGCTGGCTGACCCGTCCCAACGCCATCGCCATCTGCGCGCCCAATCATGTCAGCCTGAGTCTTTCCGGCCGCGATCCGAGTCATGACAGCCTCAACTATTGAACTCAAGGTAACGGATGCGGATCGGCGCATCGCCCGCTATGCGGCGGCGGCGATTGCCTTGACGCTGGTCGAGGCGGCGCTGCCCTCCCCGCTGCCCGGGGTGAAGCTAGGTCTCGCCAACATTGTCGTACTGGTCGTGTTGGCGCGCCATGGCTGGCGCGACGCGGCCTGGGTGGCGCTGCTGCGCGTGGTTGCCGGCAGCCTGCTGCTGGGTCAGTTCCTCGCGCCCGGCTTCTTTCTTGGCCTGGTCGGAGCGCTGGCCAGCCTGGCGGTGCTGGCGGTCACCGTACGCCTGCCGCAACGCTGGTTCGGCCCGGTGACGGCAAGTGTTTTGGCAGCCTTCGCCCATATCGGCGGACAGCTGTTGCTGGCGCGTTTATGGCTGGTGCCGCACGATGGCGTGTTCTATCTGGTACCGGTGTTTGCCGCGAGTGCGTTGATTTTCGGTATCGTGAACGGCCTTGTCGTTGCACGACTGCTGCGGAATCCAACATGAATAAAACCATTGCCGTTGCCTGGACCGGCGCTTCCGGCCTGCCCTATGGATTGCGCCTGGTCGATTGCCTGATCAAGGCGGACTGCAAGGTCTGGCTGATGTATTCGCAGGCCGCGCAGATCGTTGCCAAGCAGGAAACCGATCTCGTGTTGCCAACGCAGCCGCGCGAGGCGCAGCGACTGCTGGCCGAGCGCTTCAATGATCAGTTGGGGCGCCTCACCGTGTTCGGCCGCGATGACTGGAACGCGCCGCCCGCCTCCGGATCAAACCCGCCAGACGCTTATGTGATCTGCCCCTGCACCATGGGCACGCTGGCCGAGGTGGCAGCCGGCACGGCCAAGGACCTGATCACGCGGTCCGCCGATGTCGTGCTGAAGGAAGGCCGGACGCTGATTCTCGTGCCGCGCGAGACGCCATTCTCGACGATCCATCTCGAAAACATGCTGCGGCTGGCGCGCGCTGGCGCGGTGATTTTGCCGCCCAACCCCGGCTTTTATCACCGGCCGCAAGGCATCGACGGACTGGTCGACTTCGTCGTCGCGCGCATCCTCGACCGGTTGGGCATTGCCCATGAATTGATGCCGCGCTGGGGTGAGAAAGACTGATGGAAATCCCGCTCTTCCTGCTGAATGCGGTGCTGCATTCCGGCGGCAGCCTCTCCCTGCGGGTATTCGAGGCGCGCTACATGGACATGGTGAAGGACTGCCTGCGCACGCAGTCAAACTTCGGCGTCTGCCTGCTCGAACAGGGCGCTGAAGTCCTCACACCAACCGTTCCGTCGCGCGAAAAAATCGTGCCGCGGCGAGTCGGCACACTGGCGACCATCGCCGACTGGGACATGCCGCAGATGGGCATTCTCAATATCGTCGTGCATGGCGGCGCGCGGTTTCGCATTCTCGATCATCACGAAATGAAGAACGGCCTGGTGCGGGCCACGGTCGAACTGTTACCCGAGCCGCCAGTGGCGCCGATCCCCGGCGACTATGCGCGGCTGATCCCCATGTTGCGGGCGCTGCTCGAAGGACTCGAAGAGGTCAAGCCGCCCGAGCCGCACCGGTTTTATGACGCCGCCTGGGTCGCCGACCGCTGGGCAGAACTGCTGCCCCTGCCGCTCGCGACCCACCAGCAGTTGCTGGAACTGGATGACGGCGTGGCGCGGCTGGATGCGATTTATCGATTTCTTGAGCGGTCCTGAACGGATTAACGTGAAATACGCAATTTGACGCCGTGTAACCGCATGAGCGCAGCGAACAAACTTTTCCCCCCGCCTCGGGGCGGGGGCTGGGGGTGGGGGGCCATGGAAAGGGGCTGACTTTCTTGATGCGGGGTGATGTTTCACGCATCAAGAAAGTTAGCCGATCCGGTGGTCGGCGACGTCGACCCTGACTACGGGACGTTGCAGCACGGTGGCCACCGCATTTGCGTAGTGTTTCGCCCACTCGCCCGGCTCGGCAAAGCGCTTTTCGCCACCGTATTCGGCGATGCCGAGAATCTTGTCGAGGACCAGCACCTTGCCCATCGGGTTGGCCGACTCGCATTCGAGTTCTTCCCACTGCGCGTTCAGCCACTGGTTGGCCTCGTCGCGGGACAGTCCGGCATGGGCGATGAGTTCATATTCATGGACGCGGTCAAAAACGACGCTGACGATGCTGGACATGCGGTTTCCCTCCTGTGCGTGAAGCGTGGATTCTGCCGTTCAAGTGTCAAGAAGACAATCATCTTGGTGACATTTTGCGATAAGGTTGCGCTTCCATGCTGAAATCCTTCACCCCCACCACCGGCCTGCCGGAACTCGATGCCGTGCTACGCGGCGTGGAGCGCGGCGACAACATCGTCTGGCAGATCCAGTCGCTCGACGAATATCTCGCTCTGGTCAGGCCCTATGCCGCGGCGGCGCACACCCAGCAGCAGCGCCTGATCTATTTCCGCTTTGCCGCGCATCCGCCGCTACTCAGCGTGGCCGACGGCGCGGAAATCCATCGCCCGCGCCCTGCCGACGGCTTCGATGCCTTTGTTGATCAGGTGCACTCAGTCATCGAGGCAGCCGGACGCGAGACGATGTACGTGTTCGACTGTCTGTCGGAACTCGCCGATGCCTGGCAATCCGACCGCATGCTGGGCAACTTCTTCCGCCTGACCTGTCCGCGCCTGTTCGACCTCGACACGGTCACCTACTTCGCCGTCTATCGGAATCGTCACGCGCAGTCGGCCATCGGGGTGATTACCGATACCACGCAGTTCCAGATTGACCTCTTCCATTGCCGCGAGCGCCTCTACCTGCGCCCGATCAAGGTGCAACACCGGTCGTCGGCCGCGATGGACCTGATTCACGCCTGGGATCCGCACGACCATTTTCGTCCGGTGCGGGACAGCGGCACGGTCGCAGAGATCCTCGCCAACTCGCAATGGCCGGGGCTCGAGGACAACCACATCGCCAGCCACTGGGAGAAGGCGTTTGGGGAGGCGAAGCTGGTGGCGGCCGCGCACTCGGCGGGCTTTCCCGATCCCGCCGAGGCTGAGTGGTTCGAGCGCCTCTCCCGGATGGTGTTTCCCGGCGACCCCGCCATGGCGCGGATGGTTGACGAATATCTGACCCTCGACGACCTGCTGACCGTACGCCGGCGCATGATCGGGATTGGTACCATCGGCGGAAAAGCGCTCGGCATGCTGCTGGCACGCGCCATCTTGCGCCGTGACGCCCAGACACTGACCGCCGAACTCGAAGCCCACGATTCGTTCTATGTCGGCACCGAAGTGTTCGACACCTTTTTCGTGCATAACGACCTGTGGTGGCTGCGCCGCCGCCAGCGCGATCCGGCGACCTTCCTCGCGGATCTCGACACGGCACGGGAGCGCATCATGGCGGGGACATTCTCGCGGGGGACGCTGCGGCAGTTCGAGGCCATGCTCGATTACTTCGGCGAATGGCCATTCATCGTGCGCTCCAGCTCGCGCCTCGAGGATTGTTACGGCAACGCCTTCGCCGGCCAGTATGACAGCGTGTTCTGTCCCAACCGCGGCCCCTGGGAAACGCGCCTGACCGCCCTGCTCGACGCCGTGCGCCAGGTCTATGCCAGCACCCTGAGCGAAGCGGCGTTGCGCTACCGCGAACGGCGTGGCCTGCTCGGCGAAAACGAGCAGATGGCGCTGCTGATCATGCGCGTCTCGGGCACGGCCGGCGGCCGCTACTTCCACCCGCATGCCGCCGGCGTCGGCCTGTCGATCAACCCCTATCCATGGAATCCCCGCATCGACATGAAGGCCGGCGTGATCCGGCTGGTGGCTGGCCTCGGCACCCGCGCCGTCGATCGCGCCGACGACGACTACACGCGCCTGGTGGCCTTGAATGCGCCCGAACTGCGCCCGGAAACGAACTTCGGCGCCATCGCCCGCCATGCCCAGCGGCGCATGGATGCGCTCGATCTCGAGGAGAACCGCCTCGTTTCAGGGCTGTTCGCCGAGATGGTGCGCGACCAGCCGGATTTCCCGCTGGCGCTGTTTACCACCCGGGAGGAACCCGGCAAGCCTGCATTCCTGACCTTCGACCAGTTGATCGAGGCGACGCCGTTCATCGACGACATGCGCAAGATGCTGCGCCATCTGCATGCCGCCTACCAGTATCCCGTGGAAATCGAGTTCGCGCTCAACGTCATGCCCGACGGCGCCTATCGCATCAATCTCCTGCAGTGCCGGCCAATGCAAGTGCGCAATGTCGATGGCGTTGTCTCGGTCGATCCGCCCACCGACGTGCCGCATCTGATCGATACCCGCGGGGCGGTGATCGGTCCCAGCCGGGTGATCAATCCCGACCGGCTGGTCTATGTCGTGCCGACGGTGTATGGTCAGCTCAATCAGGAAGACCGCCTCGCCGTGACCCGCATCATCGGCCGCGTCAACCAGGCCAGTGCCGAGCGCACGCTGCTGATGCTCGGCCCGGGCCGCTGGGGCACGCGCGACCTCTGGCTGGGCCTGCCGGTGAATTTCGGCGAGATCAACCATGTCGCCGCGCTGTGCGAGATTGTCGGCATGCACGAAAGCCTGATTCCCGACGTGTCGCTCGGCACCCACTTCCTCAACGAACTGATCGAGGCGGACATGCTGTACTTCGCGCTGTTCCCCGGGCGGCCGGATAACGCCATCGACGAAGCCGCGCTGCTCGGCCTGCCGAATCGCCTTGGCGAAATCCTGCCCGACGTCCAGCGCTGGGCGTTCGCAGTCTTTGTTGCCGACATCGCTCCGGGGTCGATGACCCTGTATGCCGATGCCGAGCGCCAGCAGGTGGCGGTGATCCTGGAAAGACATGGAGCAAACCACGCCAGGCTAGCGTCGGCCCCACGGCTGTAATCAAAAGTCGGCGCTGGCGAGACGGCGGCATAATACGCTCCATCATGCAAACTATCCTCAAGACCCCGGCAGTATTGGCGGCGGTACTGCTGCTGGCCGCTTGCGGCCAGGAAACCGCGCTGCCCGCGGCGCCACCGCCACTGACCTTTGACCGGGCGCGGCTCGGCGATGTCGTGATTTACCCGGAGCGAAGTGCGCCCGCCGCGGTAATCGGGAAAAACGAGGCGCGGCTGTCGGCGGAGGTGGCGGCAAGCATTCGCGCGCTGCCGGTCGATGTCGGACAGGTCGTCAAGCGCGGCGCGGTGGTGGCGCGGCTCGACCCGCGCGCTGCCGAGCTGGCGCTGGAACGTGCCGCGGCAGTGCTCGCCCAGGCCGAGGCAAGGCACGCACAGGCACTAGGGCAGGCAGAGCGCGCCCGCACCCTGCAGGCCAGGAATTTCTATTCCGCCGAGGCGTTGACGCTGCGCGAGACCGACCTGCGTGCCGCCGCGGCCGACCTGCGTGCCGCCGCGGCCCAGCGCGATACGGCGCGCCATGCGCTCGACAAGCACACCATGCGCGCTCCCTTCGATGCCGTGGTGCGCAGCCGCAGCGGGCAGTTGGGCGAACTGGCCAGCCCGGGCATGGTATTGCTGACCCTGGTCGATCTCGGCGAACTGCAACTGGCTGCCCAGCTGCAGCCGCATGATGCCGAGTCGCTGGCAGCGGCTGCCGCCCCGGTGTTCAGTGCAGCGGAAACCAGTCATCCGCTTGAATTGCTGCGCGTTTCGCCAGCGCTGCATCGCGATTCACGCAGTCTCGAGGCGCGCCTGGTCTTTGTCGGCCCGCCGCCGCCCGCCGGACTGGAGGGCCGCCTGCTCTGGCGTGATCTGCAGGCCCATGTGCCCGCCGAGTTGCTGGTGCGCCGCGCCGGTCGCCTCGGCGTCTTCGTCGCCGCGGAAGGCAAGGCGCGCTTCCATCATCTGCCGGATGCGCAGGAAGGCCGTCCGGCGGCAATCGATCTGCCCGCCGACGCGCAAATCGTCACGCAGGGACGGCATGCCTTGCAGGATGGCATGGCCCTCAAGTAACCGTGAAACTTTATCGGCAGCTGCTGGAGAACCACCCACTCGCCAACATCACCTTCCTGGTGGTGGTGCTGATGGGGGCGTTCGCCTATCTGACGATGCCGCGCGAGCAGGACCCCGAGATCAACTTCAACTGGGTGGTGATCACCACGGTGCTGCCCGGGGCGTCCGCCGAGGATATCGAGAAGCGCGTCACCACGCCACTCGAAGATGCCATCAAGGGCATCGCCGATGTGCGCTTTTCGATGTCGTCCTCGCGCGAGAATGTTTCCAACATCCTGGTGCGTTTCCATGACATTTCCGGGCGCGCTTTCGACAAGCGGGTGAACGACCTGCGCCGCGATGTGCAGAACAAGGCCAAGAGCGAACTGCCGAGCGAGGCCAAGGAGCCGCGCATTCTCGAGGTCACGACATCCAACGGTTTCCCGACGGCCCTCGTGCTGGTCACCGGCCAGGCCGCCGATGAAGTCCTGCGCCGCCATGCCCGCGCGCTGCGTGACGATTTCGAGCGCATGACCGGCATTGACCAGGTGTTCGCCACCGGCCTGCGCAGTCCGGAATTGCTGGTCGAGTTCGATCCCGTGGCGCTTGCCAACCGCGGCATGACGGGCGCCGACGTCGCGGATGGAGTATCTGGCTGGTTTCGCGACACCTTTGCCGGCAAGATTGAAACCGGGAGTGGCGTGGCCGGTGAAGATCACCGCGATGCCTGGCTGGTGCGAGTGGTCGGCCAGCACGTCGATCCCGAGCGTGTGGCGCAGATTCCGGTCGGCCAGGGCCGGGATCAGGCCACGCTTTCCAGCGTCGCCGAAGTTTCGCGCAGCCGCGCCAAGGCGGGCAGCCTGGCCAGCCATGACGGCAAGCCGGCGGTGATGCTCGCCATCACCAAGAAGAGTCGTATCAACACCCTGAATCTGATCGAACAGGTGAATGCTTTCATCGCCGCGAAAAATCCCGTGCTGGCCGCCGATGGCATCCGGCTGCAACTGCTCGACGATCAAACCATCCCGACGCGCGAGTCGATCCGCATAATGGAATCGAACGCACTGATCGGCCTGCTGGTGGTGCTGGCCAGCTGCTGGCTGTTTCTCGGCATGCGCATTGCCGTGCTGGTGGCGCTGGGCATCCCGTTTTCGCTGGGCGGCACCTTTGCCATTTTGGCGGCACTCGGCTACACGGTGAACATTTCCGTCCTGCTCGGCGTGGTGATCGTCCTCGGCATGCTGATCGACGATGCCGTGGTGATGGTCGAAACAATCTACTACAAGATGCAGCGCGGCATGGCTGCCCTGGAGGCTTCGCTCGCCGCGCTGCGCGAGGTGTTCGCGCCGGTTACCGCCTCGGTGCTGACCACCATGGCGGCTTTCCTGCCCCTGATGCTGCTGCCGGGCATCGTCGGCAAGTTCATGTTCATCATTCCCTTCGTCGTCACGCTGGGGCTGGCGATCAGCCTGGTCCAGGCCTACTGGATGTTGCCGGTGCATGTGGTCGTCTCAAGCGGGCGCACGCCGCCGGCCACGAATGACTGGCGCACCCGCTTCAACCACCTGTTGCGCGTGAAGTATGCGCGCTGGCTGATTACCGCGCTGCGCCACCCGCGGCGGACGCTGGTGATTGCCCTGCTGGCGCTGGGGCTGGCCGTTGCCGCGCTGGCGGCCGGCATGGTGCGCGTGCAATTCTTCGCCTTCGATCCCCTGCGCATCTTCTACGTCAATGTCGACATGCCGGCCAGTGCGCCCATCGAGGCCAGCCTGGCGCAGGCCGAGCGCATCGAGGCGCGGGTCAGGCAGCATCTGCTGGCAGGCGAGGCGCGCAATACCGCCGCCTATGCCGGCGTCAAGTTCACCGATACCGAGCCGCTTTACGGCGAAGCCTACGGGCAGGTGGTCGTCTCCCTGAACCCGCGGGGCGCAGGCCGCGACGTGCAGGAGATCGTCGGCGCGATGCGCGCCGACATCGAGGCGCTGCCAAGTCCGGGCAAGATCACCTTCACCATGTTGTCCGGCGGCCCGCCGCTGGAGAAGCCCGTGAAGGCGCGGGTCCGCGGCGATGACCCGCTCGAACTGCGTGCCGCCGCCGATGCGCTGGCGGCTATCGTCACGGCGCTTCCCGGCACCCGGGATGTGGCCGACGACGACATCCCCGGCCGGCCGCAACTGGTGCTGGAGCTTGACCGCGAGGCGCTGCGCGCGGCGGGGCTGGATGCCGGCCGCGTGGCACGGCTGGTGCGCCTCGCCGTCGATGGTGAAATCGTCGCGGTGACGCGTGACCGTGGCGAACAACTCGAATTGCGGGTGCGCGCCAAGCACCGCCACGACGGCAGCGTCGGCCCCGACATCCTGCGCCTGCTCGACAGCCCGGTAGCCCTGGCCAACGGCCAGACCACCACGCTCGGCGCCCTGGTGCGCGCCGAGACGCGCATCGGCAAGGGCGCCATCAAACACTACAACCTGGTGCGTGCCATCACGGTGGAGGCCGACCTCGACAAGGCGGTGACCGATACCGTCGCGGCCAACCGCCTGATCCGCGCCGAATGGGCCAGGCTGGCCGCGCAGTTCCCCAATACCGGCATCGACTTTTCCGGTGAACTGGACGACATTCAGGAAAGCCTCGATGCCATGCTGGTGCTGTTCGGCTTTGGCATCAGCCTGATCTACCTGATTCTCGCCGCGCAGTTCAAGAGCTATTACCAGCCGCTGCTGATACTGGTGACCGTGCCGCTCGCCTTTACCGGGGTGGTGCTCGGCCTGCTGGTGTCGCGCAATCCGCTGTCGCTCTACACCCTGTACGGCGTGATCGCGCTGACCGGTATCGCGGTGAATTCGGCCATCGTGCTGATCGCCGCCGCCAATGAGCGACTGGCTGCCGGCATGAGCGTGCTGCATGCCGCCGTCTATGCCGCGCGGCGGCGCGTGGTGCCGATCATCATCACTTCCTTCACCACCATCGGCGGCCTGTTTTCGCTCGCTTTCGGCCTTGCCGGCCAGTCGCTGCTGTGGGGGCCGGTGGCCGCCTCGATCGTCTGGGGATTGTCGTTTTCCACCATACTCACCTTGTTTGTCATTCCGCTTTTGTACTGGCTGGCAATGCGCCGCAGAAAGCCTTCCCTATGAATTACTGGTTATTACTTGCCATTCCCCTGCTCGCCGCCTGCGGCGAAAAACTGCCGCCGCCGGATGCCGTCGTCACCGGCCCAAGACTCGTCAAGGCCCTGAAAGTCGGCGCTGGCGGGACGGCGCACGAACAGCGCTACAGCGGCGAGGTGCGTGCGCGCATCGAATCGACACTGGGTTTCCGGGTCGGCGGCAAGCTGGCCGAGCGCCTGGTCGATGCCGGTGCGCGCGTCAAGGCCGGCCAGCCGCTGGCGCGCCTCGATCCGGTGGATGCCCAACTGACCGTCGCGCAGGCGGAAGCCAATCGCGCCCTGGCGGCTGCCGAGCTGCTGCGCAGCCGCGAACTGCAGGCGAAGAACTTCATCAGCCAGGCCGCGCTCGATGCCAAGGTCACCACCGCCAAGGCCGCCGAGGCGCAGGCACAACTGGCCAAAAATCAGGCCACTTACACCACGCTGGCGGCGGACGCTGCCGGTGTTGTGGCGGCCGTGCTGGCCGAGCCGGGGCAGGTGGTGGCAGCGGGACAGGGCGTGTTCCGCATTGCCCGCGACGGCGAGCGCGAGGTGGCCGTCAATATCCCCGAGTCGCGCATCGCCGGCCTGAACATTGGCGCCGCCGCGACGGTGACGCTGTGGGCCGGGCAGAACAACGCCGGCGGCAAGACCTACCGCGGACGGCTGCGCGAACTGGCGCCGGCGGCCGACCCGGCGACACGCACCTTCGCGGCGCGCATCGCCATCCTCGATGCCGATGCCGCCGTGGCGCTCGGCATGACGGCCAGCGTCAGCTTCGCCCAGGGCAACGACGCTCAAATTGTCGTGCCGCTTGCCGCGCTCCTGCAACAGGGCGAGCAGGCGGCGGTGTGGGTGATCGGCACGGACGCCACGGTCAGTCAGCGCGTGGTGGTGGTCGAACGTTTTGCCGACAGCGGGGCGGTGCTCAAGAGTGGCTTGCAGCCGGGCGAGACGATTGTCGCTGCGGGTGCTTTCAAACTTGTTGCCGGCGAAAAAATTCGCGTCGCGGATACGGGTAAATGAAAAACCTGAACCTTTCCGAATGGGCACTCGAACACCCCTCGATGGTGCTCTATCTGATGATCGTGTTGATGGTGGGCGGCGTACTGGCCTTCTTCCAGCTTGGTCGCGCCGAGGATCCCGATTTCACCTTCAAGGTCATGGTGGTGCGCAGCCAGTGGCCGGGGGCGACGGTGCGCGAGGTCGAGGCCGAACTGACCGAGCGCATCGAGCGGAAATTGCAGGAAACGCCGTTTGTCGATGTGATCAAGTCGGCTTCGCGCCCAGGGGAGTCGCTGGTGTTCATCCAGCTCAAGGACTACACACCCAGGGCCGAGGTGCCCGAATCGTGGCGCCAGGTGCGCAAGAAACTCGACGACATCCGCCATCAGTTGCCGGCCGGCGTGCAAGGTCCCTTTCCGAACGACGAATTCGGTGATGTGTATGTCAATATTTATGCGCTGCTCGGCGACGGCCACGATCAGGCCGAGTTGCGGCGCGCGGCGGTGCGTATCGCGCGCGAACTGCGCAATCTGGCCGACGTCAAGAAAGTCGACCTGCTTGGCGTGCAGGATGAAAAGATTTACGTCGAGGTGGCGCCGCCGCGCCTCGCGGCGCTGGGGATCACGCCCGCCCAGGTCGCCGAGGCGCTGACGCGGCAGAACGCTGTCGCCCCGGCGGGCTTCATCGAGACGGACAGCGATCGGGTGCGCCTGCGTGTCACTGGCGGCTTTGACACGGTGGAACAGATTCGCGCCACGCCGCTCGCGGTCGGTGGCCGACAGTTCCGCCTCGGCGACATTGCCGAGGTGCGGCGTGGCTTGGCCGACCCGCCCAATGCGCGGATGCGGGTCGCCGGCAAGGATGCTGTCGGGATAGCGGTGGCGATGGCCCGGGGTGGCAACGCCATCCAGCTGGGGGCCAATCTGCGCGCCGAAATCGATCGCCTGTCCGGCGAGCTGCCTCTCGGCATGGCGGTCAAGACGGTGGCCGATCAGCCCGCCGTCGCCCAGGTGGCGCTCAACCTGTTCATGAAAACGCTGGCCGAGGCCGTCGCCATCGTGCTGGCGGTAAGTTTCCTCACGCTGGGCTTTCGCACCGGCATGGTGGTGGCACTGTCGATTCCGCTGGTGCTGGCGATGACCTTCCTGCTGATGAAGTTCTTCGGCATCGACCTGCACCGCATCTCGCTGGGCGCGCTGATCATTTCACTCGGCCTGCTGGTCGATGATGCGATCATTGCCGTGGAGATGATGGTGGTGAAAATCGAGCAGGGCTGGGAAAAATTCCGCGCCGCCACCTTCGCCTATACCTCGACGGCTTTCCCCATGCTCACCGGCACGCTGATCACGGTGGCCGGCTTCACGCCGGTGGGCTTTGCCAAGTCGGGCGCCGGCGAATTCGCTTTCGCGATCTTCGCCGTGACGACCATCGCCTTGTTGACCTCGTGGATCGTCGCCGTGGTGTTCACGCCCTGGCTCGGCTACAAGCTGCTCGACGAGAAGGCCTTGCGCAAGTTTGGCCAGGAGCATCATGGCGACCCTTACGAGACGCCTTTCTACCAGCGCTTTCGCGCGCTGATGACCTGGTGCCTGCGGCGGCGCTGGACGGTGATCGTCCTTTCCGTGCTGGCCTTCGTGCTGGGCATGGTGCTGTTCAACACCGTGGTGCAGAAACAGTTTTTCCCGCCCTCGTCGCGCCCCGAACTGCTGGTCGATCTGTGGCTGCCGCAGGGGGCCGCGCTCAAGGCGACCGATAACGAAGTGCGCCGTGTCGAAGCGCTGCTGGCAGGTGACGACAAGATCTCGCACTACTCGGCCTACATCGGCAACGGCGCGCCGCGCTTCTACCTGCCGCTCGATCAGCAACTGTTCAGCGACAACTTCGGCCAACTGGTGATCGTGACCAGGGGCTTCGCCGAGCGCGAGGCGGTGCGCGCGCGCCTGATGACGGCGTTTGATGCGCCGGACGGTTCCTGGAGCCACCTGCGCACGCGGGTGCAGCGTTTGGAGAACGGCCCGCCAGTGGGTTATCCGGTAGTGTTCCGCGTCGTTGGCGAAAACGTCGAAACGCTGCGCGGCATTGCCGGCGCAGTGGCGACGGTGATGCGCGGCAATCCCGACATTCGCGACGTCCATCTGGACTGGAACGAGAAGGCCAAGAGCATCCGGGTGGACATCGACCAGGCGCGCGCCCGCGTGCTCGGCGTGTCCAGTCAGGATGTGGCGCAGGCCTTGCAGGCGCATCAGGTGGGCGTTACGCTGACGCAGTTCCGCGAGGGCGACCAGTTGATTGACATCGTCTGGCGCGCCGGTGGCCCCGATCGTGGCAGCCTGGACCGGTTGGCCGATCTGCCGGTGCCCTTGGCCAGCGGGAAATGGGTGCCCCTCGCTCAGGTCGCCAAACTCACCCCGGTACTGGAGGAGGGCGTCATCTGGCGCCGTGACCGCCTGCCGGCGATCCAGATCCGCGCCGACCTGGCCAATTCGAAGGTGACCGGGCCGACCGTCTCGCAACGGATTGATCCGCAACTCGCCGCCATTCGAGCGCAACTACCACCAGGATATCGGGTCGAGATCGGCGGCACCATCGAGGAATCGGCCAAGAACGAAGATGCGCTGAAAGCTGTCATGCCGTTGATGTTCGTCGCCGTCATCACCCTGCTGATGATGCAACTGCAAAGCATCAAGCGCACCGTGCTGGCGCTGCTGACCGCGCCGCTCGGCCTGATCGGCGTGGCGCTGGCGCTCATCGCTTTCGATAAACCCTTCGGTTTCGTCGCCAATCTCGGCATCATTGCGTTGCTGGGCATGATCCTGCGCAACTCGGTGATCCTGCTCGACCAGATCGAGCAGGACGAGAAAGCCGGCAAGAGCACCTGGGAGGCGATCATCGGATCGGCGGTCAGGCGCTTCCGCCCCATCATGCTGACCGCCGGGACGGCCGTGCTGGCGATGATCCCGCTCTCCCGGCAGATTTTCTGGGGACCGATGGCCGTGGCCATCATGGGCGGCCTGATCATCGCCACGGTGCTGACCCTGCTGTTCCTGCCCGCCCTGTATGCCGCGTGGTACCGTGTCAAGGAGCCCATCCGGTGAACGACCGGCGTAAAATGCAGTCACTTGTCTTGCCCGCCAACGCCCCCATTTTGGAGAAATCCCATGAACTACGAACAAGCCCGCCACAACATGATCGAGCAACAGTTGCGCACTTCCGAAATGCTGTCGACGGCGGTGGTTGATTTGCTGTACGCCGACCAGCGCGAAAATTACGTGCCGGATGCCTGCCGCGCCCTGGCCTTTGCCGATTGTGCCATTCCGCTATCACCCACGGCAGCAATGCTCACGCCCAAGCTCGAAGCGCGCATCCTGCAGACGGCCAGCCTGAAGCGCAGCGACCGCGTGCTTGAAATCGGCACCGGTTCCGGCCACATGGCCGCCCTGCTCGCCGAGCAGGCGCAACAGGTGTGGACGCTGGAGATTGATCCGGTACTCGCCGAGTTCGCCCGCCGCAACCTCGCCAATGATGGTGTAGCCAATGTAAAGGTCGAGGTCGGCAATGGACTGGCCGGTTTGCCGGCGCATGCCCCGTTCGATTTCATCCTGGTTTCGGGGGGCGTGGCTGAAGTTCCCGCTGCGCTGCTCGCCCAGGTGAAGGTCGGTGGCCGGCTGCTGGCCTTTGTCGGGGCGACGCCGGTGATGCGCTTGCGGCTGATTACCCGCCAGACCGAGGATGCCTACAGCAGCCTCGACCTGCTCGAAACCGACGTGCCGATGCTGCAAAGCGCTGCCCCAACGGAGCGCTTTACTTTTTAATGAAAGTAATTGCTCAGGTGCTCATCGAAAACCCCGTCATTCCGGCGCAAGCCGGAATCCAGGAATGTCACCCGGCCACAAAAGCGCTGGATTCCGGCTTGCGCCGGAATGACGAACAGTGGACCTGCTGAGTCGTTGGTAATGAAACAACTGACCGCCGCCCAGCTCAAGGAATGGCTCGACGACAGCAGTCGCGCGCCACCGGTGCTGATCGACGTGCGCGAACCCTGGGAGTTCGATGTCGTGCGCATCCCGGGCGCCAAGCTGGTGCCGATGCGCGCGATCCCGGCGCGCTATCTTGAACTGCAACGCGACGCCGAGACTGTCATCGTCTGCCACCATGGCGCGCGCAGCTATCAGGTCGGCATGTTTCTTGAATACCAGGGCTTTACCAACATCATCAATCTCTATGGCGGCATGGCTGCCTGGTCGCGCGATGTCGATCCCTCTGCCCCCACCTACTGAAATTCACGCTTACCGGAGGCCCGCATGAAGCTCGCCCTGAAAACATTGATTGCACTTGCCCTGACAGGAGGCGCCTTGAATGTGCATTCAGCCGATCTGCTGCAGGTTTATCGGGATGCCGTGGGTTTTGATGCGCAATATGCCGCCGCCCGCGCGCAGCGCGACGCCGGCCGCGAAAAGCTGCCGCAGGGGCGCGCCGGTCTGTTGCCGACCATTGGCCTGACTGCCAGCACTACCTGGAATGACGTGGAATCTACCGCGCGTAACACAGGAATAACCCGCAGTGCCGATTACAACAGCAATGGCTGGGGCGTATCGCTATCGCAACCCTTGTTCCGCTGGCAGAACTGGATAGGCTACAAGCAGGCTGAACTGGCAGTGGCGTCCGCCGAAGCACAATTCGCCCAAGCCAGTCAGGACCTCATTCTGCGCGTGGCGCAGGCTTACTTCGACGTCTTGCTGGCCCAAGAGACACTGGCAACCACACAGGCACAGAAGATTGCCATCGCGCAGCAACTGGAATCGGCCAAACGCAACTTCGAGGTCGGTACGGCCACCATTACCGACACCCACGAGGCGCAGGCGCGCTTTGACCTCGCCGATGCGCAGCAAATTGCCGCCGAGAGTGACCTGGCCGTCAAGCGGCAGACCCTGCTGACCTTGACCGGCAAGGAGGCTGAGGCACTGAAAGGTTTGCGGCCCAATGTGCAGATCAAGCCGCCCCAGCCGGACAACATCGGCCAGTGGGTCGAGTCCGCCGAGACGGGCAATCTGAGCGTGCAGCTAGCCCAGACCAGTCTGGAGATTTCCAGACGGGAAATCGAGAAGCAGCGTGCCGGTCACTATCCGACGCTCGACCTGGTGGCGACCCGCGGCCAGACTGCGGTTGGTGGCAGTGTCATTCCCGGCGGGACCGGCACCGACGGCAAGAGCAGCACCATCGGCTTGCAGCTCGCCGTGCCACTCTTTGCGGGCGGCGCAGTCTCTTCGCGTGACCGCGAGGCGGCTGCCCTCAGCGAAAAATCCCGCGCCGACCTCGATAACGCCCGCCGCAGCGCCACCCTGGGCGCCCGCCAGGCCTATCTCGGCGTGACGGCCGGCCTTGCCCAGGTACGGGCGCTGGAAGCGGGCGTCGCCTCATCCAGGCTGGCCGTCGAATCCAACCAGCTGGGTTATGAAGTCGGCGTGCGCATCAACATCGACGTGCTGAACGCGCAAAGCCAGTTGTTCGACACGCGCCAGAAACTGGCGAAGGCGCGCCTCGACACCCTCATTGCCCAGCTCCGGCTCAAGGCCGCCATTGGCAACCTTTCCGAGGACGACCTGGCGGCTCTCAACGCGCTGCTGGAATAAAATTTTCGAGTAGTGTCATGGTGCGCGCCGTCGCACCCCGGTGCTGCGTGGCAAAGGCGCGGCCGGCGTCTCCCATTACCGTTCTGCCTGACTCATCGGCCATGAGCGCCAGCGCCTGTGCGACCAGCTCGGCGGCATTGCCTACCTGACGTGCCGCGCCTGCCGCAAGCGCCAAGCGGGCGGCCTCGGCGAAGTTGAAGGTCGAGGGACCGAGTAATACCGGCACGCCCACCGCGCAGGGCTCGATGAGGTTCTGGCAGCCGAAATCGAGCAGGCTGCCGCCGACAAAGGCGACATCCGCCGCGGCATAGTAGGCAAACATCTCGCCCATGCTGTCGCCCAGCCAGACCTGCGTATCGGCGGCGACGGGCAGTTCGTCCGAGCGGCGCTGCATTTTCAGCCCGTGCGCGACTACCAGTTGCGCCACTGACTCGAAACGTTGCGGATGGCGCGGCACGATGGCAAGTAGCGCCGTCTCGCCAGCGCCGACTTTGTTGGCCCCCCACGCTCGCAACCCCGGCTCGCTGCCCCCCACCCCCAGAGGGGGCAAGCGCGCGTCGGCTTGGGACGGCCCGTCGCCGACTTTTTGCCAAGCGTCAAGAATCAGCGCTTCCTCGCCCTCGCGGGTGCTGGCGCAGAGGAAAACCGGACGGGTGCCAATACGCGGACGGAAATCCGGCAGGCCGGTCGGCGGTGCGATGTCGAATTTCAGGTTGCCGAATACCTCGACCGCCGGTGCGCCCAAATCGCGCAAGCGTTGCGCATCTTCCGTGCTGCTGGCGGCGATGGCGGCCAGTGCCTGTAATGTGCCGCGCGTTAGCACGGGGAAACGGGCATAGCGCCGCGCCGACTTTTCCGAGAGGCGCGCATTCACCAGCAGCAGGGGAATGTCGGCATCGCGGCACGCGGCGACAAGATTCGGCCACAGCTCGGTTTCCATGACGATGCCGATCCCGGGCCGGAAATGGCGCAAGAAGCGCCGCACCGCCCAGGGTGCGTCATAGGGCAGATAGGCGCGCGTCACGCCGGCGCCGAACAATGCTGCCGACGTCGCGCGTCCGGTCGGCGTCATGTGGGTGAGCAGGATGCGCTGGTCGGGATAGCGTTTCCGCAAGGCCGCGATCAGGGTCTGGGCGGCGCGGGTTTCGCCCACCGAGACGGCGTGAATCCAGATCAAGGATGAAACTGGTGGATCGGCGCCATAAAAACCGAAGCGCTCGCCCCAATGATGCAAATATTCTGGCTGGCGGCGCGCCCGCCACAACAGGTGCAACAGCGCCCAGGGCAGCAGGGCGTGAATGGCGATGGTGTAGAGGAAGTGCGTCATGCCGATATTTTGACTGTCAGACGGACGATTTGCAGGGATATTACCCGGAACATTTTGTTTGGCTACATATTCAAGCAAATCATCCATAACATGGATATAATGCATGGATGATTAATCGATCCATCGAATCCGACCTGCTCGCAGCCTTGACACGCTTTCCGGCGGTGGCTCTGATCGGGCCGCGCCAAGTCGGCAAGACCACGCTGGCGCGGAAGATTGCCGCGCAACGACCCGATACCCTGTATCTCGATCTTGAGCGGCCTTCCGACCTGGCCCGCGTTCAAGAGCCGGAACTGCTGCTGGCGCCACGCCGCGAGCAGTTGGTCGTCATCGACGAAGTCCAAAACGCCCCCGGCATGTTTCCCGTGCTCCGCGCCCTGATCGACGAACATCGTGTCGCCGGACGTTTTCTCTTGCTGGGATCGGCATCTCCGGTATTGATCAATACCTCGGCGGAATCTTTGGCGGGGCGGATACGCTACCTGGAAATGACACCGCTCACGCTGGCGGAAATTGACGGCGCGCCGGGCAGCTTGCGCCAGTTGTGGTTGCGTGGCGGGTTTCCCGATGCCTACGCGGCGGCGACGGATGCGGATTCATTCGAATGGCGCGAAGCCTTTGTGCGCACCTACATCGAGCGCGACATCCCGAACCTGGGCTATCGTGCGCCACCGCAAAGCCTGCATCGCTTCTGGCAAATGCTGGCCCACTGGCACGGCCAGATCTGGAATGCCAGCACACTGGCGAAAAGTCTCGATGCCTCGCCACAAACCGCGAACCGCTATCTGGATTTGCTCTGCGGCGCCTTTGTGGCGCGACGCCTGTCGCCGTTTGCCGCCAATCTCGGCAAGCGGCTGATCAAGGCGCCCAAAACCTACCTGCGCGACAGCGGCCTGCTGCACTACCTGCTCAACATCATCGATATCGATCATCTGGAGGGAAACCCCGTCCTCGGCGCCTCGTGGGAGGGCTTCGTCATCGAGCAAGTCCTGGCCTGCCTGGCGCACCGGGAAGCGAATTTCTTTCGCACCAGCAATGGCGCCGAACTTGACCTGGTGCTCCAATTGCCCGGTCAGCCGGGCCGTTTCGGCATCGAAGTCAAATATTCCGCGGCACCCCGGCCCAGCAAGGGCTTCTGGCACACACTGGACGATCTGGCCATCGAGCGTGCCGTGATCGTCTATCCCGGCAGCGAAACCTATCCGCTGGAAAAACGTGTCACCGCCTGGCCGGCACGGCGAATTCCCGAACTGGCCAGGTTTTTGCTCGATGATCGCCCGCCCCCCTTCGCCCCCCTCGCGGGGGGTTCTTGACGGCTCGCTGCGCTCGCATATCACGGGGCGCTTCGGACTTGCGGCGGCGCGGGTTGCGGCTGGCGCCGCGTGCCGTCTCGCCTTGGGGCGGCCCGGCGGCGAGACTGCTGAGGTATGGGCTGCGCTGATGCTGGTTTTCTCCCTCTCCCCTTGCGGGAGAGGGTCGGGGAGAGGGGGAACCAACAGAAAGCCCTTCACCCGCAAAGCGGGCGAAGGGCGGCCCGGCGCAAACGCTGCATTTTCACGCTGACGTTCAAAGCAGAGCCAGCACCGCTGCCACCACTACGGCCGCGCCGGGTGGCGTGCCCAATCCACCGAGATTGACGTATGGCGTATTCGCCAGCACGCCGGTGAGCGCCGGGTCGGATGCTGAATACAGCGCGAGCGTCGGCCGTCCCAGCGCGGCAGCCAGATGCACCAGGCCGGTATCGACGCCGATGACGACCCGCGCCCCAGTCAGCAGGCCGGCCAGGTCGGTCAGGTTCAGCGCCGGTGCCGCGACGGCCTGACCCAGCGAGGCGACCAGACGGCTCGCGCGTGAACGCTCGCTCTCGCTGCCGCCCGGCAGCACGCAGGCCAGCCCCGCATCGTTGAGTGCCTTGCCCAAGGCCAGCCAGTCGCCCTCCGGCCACTCCTTGTCGGCGCGGCTGGTGGCGGTCAGCAGCACCGCATATGGTTCGGCCGGCAGCCAGGGCGCGGCCAGCGGCGGTGCGGCAATCCCGTAATCGAGCGGCAAGTCATCCAGCGCGTAACCTAGCGCCGCCGCCGCCAACTGGCGATTGCGCACGACGGCATGCTGGTCGCGCGGAATGGCAAAGCACTGATCGTAAAAGCGCGCCGCCAGCGGTTCGCGCGCCACCGCGGCGGCATAGCCGAAGCGCTTGCCGCGTGCCTGCGTGGATAACAGCGCGCTTTTGACCAATCCTTGGGTATCGATAACCACATCGTAAAAGTCGGCGCTGGCGAGACGGCGGTATTTACCGATTTCCCGCCAGGTGGCCGGCGCCAGCAGCGCCTTGCGCCAGCGCCGCACGGCCACCGGCAGCACCCGCCGCACGGCAGAATGCAGGCGCGGCAATTCGGCAAATCCCTCTTCCACCACCCAGTCGATTTCCGCCTGCGGAAAGACGCGCCGGATGTCGCTGGCGACCGGCAGATTGTGGATGACATCGCCCAGCGAAGTGGTTTTGACAAGCAGGATGCGCATGGCGCGGCGATTATACGCAGCCCTTGCGGCACGCCCTGATATTGCACAATCCAGGGCAATCCGCCGAAGCCGAGCTTCCGCTGCCTAACGCTGCGTGCGCAGCACCTGGACGGCGGCTTGGGAGCTATACTGTGGTGCAATGTAATACAGGAGAATACTCATGGCCTCAACCCCCGTTGCGGTACGCCTTGCCGATCCGCTGAAAGCGCGGATTCGCGCGTTGGCCGATCATCGCCGCCGCCCGATGCATTGGCTGATGCGCGAAGCCATCGAGCAATATGTGACGCGCGAGGAACAGCGCGAAACCTTCCGGCGGGAAGCGCTCGACGCATGGAATCACTACCAGACCACCGGCCTGCATGTGACAGGCGCGGAGGCCGATGCCTGGCTAGCCGAGTTGGAAGCCGGCAACGACGTTGAGCCGCCCGCCAGCCATACCTGATGCCACGTTTAATCTGGTCGGAACCGGCGCTGGCCAATGTCCAGCGCTTGTTTCGTTTTCTCGCCGAAAAGAATCCCGCCGCCGCCAAGCGCGCGGTGAAGGCGATCCGCGATGGCGTGAAAATCCTGGCACAGCATCCACAGGTAGGGCGCGTGGTCGATGAGTTGGACGAGGCATTCCGCGACTGGCCGGTGGACTTCGGCGATAGCGGTTATGTGGTTCGCTATCGTTTCGCTGGCGAACTGGTGACAATCCTGGCGGTGCGGCATCAGAAGGAAACCGGGTTCTGAAGGATTGAATTCAACATTTGTGGTTTTCTGGAAATTGCGGCCCTTCCCGGTTCAGTAGCTACCTGCCGCGACAACACCCACACCTCGGCAACCGGCTTGGCATCGGTGAAATTCATCCCGGCGGAGCGGACGAACAGCGGATCAGAATTGTTGTACATGGCGGCTCCGGCGCGGCACTTGTTATTCCTTGCAACGTAGAAACGCCCTGCAAGATCCGCTTCCAAGGATTTTATCCCGGCGCGTTTCGTGATACTGTCAAGCGTGTTTCAACCGCTAAACTCGCTCCACAGGAGTCCGAACCATGAATGCAACAGAGCAGATGTTGATCGAGAAAATCAAACAACTGCCGCTGCAACGCCTGGCGGAAGTCGCGGACTTTGTCGACTTCCTGCGCACGCGCGAGGATGAGCAGCGCCTCACGCAGGCCGCCGCCAAGATGGCCGAGGCAAGCTTCGCGGCGGTATGGAACAACGACGCTGACGCCGCTTACGATCGGTTGTGACGATGGCGCATGCTTTTGGCGACGTGGTGTTGGTGCCGTTTCCGTTCACCGACCAGTCGGGCGCGAAGAAGCGGCCCGCCGTCATCGTGTCCAGCAGCGGTTACAACACCAACCGGCGCGATCTGGTCATCATGGCAATTACCAGCCAAGTGCGCCAGCCGCTCGGCTTCGGCGAGGCGCTCGGCGTCGACTGGCAGGCCGCCGGCCTCATCAAGCCTGCGGTGCTGAAGCCTGTCCTAACGACTATCGAACAAGGCCTCGTCGCGCGCGCACTAGGCGCGCTGTCGGTCGCCGATCTGCGCGCGCTGCGAGAAACCATCGGTCAGGTTATTGGCTGAAATAGCCAAACCGAAGGGTCGCCATGCGGACCGATATGCCTCCTGCTATGTGCTAGATTCGCCCAATCTCAGCGTAGGCCGTGCCGAATAGGTGAACCCGCACAAACTTTCTGCCGTTCTAATCACCCGCAATGCAGCATTGCAACTGCCGACCTGCCTGGCGTCGCTCGCTTTTTGCGACGAGGTGCTGGTCGTCGATTCCGGTAGCGATGACGACACGGTGGCACTCGCGAGGCAACATGGCGCGCGCGTCATCGAGACCCACTGGCGCGGCTTCGGCCCGCAGAAACAATTTGCCGTCGAACAAGCTGCCCATGACTGGGTTCTTTGCATCGACGCCGATGAGCGGGTCAGTGAGCGCTTACGGGAGTCGGTGCTCGCCGCACTTGCCGCCGTCCCGCCAGCGCCGACTTTCACTGCATACCGCTTTGCGCGCTGCAACCGCTTCATGGGCCGATATTTACGGCATGGGGAAGGTTATCCCGACTGGAGTCTGCGATTGTTCGACCGGCGCCAGGCACATTGGTCGGATGATGTCGTGCATGAAAAAGTGCTTACCGATGCACCGGTGGGCGTGCTGCAGGGTGACCTGCTTCATGATTCCGCCGAGTCGCTGGAAAACTATCTGGCCAAGCAGAATCGATATTCAAGCCTTGCCGCGGAGGCTGCGCTGGCGCGCGGCAAGCGCACCTCAACAGCGCATTTGCTCCTATCCCCCCTGTTGCGCTTTGTGAAGTTTTATTTTTTGCGGCGCGGCTTTCTCGATGGCGTGCCGGGTCTTGTCCATATCCTCATCGGTTGCGGCGCCAGTTTTGCCAAGCACGCGAAAATGCTCCAGGCACAAAGGGAAACCACATGAAGGTGGGACGCGTACCGGCGGTGGAAAATCCGCTAAATCCCGATCTTCCGTTTCGCCCATGATTGACAGAATTCTTTTTACCGAAAGCTCGAACAATCTGGGTGGGCAGGAATTGCAAGCACTGCAGCAGATGGTTGCGCTTGAAGAAATGGGTATCAGGACGCGATTGGCTTGCCGGGTTAATAGCGGGATTGCGGGGCGGGCTGCGTTGCTTGGACTGCAGAACCCGAACATTCCATTTCGTAATAGCCTGCATGTTCCCAGCATGCTGGCGCTGCGCCGCCTGATTCAGACGTGGCATCCCCGGGCAATCGTCAGCCATAGCGGCCACGACGCGAATATCACCGCCTTGGCGACAAGATTTCTGAAGAATCGACCGGTGCTCGTTCGTTCGCGAACTTACCAGCCCGGTCGGCCAAAGGCGTGGACATACAATCGTTTTACCGATGTCACGGTTGTGCCGAGCGCCGGCTTGCGGCGGGAGATTCTTGCCAACCCGGGTATCGCGCCCGAGCGGGTGCAGGTGCTTTACCCCGGCATTGATTTCGATACGCTGGAGCGGGCGGCAACGGCTTCATTGTCCCAGGACGTGATTGCCTGGCTCGGACAGCGCTCCGGCCCGCTGGTGGTGCAGGCGGCCATGCTCAGGCCGGAGAAGGGACACCTCTTCATGCTGGATGTGATTGCGCAAGTTTCCAGCCGCCGCGCCGGGCTGCGTTATGTGATCGCCGGAGATGGCGAGCAACGGGAGCGCATTGCGGAGCGCATCGGCGAACTGGGGCTGTCGGAGAGCGTGTTGCTGGCTGGCCTGATGAACCCGGTGGCGCCACTGCTCAAATGTGCGGATCTGGTCGTCATGCCATCCTTCTACGAGCCGCTGGGCATGGCGCAGAGTGAAGCGCTGGTGCTTGGTGTACCCGTGGTGGCGAGCAAGGTTGGCGGCATCCCGGAAACCGTGACTGACGGGGAAACCGGCCTACTGGTTGAACCAGGGAATTTGCATGCGTGGACAGATGCACTGACTTGGGCTCTGGGTAATTCGCCACGTATGCGTCAAATGGCCCAAGACGGTGGAAAATGGGTTCGCTCGCAATTCTCCGTCGAAGCCAATTTGGCGAGGCTATTGCAGGCCATTGACTCCGCCAGCCAGGACCGACGTTCATGCTGAATCGTTAGGAGGGACTGCGGTGCAAAAGTTGCGTGATATTTTTGGACAGGGAGCACTGTGGGCTGTGGTTGCGATTGGCTTTGCGCTGCCGATTTCGACAGCGCTGGACAACGTGCTGTTGTTTCTCGTGCTGCTCATGGGCATCTTGAGCGGGGTGTTCTGGCAGCAGCGGGTTCTGATCCGGCATAACCCGGTTGCCATTGCCGCCTTGCTCCTGTGCGGGCTGTTGGTATTGGGTTCTTTCCATGGGCAAGGTGCGGGCAGCGATGCAATAAGTGTTCTGGGCAAGTATGCCGACCTCTGGTTCATTGCGCTGCTGCTGCCGTTGTTTAAAGAATCGCGTTACCGTCGTTATGGGCTGGCGTTGTTCATGGCGGCGATGGCGCTTACCCTGGTGTTGTCTTATCTCATCTGGTTCGGCGTATTCGAAGGCACGCGGTTTTTTGTCGAGCGAGGCAGGGACAATCCGGTTGTATTCAAGCTTCACATCACCCACGGCATCTTTATGGCATTCGCGGCGTACCTGTTTGCAATCAAGGCGCGTAGCGAAATTGGTCAAATGAAGGTATTGCTGGCGGCGCTCGCCTTACTCGCCGCATTCAATGTGCTTTTCATGGTGCAGGGACGCACGGGCTATCTGGTGCTGGGGGTGTTGGGCATCTACTTTTTGTACAGCCTTCTGGGGCGGCGCGCATTGTGGTTTGGCGTGGCGGCGGCAACTGCCCTGTCAATGGTTGGCTACTCAGTTTCGCCGACATTGCAGGGGCGGGTCGACATTGCCCTGCATGAGGCGCAGGTCTGGCAGCCCGGTCGGGGCAACAACGAATCTTCCTCGATAGGCACGCGGATGGATTACTACACCAATACGCTGAAGATAATCGTGCAGCATCCGTTGGTCGGTGTGGGAACGGGAGGATTCGAGAAGGCATACGAGCAACAGATTGCCGGTACGGCAGTGGCGCCGTCAAATAATCCACATAATCAGTTTTTGCTGATCGCGGCGCAACTTGGGCTGCCCGGCTTGGCCGCTTTCATTTATTTGCTGGTGACGCAGTGGCGAACCGCCTCGACCTTATCTGCCGAGGAAGAGCGTTTGTTCGCGCGCGGGTTGGTGTTAACCATGATTGCCGGGAGCTTGTTTAACTCCATGATGCTGGATCACGCGGAGGGACTGTTTTTCGCGTGGCTCAGCGGCTTGCTGTTTGCGGGTTACCGTTTGCCTGCTGCCGCCAAGGGCTAAGCCCTTGGCGCGCTCGGTTATAACCAGTCGAGCTGCGCCTTGCGCCCGGTATCGATTTCACTCAGATCCGCGCTGAGCAGCGCAGTATTCGTTCCCTCGCGTCCGGCTGCGCGCCAGACCGGCAGGCGCCGTCCATAAAGTTCGACTTTCCCACATAGGGGATCGTCTGGGGTTGCGCCCGGAATCGGTACGATGCATGTGGTGGGTGCGCCCATGACGTTGGCTGCCCAGTGCGAGTAGCCGGATACGGGCGTGGCCAGCATGACGGGTGTGCACGCGAGAGCGAACAAGTCGGCGACCGGATTGACTCTGGAGGTGTGATCGTCGCCTTTGTAAGTGTAGGGCGAGGTGGCGTCCAGCGTGAATACGTCGAAATTGCGGCGCAGGGTGGGATAGCTGTCCGGGTCGCCGGTGCTGGAGAGCAGAAAGCAGACATCCGGCTGCCTGGCGGCGATGCGCGCCATGGTTTTTTCATACCACCACACGGGAATGGCCGGCCATTCCACCCCGGCGATTTCATAGCGATCTTCCCTGGCCATCTGGTAATCGCCGTGGCGGATGTGCACCCCGACGACCGGACGGCTGGCGTAAGGGGCAAAGCTCTGCCTGATCGACGCGGCCAGGCTGGATGCCAGGTGGACTTTCCGCGCGCTTTCGAGGTAAATCGGATCAAGGATTTCAGCGGGGCCATCCAGGGAGCGCAGGATGATTTTCTTGCCGCCCAAAGCGTCAAACAATGCCCGGTCGCAGTGGCGCACTCGCAGCGCTCCCAGTCGCGCCAGCAGGCGCACCTTGCCCTGGCGGGTATCGTCAATGCTGAGCGAGTCCAACTCATGCCAGTCGAGAATGATCTCGTGGCCATGGGCTTTGCGCAGGGCAAACGCCAGGGGAAGAACTTCAAGTCGGTTGGTTATCCCGACAAATTCATCAATGAAAAGCTTGGGCATGGCAAGGTAGAATTAATTTTGGGTCTTCGTGAAAGAGTGTGGGTAAAAATGCATGTCAATCAGATTTTCGGCAG
>CAZOMI010000040.1:0-27159 GCA_964580925.1 uncultured Methyloversatilis sp.
GATTAATTCGTGTCGGCCCAGTCTGCGATTTCTCCGCGTAGCGGCTTCGTCCAACTCGCCAAGGGCAAGGCCTTCTCGTGGCAGATGCCCGCAGGCAGCTTCCGCGACCCCGACCGCAACGACACGTTGAGCTACACGGCGACCCTGTCCAACGGCAAGCCGCTGCCGACCTGGCTCAAGTTCGACGCCGCCACCCAGACTTTCAGCGGCGCGGCGCCGGCCAATGCCAAGGACGCCATCGACGTGAAGATCGTGGCCAACGACGGCCACGGCGCGTCTTCGACGGCCAGCGACGTTTTCAGGGTGAGCTTTGGCAACAAGACGGTCCTGCCCACCGCACCCAAGGGCAACGAGGGCGTGGGCAACGGGCCGGATGCGCCGCCACCGGGACACACCGTCAATCAAAACGATGGACCGGGAACCGGGCCTGGGCAGCCGGGCAACAAGCCCCGCAGTGCGCAGGACGATCCGCTGGCGCGTTTCCTCGACAGCTTCAAGGCCGACGGCAAAGCGGCGCATCCGGCGCTGCCAACGCTGGATCGGGGCATGTTCGAACGCTGGTTGTCCGAGCCGTTGGGCACGCCACGACCGGGTGATCCGGATCGGAGCCGACACGCGGGCGAGCGCATCGAGCAGCACTGGGCGCAGTTGCTGCGCGCACTCGACCGCATGGATGCCGAGCGGCAGGGATTGCCCGCGTGGCAGCGCCCGGGTCAAGGCGCCGATCTGGCGGGATTGACGGGTCTCCTCTCCGGCAGCGCAGCGATGCAGCGTTTCGGGCAGGACAGCATCGGTCTCGCCACCGGAGGCACCCAGCTCAAAGGCTTCGCCGGCCTGCGCGAAGGGGTGAGCAAGCTGACATGCTGACGCAAAAAGCCAAGCCATGGCGCGGGTGCTGATCGCGTGGGAACCGGGCGAGGCCTTCGGGCACCTCGCCCGGCTCGCCGACGGATGGGCCGCGCACGTACCCGGACATGCCCAAGCACAACAGGAGAAACCACCGGCATGCCTTCATTGAAGTCTTTTGCGCAGCACGCCACGACCGACCACCAGGCGTTTCACCCCCCGCTCATCCGCTTGCAGCAGACCGCGCCCAATCCGCAGGGCCGGCGCGTGCTGTGGGCGCTGCTGGCCTTGCTCGTCTTCCTGCTGGTGTGGGCGCTGCTCGGCCGACTGGACATCGTGGCCGTGGCGGACGGCAAGTTGGTGCCGGCGAGTTACCTCAAGATCGTGCAGCCTTCGGAGGCGGGCATCGTCAAGGAGATCCTGGTGCGCGAAGGCGACCGGGTGCGCGCGGGGCAAACCCTGATGCGCATGGACGCGCTCATCACGGAAGCGGATCTGGAAGCCATCGTCACGGAGCACGCCCGCAAACGGCTGGCGCTCAGGCGCATCGATGCGGAACTGACGGGGCAGTCCTTCAAGCCGAAATCCAGCGATCCGCCGACGCTCGTGCGCGAAGTGGCGGCACAGTACCAGGCCAACCGCGACGCGCTGGCGGCGGCGGTGGCGGAAGAGCGTAGCCGGCTTGGCAAGGCGCAGCAGGAACTGGCTGCCGCGCGTCAACAGAAAACACGACTGGAAGCCGTGCTGCCTCACTATAACGACCAAGACAAGGCTTACGAAAAACTGGTCAAGGATGGCTTTGCCGGCACCTTGATGGGCAGCGACAAACGCCGCGAACGCATCGAGAAGGAGCAGGAACTGGCGACACAAGGCCACCTGATCGCTTCGGCTCAGGCCAGCATCGAGCAATCGCAGAAGAAACTGCGCCAGATCGAGGCGGACTATCAGCGCCAGTTGCACGCCGAGCGCAACGAAGCCCAGAGTCAGGCCGACAAACTGGCCAAGGAACAGGAAAAACAGCAGCACCGGCGTGCGCTGATGGAGCTGAAAGCGCCGCAGGATGGCGTGATCAAGAATCTGGCCACCCACACCTCGGGCACCGTAGTGCAGCCCGGCACCGTGCTGGCGAGCCTGGTGCCGGCGGATGAGCAACTCAAGGTGGAGGTCTGGGTCTCCAACGAGGACATCGGCTTCGTGCGCCCCGGGCAATCCGTCAAACTCAAGTTCGCCGCCTACTCGTTCCAGAAATACGGCATGGGGCATGGCACCGTCGAGCATGTCAGCGCCGACGCGCAGAGCGAGGAAGAGGCGCGCGATGCAGGGTTGGCGGCGACGGGGCAACGGCCTCTGCGCTACAAAGCACTCGTGACGCTCGCCGCCAATGCGCTGGAAATGGAGCGCCGTCAGTATCCGCTGGCGGTGGGGATGCAGACCACGGCGGAGATTCTGCTCGGCCGGCGCACGGTGATGGAATACCTGCTTTCGCCGGTGCAGAAGGCCTGGCATGAGGCGGGAAGAGAACGGTAAGCGCAAAGGACGCGCAACTGGCGGAAACATCGGTGGCTAGCGTCACGCGATGTACTCGCAGCGGATCCCTGGGGCGCCGCACGATGCGAGTCGTCCCGCCGACCCATATTCGGCCTCCGTATCAAATAGCAGGGGCTGGGCACCTCAAAACGAAGCATCGCACGTGATAATCTCCCATTATCCAATGTGATGTTTAGCTGGTCATTGTACCATATTGACTTCATGAAGCGTATGTAATAACGTATTACGTACTACGGTATGAAATAAAGGGGGCGTCATGGCGAGAGGTGGAATTTACAAGGCGGAGGTCCTACGCGCGCGCGATAAGTTGCTCGCGATCGGCCAGTATCCTTCGATCGATGCTGTACGGTCAGAACTGGGCAATACCGGCTCGAAGAGCACGATCCATCGCTATCTGAAGGAGATCGAAGAGGAGGAAGGAGCGCCAACGGGGACCAAGGTTGCCGTCAGCGAGGCCCTTCAGGATCTGATCGGCCGCTTGGCCGGGCGCCTCCACGAGGAGGCGGATGAACGCATCATCGAGACTGCCACCAGGCACAAGGCACAGTTGGAGCAGCAAGCCGAGGCCATCACAGCCCTCAAGAAGGAGTCAGAAGCGTTTCGGCACGAGTCGGAACGCGCCCAACTGACATTGGCGGAGGAACGGGCGCAGCACGAACAGACGGCCGCCCATCTCCAGGCGGCCAGCCTGGAACGGGCACAATTGGCCCAGCAGGTTGCTGACTTGCAGGAGCGGCTTGCCGGCGAAGCGCAGCATCGCCAGTCTCTCGAAGAAAAGCACCAGCACGCGCGGGAGGCTTTGGAACACTTCCGCCAGTCGGTCAAAGAGCAGCGTGAACAGGAACAACGTCAGCACGACCAGCAGATTCAGTATCTGCAAGGCGAGGTCCGAAAACTGACTGAGTCGCTTGCGCAACAACAGCACGAGGTAATTCATAGCAATCAGGAGAATGCCCGCCTGACGAGTCAAGTGGCGAGGGCGGAGTCTGATCTCCACGAGGCGCAAACTGAACTGCGCAATTTGCGTCAAGCGAAGGAGCAATTGGTTTCGTCGGAGCGGCATGCTGACGAACTAAGACGGCAGGTTGCTCAACAGTCGGTATCTGCGAACGAGCTGCTGGCCGCCAAGAATGCATTGGAAACTCAATCCGAGAATCTTGTGGTTAAGATGCGGCAGCTGGAAATCGACCTGGCTTCAGCACAAGCTGCGGCCACCACGGAAGATCAGATTGCCGGAAAGATACGAGCATTGGTCGAAGCCGCAGTGCATGGCAACAAGGACGAGGCCAAGCCAAAGCCGGCAAAATCGCGGGCCACCAAGGATCAGGAAACACCATTCAAGACAGGTGGTTAGACGGTTTTTCTGCGCTTATTACATGAAACCCTGCCGACCCTCACGAAGGCTAGCTGCAATCCGGCCATTCAGTTCGTTACAATCCACTCCATGCTCGACCCGCGCGCCAAAACCCTGCTCAAGACCCTGATCGAACGTTACATCGTCGAAGGTCAGCCGGTCGGCTCGCGCACGCTGTCGAAATACTCCAGCCTGGAACTGTCGCCGGCGACCATCCGCAACGTCATGGCCGACCTCGAGGAAATGGGCTTCATCACCAGCCCGCACACCTCCGCCGGCCGCGTGCCGACGCCATTGGGTTATCGTCTGTTTGTCGATACCCTGCTGACGGTACGTCCGCTCGACCCCCAGCATATTTCCGAGCTCAAGGGCGCGCTCCATCCGGATGCGCCGCAGCGTGTGTTGAGCCAGGCCTCGCACCTGATCTCGGAACTCACCCATTTCGCCGGCGTGGTGATCGCCCCGCGCCGCCAGGCGCCGCGCATCCGCCAGATCGAATTTTTGAGCCTCACCGAAACACGCATCCTGCTCATCATCGTCACCGCCAGCGGCGAGGTGCAGAACCGCATCCTGCTCACCCAGCGGCCCTACTCGCCATCCGAGCTGGTGACCGCCGCCAATTACCTGACGCAGAATTTCGCCGGTTTCGATTTCCAGCAGATCCGCCACCGGCTCAAGGAAGAACTTCAGCAATTGCGCAGCGACATGACCGAACTGATGAACGCCGCCGTCGATGCCGGGGCCGAAGCCACCCGGGAAACCGCCACGCAATACCTCATCTCGGGGGAGCGCAATCTCCTCAACGTCGATGACCTGTCGACCAACATGGGCCGCCTGCGCCAGCTCTTCGACCTGTTCGAGCAGCGTACCGGGCTGATGCAACTGCTCGACCTTTCCAACCGTGCCGAGGGCGTGCATGTCTTCATCGGCGGCGAATCGGGCATCGCGCCGCTGGACGAATGCAGTGTCGTCGCCGCGCCCTACGAAATCGATGGCCCCGACGGCAAAATTGTCGGCACCATCGGCGTCATCGGCCCGACGCGCATGGCCTACGAGCGCGTGATCCCGATCGTCGACATCAGCGCGCGCCTGCTCTCTTCCGCGCTGAACAGCAACTAAACCAGTCCGGCCATGCCCCGCTACCGACCCGAACCCAAGCTCGACGCCGCTACGCCACGTACAGCGATTTTGCTGGTGAATCTCGGCACGCCGGAGGCGCCGACCACCGCTGCGGTGCGTCGTTACCTCGGTGAATTTCTCTGGGATCCGCGCGTCGTTGAAATCCCGCGCCTGGCCTGGTGGTTTGTCCTCAACGGCATCATCCTCAACACCCGGCCGAAAAAGTCCGCCGAAAAATATGCGGCGATCTGGATGACCGAAGGTTCGCCGCTCAAGGTGCATACCGAACGGCAGACCAAACTGCTGAAAGGCCTGCTCGGCCAACAGGGGCTGGACGACTTATTGATCGATTTCGCGATGCGCTACGGCCAGCCCTCCATCGAGTCGAAACTCGACGCACTCAAGGCCGCCGGCGCCACGCGCATCCTGATCGTGCCGCTCTACCCGCAGTTTGCCGCCTCGACCACCGCCAGCGTGATGGACATCGTTGCCGGCTGGATGCAGCGCGCGCGCAACCTGCCCGAGATCGGCTTCGTCCGCGACTACCACGACCATCCCGGCTACCTCGATGCGCTGGCCGCCAGTGTGCGCGAACACTGGCAGGCCCATGGCCGGCCGACGGACAATACCCGGCTGCTGCTCAGCTTTCACGGCCTGCCGCAGCGTTCCACCGAACTCGGCGACCCTTATTTCGACGAATGCCAGCGCACCGGCGAGTTGCTCGCCAGCCGGCTCGGCCTGCCTGAGGGACAACTGCTCGTCACCTTCCAGTCACGCTTTGGTCCGGCCAAATGGCTGCAGCCTTACACCCAGCCGACGCTTGAAGCACTGGCCGGACAGGGCGTCGAACGCGTCGACATCCTCTGCCCCGGCTTTGCCGCCGACTGCCTTGAGACGCTGGAAGAAATCGCGCTGGAATGCAAGGCTGCCTTCCTCGGCAAGGGCGGCAAGGAATTTCATTACCTCCCCTGCCTGAACGAACGACCGGACTGGATTGCCGCGCTGGCCGACATCGCCCTGAACCGGCTGCGTTCGCGCAACTGATTCCGGCATGCCAGACCCCACGCCGGACGCCCTCCTCCAGCGCAGTCGCGCCGCCGTCTGGCACCCCTGCACCCAGATGAAGCATCACGAGAGTGGCGAACTGCCGCTGCTCGCCATCGCCAGGGGACAAGGCGCCTGGCTGTATGGCAGCGACGGTCGGCGCTGGCTCGACGGCATCAGTTCATGGTGGGTCAACCTGTTCGGCCATTGCAACCCGCGCATCAACGCGGCCCTGCGCGACCAGTTGGAAAAACTGGAGCACGTCATGCTCGCAGGCGCGACCCATGAACCGGCGGTGCAACTGGCCGAGCGCCTCGCGGCGCTGACCGGCAACCGGCTCGGCCACTGCTTCTATGCCTCCGACGGCGCGTCGGCCACCGAGATCGCGCTGAAGATGTCCTTCCACTACTGGCAGAACAGCGGCCGGCCGGAAAAACAGAACTTCCTCTGCCTCGCCGGCGGCTATCACGGCGAAACCGTCGGCGCGCTGGCGGTCACCGACATTCCGCTGTTCCGCGCGGCCTATGGGCCGCTGCTGCGCGCCGCCACGGTGCTGCCATCGCCCGATGCGCGTAATGCGGCAACGCCCGGAGAAGCCGCCAAAAGCGCGGCAGCCGTGCTGGAAGCGCATCTGGCCGAGCACCATGGCCAGGTCGCCGCCCTGATCGTCGAACCCCTGGTGCAGTGCGCCACCGGCATGGCCATGCATGATCCCGAATACCTGCGACTCGCCCGCGCGCTGTGCGATCAGTACGAAGTGCATTTGATCTGCGACGAAATCGCCGTCGGCTTCGGCCGCACCGGCAGTTTTTTCGCCTTCGAGCAGGCCGCCATCACGCCCGATTTTCTCTGTCTGTCGAAGGGCATTTCCGGCGGCTACCTGCCGCTTTCCGCCGTGTTGACGACGGACGCCATCTACGCCGCTTTCTACGCCGACGCCACGGCGCGGGGCTTCCTCCACTCGCACTCCTACACCGGCAATCCGCTCGCCTGCCGGGCGGCGCTGGCGAGTCTGGATATCTTCGCGGCAGACGATGTGCTGAACGCCAACCTTGCCCGTGCGGAGCGCATCGACGCGCTGCTGGCGCCATTGGCCGATCACCAGAAGGTCCGCCACTACCGCCGGCGCGGCATGATCTTCGCGTTCGATGTAATCGCCGACGCGGGTTTCTCAAGACGCTTCCACCGCGCCGCACTGGAGCGCGAAGTGCTGCTCCGGCCAATCGGCAACACCGTCTATCTGATGCCGCCCTACATCCTCGACGCGGCGGAAATCGCGCACCTGTGCCGCGCCACACTCGCGGCGCTGGATGCAGCCCTGCCGGCATGAATATCCAGAATGAACTGGCCGCACTGGCCGAGGCCGGCCTGTTGCGCCGTCCCGCCAGCGCCGACTCTTGCTGCGGGCCGGAAATGATCCTCGACGGCCGGCCGCTGCTGGCCTTTGCCAGCAATGACTATCTCGGCCTGGCCGCCGACCCGCGCCTGATCGAGGCCGCCGTCACGGCGGTCCGCCGTTGGGGCGTCGGCGCCGGCGCATCGCATTTCCTCGGCGGCCATTTCCGGCCGCATCAGGAACTGGAGGAGCAACTTGCCGCCTTCGTCGGCGCGGAGCGCGCGCTGTTCTTTTCCACCGGCTACATGGCCAACCTCGGCGTGGTCCCTGCGCTGGCCGGGCGCGGCGACGTCATCTTTGCCGACAAGCTCAACCACGCCTCACTGATCGACGCGGTGCGCCTCTCGTTGGCATTCAACCACCGCTATCCGCACCTCGATGTCGCCATGCTGGAAGGGCAGCTGGCCGCCAACCGCGCCAAGCAGCGGCTGATCCTCACCGATGCCGTCTTCAGCATGGACGGCGACATCGCGCCGCTACCGGAACTCCTGGCGCTCGCCGAAAGCTACGACGCTTGGCTGTTGGTGGACGACGCCCACGGCTTCGGCGTCCTCGGTCCGCAAGGCCGCGGCACACTGGCCCACTACGGTCTCAAACCGGGTGGCCGCATCCTGCTGATGGGCACGCTCGGCAAGGCGGCCGGTGTCGCCGGCGCGTTTGTCGCCGGCGACAATCAGGTCATCGAATGGCTAACGCAAAAGGCGCGCACGGCGATCTTCACTACCGCCACGCCGCCCATGCTGGCCGCGGTTTTGCAGGAAAGCCTGAAACTCATCGAAGCTGCAGACGACCGCCGCGCGCACCTGCAAACATTGATCGCTCGGCTGCGGGCTGGACTGGCACCGCTTTGCGACCGCAGCGGCTGGCGGCTGCCGCCTTCGAGCACACCGATCCAGCCGCTCGTCATCGGCGACAACCACGCCACCGTAGCGCTGGCCGAAGCCCTGAAAGCCCATGGCGTCTGGGCGCCGGCGATCCGCCCGCCGACCGTGCCTGAGGGTCAGGCGCGCTTGCGCATCTCGCTCTCCGCCGCGCACACCGAGGCGCAGGTGGACCGCTTGCTGGCCGCGCTCGCGGAAACCACACGGTGAAAGACCTGGTTTTGCTGCCTGGCTGGGGCTTCGATTCCCGTGTCTGGCAGCCGCTCACCCGGTTGCTGGATCAAGACTTCCGCATCCATTCCGCGAGCGACGACCTGCCGGACGGCGCAGTGGTGTGCGGCTGGTCGCTCGGCGCACAGACCGCAATGCAAATGGCGCTGGCGCAGCCCGGGCGGATCGTCCGCCTCGTCCTGATCGGCGCGACACCGCGCTTCGTACAGGCAAAGGACTGGCCGCATGCCCAGCCAGCGGCGCTACTGGAGGGTTTCGCCACAGCGGTCGCCGCCGATCCGCGCGCGGCACTGCGACGCTTCGCCGCGCTGCTGAATCAGGGCGACACCCAGGCACGCCGGCTGACCCGCGAACTTTCCTCGGTGCTGGCCACTGAAGCAAGCGCGACCGCGCTGGCCGCCGGTCTGCAAGCTCTGCGCGACACCGACCTGCGGGCGGACATCGGCCAAATACGGCAACCGGTCCTGCTGCTGCATGGCGCCCACGACGCCCTGATGCCGCTGGCCGCGGCCGAGTGGTTGGCCAAACATCTGCCGGATACCCGGCTGGAAGTCTTTCCCGACGCGGCCCATGCGCCTTTTCTGGCGCAACCGGAACGCTGCGCCGAGTTGCTGAGGCGCTTTGCCCATGAATGAGCGCGCCGATAAACGCGCCGTGCGCCAGTCCTTCGACCGCGCTGCGGGCAGCTACGACTCGGTCGCCGGGTTGCAACGGCAGGTCTGCGAACTGTTGCTCGACGCCGTATCGATGCTGCCAGCGCCGACTTTGGCCACCACGATCCTCGACGCCGGCTGCGGCACCGGCTACGGCCAGCGCTTGCTTGCCGCACGCTGGCCGGCTGCACGTCTGGTCGCCGCCGACTTCGCCCACGGCATGTTGGCCGGTTCGACAGGCGAACGGATTTGCGCCGACATCGAGGCCTTGCCCCTGCCGGCAGAAACCTTCGACCTTTACTGGTCGAGCCTGTCGATCCAGTGGTGCGACACGCGACGCGTGATTGCAGAAGCCGCCCGCGTGCTTTCCCCCGGCGGCGTGCTCGCCATCAGCAGCCTCGGCACCGGCACCCTGACCGAACTGCACAACGCCTTTGCCGGTGTCGACCAGCACCGCCATGTGCTTGAATTTTCTCCCGAACGGCTGCTGGCAGACGCCTGCGCCGCAGCGGGCTTGCACAATGTGACACTGGAAACCCGTACCATCCGCCGTTACCATCCCGATCTGAAAACCTTGCTGCGCACCCTGAAATCGCTCGGTGCGAACCAGGTCGGCGCAAACCGCCGGCCGGGGCTGTTCGGTCGCCATAGCTGGCAGGCGATCGAGGCACGCTACGAATCCCTGCGGGAGGATGCCGGTCTTCCCGCGACTTATCAGGTAATGCTATGCACCGCACTGAAATGACCACAGCACGCCCCCGCACTGGCTTCTTCATCACCGGCACGGATACCGAGGTCGGCAAAACCCTCGTCACCTGCGCCCTGCTGCATGCGGCACGGCAACAGGGCCGCACGGCCATCGGCATGAAACCGGTTGCCGCCGGTACCGACAGCAGCGGCCGCAACGAGGATGTCGAACGTCTGGACGCTGCAAGTTCCTTCGCGGCGGCGCCGGAACTCGTCAATCCCTACTGCTTCGCTTCGCCCATCGCCCCGCATATCGCCGCGGCCGAAACCGGGCAAGCCATCGACCTTGGGGTGATTTGCGCCGCCTTCGAAAAACTCTCTGCCCAGGCCGATCTCACCCTGGTCGAAGGCGCGGGCGGTTTTCTGGTGCCGCTGGGTGAAACCCTCGACACCGCCGATCTGGCCGTCCAGCTGAACCTGCCGGTGATCCTGGTGGTAGGCATGCGCCTGGGCTGCATCAACCACGCCCGGCTCACCGCCGCCGCAATCCTTGAGCGCGGCCTGACCCTAGCGGGCTGGGTGGCCAACAGCATCGATCCGGCGATGTCCCGCCGGGCGGAAAACATCGCGGCGCTGGTGGATTGGCTGCCCGCACCGCTGCTTGGCGTCTTGCCATATCAGACAAGCCACGACCCGGCAGCCGTCGCTCATTTGCTGCGAATTCCAGAGTTAACTTAATCTATATTCTGTTAATTTACATATAGTTAAAATGCTTAGTTAATGTGATTATTTAGGTTTATCAGGGCCAGGCCAAGGCGAACGGACTTTATCTCACGGAAGCCGGCCAGGCCGGCAGCCTGCAGGAGATCGATTTGACGGTAACCTAAAAACTCGCCACTTTGCCCTTGAAAAACAGGCAAAGTGGCCTCATTCACTGCATGGTTTAACGTAATAAAGGACGCCGTCCCATGCAGGAAGAAAAAAACCTATCCCTTTCCGAACAAGAAGCAGATGTCAAAGCCACCGGTGCAGCAACTGCGCCTGAAATTACCGGCGTCGATAGCACCCCCAGCCCGGAAGAATTGCTCAAGGCTGCCGAACTGAGGGCGGCCGAAAGTCACGATGCCTGGCTGCGTGCCAAGGCCGACACTGAAAACCTGCGCCGCCGCGCCCAGGAAGATGTCAGCAAAGCCCACAAATTCGCCGCCGAAAAATTTGCCGGCGAACTACTGGCCGTCAAGGACAGCCTCGAAGCCGCCCTGGCCAACGAAACCCAGACCGCCGAGGCGCTCAAGGCCGGCGTGGAACTGACGCTCAAGCAACTCAATGCCGCCTTCGAAAAATCTGCCGTGGCCGAATTGAACCCGCTCCGCGAGAAATTCGACCCCCACTTCCATCAGGCTATCGCCATGGTGGATGCCGAGCAGGAGCCCAATACGGTGGTCAGCGTACTGCAGAAAGGCTATGCCCTGCACGAGCGCATTCTGCGCCCGGCACTGGTGACGGTCGCCAAGCCGAAAGACTAAAGCGCATCCACGGCTTGAAGCATGGGGCAATAACCCCATATCTAACGCAGACAAGTTTTTATCCACGAATTTCAGTACTAAAGGAAACTACACATGGGCAAGATCATCGGCATCGACCTCGGTACCACCAACAGCTGCGTCGCCATCATGGAAGGCGGCAAGCCCAAGGTCATCGAGAATTCAGAAGGCGCGCGCACCACGCCATCCATTGTCGCTTACACCGAAGATGGCGACATCCTGTGCGGCGCCTCCGCCAAGCGCCAGGCCGTCACCAACGCTAAGAACACGCTGTTCGCCGTCAAGCGCTTGATCGGCCGCCGCTTCGACGAGAAGGAAGTGCAGAAGGACATCGACCTGATGCCCTTCAAGATCGTCAAGGCTGATAACAACGACGCCTGGGTCGAGGCGCGCGGCCAGAAGATGGCCCCCCCGCAGGTGTCTGCCGAGGTGCTGCGCAAGATGAAGAAAACCGCCGAAGACTATCTCGGCGAGGAAGTCACCGAAGCAGTCATCACCGTGCCGGCCTATTTCAACGACAGCCAGCGCCAGGCCACCAAGGATGCCGGCAAGATCGCCGGGCTTGAGGTCAAGCGCATCATCAACGAGCCGACCGCCGCGGCCATTTCCTTCGGCCTCGACAAGCAGGAAGGCGACCGCAAGATCGCGGTGTTCGACCTCGGCGGTGGCACCTTCGACATCTCCATCATCGACATCGCCGAGATCGAGGGTGAGCATCAGTTCGAGGTCATGTCGACCAACGGCGACACCTTTCTCGGCGGCGAGGACTTCGACCAGCGCATCATCGATTACATCGTCACCGAGTTCAAGAAGGAACAGGGCGTCGACCTCAAGAAAGACGTGCTGGCACTGCAGCGTCTGAAGGAATCCGCCGAAAAGGCCAAGATCGAACTGTCTTCCAACCAGCAGACCGAGATCAACCTGCCCTACATCACGGCTGATGCGTCCGGCCCGAAACACCTGGCGATGAAGATCACCCGCGCCAAGTTCGAGTCGCTGGTGGACGAGCTGATCGAGCGCTGCGTGGCCCCGTGCCGCATGGCCATCAAGGATGCCGGCGTCAAGATCGAGGAGATTGCCGACGTCATCCTGGTCGGCGGCATGACGCGCATGCCCAAGGTTCAGGAGAAGGTCAAGGAACTGTTCGGCCGGGAACCGCGCCGCGACGTGAACCCCGACGAGGCCGTCGCCGTCGGTGCCGCCATCCAGGGCGGCGTGCTGCAGGGCGAAGTCAAGGACGTGCTGCTGCTCGACGTCACGCCGCTTTCCCTGGGCATCGAAACCCTGGGCGGCGTGATGACCAAGCTGATCAAGAAAAACACGACGATCCCGACCAAGACCAGCCAGACCTTCTCCACTGCCGACGACAACCAGTCAGCCGTGACCATCCACGTGCTGCAGGGCGAGCGCGAAATGTCCGCCGGCAACAAGAGCCTCGGCCAGTTCAACCTCACCGACATCCCGCCCTCGCCGCGCGGCATGCCGCAGATCGAGGTCACCTTCGACATCGACGCCAACGGCATCCTGCATGTTTCGGCGAAGGATAAGGGCACCGGCAAGGAGAGCAAGATCACCATCAAGGCCAACTCGGGCCTCTCCGACGCGGAGATCCAGAGCATGGTGCAGGATGCCGAAGCCCACGCCGAGGAAGACAAGAAGGCCCACGAACTGGTCGATACCCGCAATCAATGCGATGCCATGGTGCACTCGGTGAAGAAGGCCGTGGCCGAGCACGGCGACAAGGTCGACGCCGACGAAAAAGCCAAGATTGAAGCCGCCATCAAGGAAGCCGAAGAGGCCATGAAGGGCAACGACAAGGCCGACATCGAAGCCAAGACGCAGGCGCTGGGCCAGGCCTCGCAGAAACTCGGCGAGAAGATTTATGCCGAGACACAACCGCAGGCAGGCGCTACCGAGAATGCACCGGGCGGCGAAACGAAGAAGGACAACGCCGACGTGGTGGATGCCGAATTCACCGAAGTAAAAGATAAAAAGTAATCCACCGGCAACACATCGGCAGCGGGCCGCCGGCTAGTTTCTAGCCCCGGCCCATTGCCGTTTTATCAGGACAGTCATGGCAAAACGCGACTACTACGAAGTCCTCGGCGTCAATCGCGACGCATCAGACGACGAGATCAAGAAGGCCTATCGTCGTTTGGCGATGAAGCATCATCCCGACCGCAATCCGGACAACCCCAAGGCCGAGGATCGCTTCAAGGAAGCCAAGGAAGCCTACGAGATTCTCTCCGACGCCCAAAAGCGCCAAGCCTACGACCAGTTCGGGCACGCCGGCGTCGACCAGCAGGCCGGCATGGGCGGCGGTGCTGGCCATGGCAACTTCGGCGATGCGTTCTCGGACATCTTTGGCGACATCTTCGGCGGCCGGGGCGGCGGCGGCGGACGTTCGAACGTTTATCGCGGCGCCGACCTGCGCTACAACCTGGAGGTCACACTGGAAGAGGCGGCCCGCGGCACTGAAACGCGCATCCGTATCCCGACCATGGCCGAATGCGAAAGCTGCGACGGCAGCGGCGCCAAAAAAGGCACCGAACCCAAGACCTGCCCGACCTGCGGCGGTCATGGCCAGGTGCGCATGCAGCAAGGCTTTTTCTCCATTCAGCAAACCTGCCCGAAGTGCCACGGCAGCGGCCGCTACGTCGCCGACCCCTGCGGCGCCTGCCACGGGGCCGGGCGCGTCAAGCAGCACAAGACCCTCTCGGTCAAGATTCCTTCCGGCATCGATGAGGGCGATCGGATTCGCCTGTCCGGCGAGGGCGAACACGGCGTCAATGGCGGCCCGCCCGGCGACCTGTATGTGCAGATTCACATCAAACCGCACCAGGTTTTCCAGCGCGACCACGACGACCTGCATTGCGAAATGCCGGTCAGTTTCACCACCGCCGCGCTGGGTGGCGAGATCGAAATTCCCACGCTGGACGGTGTCGCCAAACTCAAGGTTCCCACCGAAACCCAATCCGGCAAGGTCTTCCGTCTGCGCGGCAAAGGCATCAAGGGCGTGCGTTCTGCCGCTCATGGCGACCTGCTCTGCCATGTCGTCGTCGAGACCCCCGTCAGCCTCACCGACCGCCAGAAGGAACTGCTGCGCGAGTTCGAGGAAATCAGCCAGGGCAACGCCGCCACTCATCACCCGAAGGCGCAAGGCTGGCTGGACAAGGTAAGGGACTTTTTTGCGGGGTAGCAACCGGGTAGTCAGACATAAAAAAACCGCCGATTCTGGCGGTTTTTTTATGGGTAATTTGGGGTGGCTGATGGGGCTCGAACCCACGACAACTGGAATCACAATCCAGGACTCTACCAACTGAGCTACAGCCACCACCTTTAAAACTTGCTACTGCACTTCACGCCTTGCGGCGCCACCGAAAAATCTGGTCCGCCCGGCGAGACTCGAACTCACAACCCCCGGCTTAGAAGGCCGGTGCTCTATCCGGTTGAGCTACGGGCGGCCTGCCAAGCGGTCTCGGTGGTGCAGGCCGGTTGTCAGTCGCTTTGGTCGGGGTGGAGGGATTCGAACCCCCGACATCTTGCTCCCAAAGCAAGCGCGCTACCGGGCTGCGCTACACCCCGAAGAGCGCGCATTCTACTGATCTGCCGATTTGCGGTCAATGACAATTCACCCCAATTCAGCAATTGACCGGCCAACAACCCGTTCAACGATTGGGCGGTGGAGGCGGCATCCCGGCGGGGGGCGGCGGCGGCGTGACCGGAGATGCCACAGGTGCGCGGGAAGGGGTGTAGCTTGCGCTAACCGGGACCCGATGGCCTTTGGCGTACATGCATTGCACATAGGCGATGTCGTACTGTCGCTGGCTGCCATAAGCCACGGACCGGGAGGCTTCTGCCCCCGTGGCGCTGCCGATGATCAGTCCGGTGCCGGCGCCCACCCCGGCGCCGCGCTGTCCGCCGATGGCGGCGCCGGCAACGGCGCCAACTGCCGTACCGACTGCCGCGCTGCCAATTGCGGCACTGGCGCCGACCTGTTCGCGGGCCTTGCCGCCGATCTGCTGATACGCAAAATCGCGGCACATCAGATCATCGGCACGGAATTGTTCGAAAGTTACGCCGCTACCCGGCAGGGCCATGACATTGGGGCCGGTCGGCACGCTGGCACAACCGGCAAGTGCTGCGAGTACGGCCAAAGACAACAGAGATCTGGTTCGCATGAGATTCACTCCATCACTGCGCGGGCTGCGGTGCGATTTGTTGCCACCCGCCCGGGCATTGCTTCACATAAGGGTAATACGCCTGCGCCTCGTGGCAGTAATACCAGTATCCAGGCTCCAGCAGCGGCGTTCTGGGTTGCTCGACATAGACCGGCGGCTGGGGCACCACCACGATAGGCACAACTGGCGGTGCATAGACGTATGGCCAGTAAACCGGTGGCGGATAGCCCAATGGCACACCGATATGCACCCCGAGCTGCACTGAACTGCGTGGATGGTGATGGTATGGCCAACCTCGTGGCCCTGCCCAAGCGTTCCCGGCAATGAAACAGGACAGCATCAGCACCAACCACACCCGTATTACATTTCTGTTGGATTTCGCTTTCATCGCATTACTCCACGTTTTGCTGATAAAGCATTAAACGCACGGCTGTATCCTGTTGATGACGCCATGGCAGCAGAACGTAAGCGAATGTTGCAGACCTCTACAGGAGGAATGATCCCGCCTTTATCGATAGACTCATACGGCTTGGCGCCTTCCATATCACCACAGTAGAGCAACTGGCGCCGTCCCGCCAGCGCCGACTTTTGCCGGCGCAGCGGAAAGTCATGCCTTACTTGAAAGGATGACGCAGGATGATGGTCTCATCGCGGTCCGGGCCGGTTGACACCATGTCGACCGGAACGCCGCACACCTCTTCCATGCGCTTGATGTAGGCGCGCGCCGCCGGCGGCAGGCCGTCGAGCGCCTTGACGCCGACCGTGCTGTCCTGCCAGCCGGGCATCGACTCGTAAACCGGCTCGCAACGTTCGAGATCGTCGGCACCCACCGGCAGGATGTCGGTGAAATTACCGTCGAGCTTGTAGCCGACGCAGATTTTCATCTCCTCGATGCCGTCGAGCACGTCGAGCTTGGTGACACACAGGCCGGACACGCCGTTGATCTGGATCGAGCGCTTCATCGCCGCCGCGTCGAACCAACCGCAACGCCGCGCACGGCCGGTGGTGGCGCCGAATTCATGGCCCTTGGTGGCCATGTGCTTGCCGGTGGGGTCCTGCTTGTCGACGGCATCGTAGAGCTCGGTCGGGAATGGGCCACCGCCGACGCGGGTGGTGTAGGCCTTGGTGATGCCGAGAATGTAATGCAGCATGCCCGGGCCAACACCCGCACCCGCCGCCGCCGCGCCGGCGACGCAGTTGGACGAGGTGACATAGGGGAAGGTGCCATGGTCGATGTCGAGCAGCGTGCCCTGCGCACCCTCGAACAGCAGATTCGCGCCGGCCTTGTGGGCATCGTAAAGCGCGCGCGGCACGTCGGCGATCATGCCCGTCAGGCGTGGCGCAATGGCCATGGCGCCGTCGAGCGTCTTCTGGAAATCGACGGTCTCGGCACCCAGGTAATTCTTCAGAACAAAATTATGATAATCGAGAATCTCGGCGAGCTTCTCGGCAAAGCGCTTGGGCCGCAACAGGTCCTGCACGCGCAGGCCGCGCCGCGACACCTTGTCCTCGTAGGCCGGGCCGATGCCGCGACCGGTGGTGCCGATCTTGTTGACGCCCTTGGCGGCCTCACGCGCGACGTCGAGCGCCTGGTGGTAAGGCAGGATCAGCGGGCAAGCTTCGGAAATGCGCAGGCGCGCCTCGGCATTGACGCCGGCCGCCTGCAATCCGTCGATTTCCTTGAGCAGGGCCTCGGGGGAGAGCACCACGCCGTTGCCGATGTAGCAGATCACGCCATCACGCAGGATGCCGGAGGGTACCAGGTGCAACACCGTCTTCTTGCCGGCGATCACCAGCGTGTGGCCGGCATTGTGACCGCCCTGGAAGCGCACCACGCCCTGGGAGTGATCCGTCAGCAGGTCGACAACCTTGCCCTTGCCCTCGTCGCCCCACTGCGTACCGATCACAACTACGTTCTTGGCCATGTCAATTTTCCTCTAAAGAAATACGCCGGGCCGCCCCAAGTGTTTCTTGCCCCTCGCGGGGAGAAACGTCGCGCAGCGGCGTTTCCGGGGTGGGCTCCAAAGGTTCGATGATCCATTTGTCATTACATTGGGTCAGTTGGCGGTCGCAACCTGCCTCGCGCCAGCTGCCGTCGTGTCCTGGCAGCGCGGAAATCACACATTCCCCCTGCATCCGCAGACGTTCGATTTCAGCGTGCAAAAGCGTATCTTCCGGCCAAGGCGCGAGGATTGCCCCTGGCCCTGTTTGTGGCGATGACAGACGAGCCAGTGCGCGCAAGTCAAGCGAAAAACCCGTTGCCGGCCGGCTGCGACCGTAACGCTCGCCGATCGAATCGTAACGTCCGCCCAGCGCCAGCGCGGTCGGGCTGTCATCGCAGTAAGCGGCGAATACCACGCCGCTGTGATAGTGATATCCGCGCAGATCGGCCAGATCGAAAGAAAGCGGCAGGTCGCTCAATTCGTTCGCCAGCCGCAGCAGATCGGCAAGCGCACTGGAAATTTCCGGGAGCCCCGGCAGGCAAACGGCAGCGCCGGTCAGGACTTCCACGCCGCCATACAAGGTCGGCAAAGTCAGCAGTCCGTCGCGCGCCGTAGCCGGCAGATCGGCGGTCAGTTCGCGCAGGGTGGGCAGATCCTTGGCCTGCAAGGCCTCGAACAATTGCTGGTCGACGCCCGGCGCCAGCTTCAGGCCGGCGGTCAATGCGCGGAATATCCCGACATGCCCGAGGTCGATGCGACTGGGCGGCAGCTCGGCGAGCCGCAGCGCACGCGCCAGCAGACGGATGACTTCGTGATCGGCCTCGATGTCGGCATGGCCATACAACTCCGCACCGATCTGCAAGGGTTCGCGCGACGCCAGCAGGCTGGACGGTCGCGTATGCAGCACACTGCCGCAATAGCACAGCCTTGTGACGCCATGGCGATTCAGCAAATGGGCATCGATACGGGAAACCTGCGGTGTGATGTCGGCACGCAGGGCCAGGGTCCGGCCGGACAACTGGTCGACCAGCTTGAAGCTGCGCAAGTCCAGATCACGCCCGCTTTCGGCAAGCAGTGCATCGGCAAATTCCAGCATCGGCGGCGCAACCAGCTGGTAACCATGCCGGGAGAACTCGTCGAGCAGACGGCGACGCAAAACCTCAACCTGTGCGGCCTCGGCAGGCAGCAGGTCTTCGATGGCCTCGGGCAGTAACCAGGCGTGCGTCATTTGAACTTCATCCCAGGAAGAACAAGATCACCAGACCGATGATGATCGAGGTCAGGCCGATGAAACGCAACTGCCCGTCGCCGAGTTCGGTGACACGGCGAAAAGTCTCGCGCCAGACGCGCGGCGCGACAAACGGCAGCAAGCCCTCGATCACCAGCATCAGGGCCAGTGCCAGCAGCAGAGTAGTCATGCAGCGCTCGGCGAATTACTTGCTGCCACCGCCCCTGCCGCTGTTCTTCAGATACTTGAAGAAATCGGCGCTCGGGTCAACCACCAGCAGGTCGCTCTTGTTGCCAAAGCTCTGGCGATAGGCTTCAAGACTGCGATGGAAGGCGTAGAACTCGGGATTCTCGCCGTAGGCCTTGCCGTAAATCGATGCAGCCCTGGCATCGCCCTCGCCCTTGACCTTCTGGGCATCGCGATAGGCTTCGGCAATGATCACCTCGCGTTGCCGGTCGGCATCGGCACGAATCTTTTCCGATTCCGCGGCGCCGGTTGAGCGCAGCTCATTGGCCACGCGCTTGCGTTCGGTTTCCATGCGGCGATAAACCGACTCGGAAACCTCCGGCGGCAGATCGACGCGTTTCAGGCGCACGTCAACAATTTCCACACCGATCGCCCGCGCATCCGCGTCGGCTTTTTTCTGTACGTCCAACATGATCTTGTCGCGCGAACCGGACACCACATCATGGACGGTACGCCGGCCAAACTCTTCGCGCAGACCGGAATTCACCGTTTGCGACAGGCGCGTGCGCGCCAGCATCTCGTCGCCGCCCACCGAAATGTAATACTGGCGCACGTCGGCAATCCGCCATTTGACGAAGGAATCGACCAGCACCGGTTTTTTCTCGGCGGTGAGAAAACGTTCGGGCTCGACCGAATCCAGCGTCAGGATGCGCCGGTCGAAGAAACGCACGTTCTGGATCATCGGCCACTTGAACGACAAGCCCGGCTCCTTGATGACCTCCTTGATTTCGCCCAACTGGAAAACCAGTGCGTATTGGCGCTGATCGACGGTAAATAACATTGAGCCCGCGGTGACAAAGACGGCGAATATCAGTGCCGCGATAATAGGTAGGCGTTTCATCAACGGTCTCCCCTTTCGCGTGTGCCAATCGAACCGCGGGTCCGGACGTCGCGGTTTTCCTGGGCGGAAGCCGGCGCACCTGGACGATCAGTCGAGGCATCGTGCATGATCGGCGCAGTCGCCCCGGTGGTGGCCATCAACTTGTCGAGCGGCAGATACAGCAGATTGCCCGAACCCTTGGTATCGATCATCACCTTGGTGGTGTTGGTATACAGTTGCTGCATGGTCTCGAGATAGAGGCGCTGACGCGTCACTTCGGGCGCTTTGGCATATTCCGTATACAGCTTGGAGAAGCGTGCCGCCTCGCCCTCGGCGGTGGCGGTCAGGCGGGCCTTGTAGCCTTCCGCCTCTTCCTTCAGGCGCGAGGCCGCGCCCTGGGCGCGCGGGATCACGTCGTTGGCGTAAGCCTGGCCTTCGTTTTTGTGCCGTTCCCGGTCCTGACCGGCCTTGACGGCATCATCGAAGGCCGCCTGCACCTGTTCGGGCGGCTGCGTACTCTGCATGGTCACGGCAAGAATCTGGATGCCGGTTTCGTAACGGTCAAGGTTTTCCTGCATCAGCTTCTGCGTGTTGGCGGCGATCACGTCACGGCCTTCGTAGAGCACGAAGTCCATGCGGTTCTTGCCGACCACTTCGCGAATCGCCGTCTCGGCCGTTTGCATGACGGCATCGTCCGGATGGCGGTTCTTGAAGATGTAATCCTTGACATCCTTGAGCAGATATTGAACTGCGAACTGCACGCTGACGATGTTCTCGTCATCGGTCAGCATCAGCGCCTCTTTGAGAACCTTGTTTTTTTCCGTGCCGCGATAGCCGATTTCGACGGTCCGCACGCCGGTCAGATTCACCACCTCGTTGGTCTGGATTGGCCACGGCAGGCGCCAGCGCAGGCCGGGGTCGGTGGTTGCGCTGTATTTGCCGAGGGTCAATTCCACGCCGCGCTGGCTGGCATCGACGATATAGAAGCCGCTGGCAAACCAGACCACCGCCACCAGGCCGAACAGCAGGCCGATTCCGCCACCAAACTGACCGGGGGTCAAGTTCGGCATATGGGAGCCGCCACCACCGTCATCGCCGCCGCCAGAATTATTTGGGCCAGTTGGACCGCCGCGTCTCTTGCCGAACAGGCCAGACAGGCGGCGATTGACATCGCGCCAGAGTTCGTCGAGATCGGGTGGGCCCTGGTTGTTGCGGCCACCGCCACGCTTGGGATCATTGCCCCAACCGTGGTCATTTAGAGACATCAGAATGCCGGTAATCATGGTTTTCGTATTGGATTAAGTTATATCGTGTTCAATCGGGGCCGCCAGCTTACGCGACATCTCGGCCAGCGCAGCACGCAACAGGTCGATGCCGGCGCCGGTTCGGGCACTTACCCGAACGCGGGCGATGTTATCACACTCGCCCCGTTCCAAGCCGGGCGCAAGCCCGGTCAGATCGAGCTTGTTCATGACAACAATTTGCGGTATACCGGCCGCACCGATTTCATCCAGAACCTGTGTAACCGCGGCCATCTGCTGCTCGCGGTCAGGACTGGCAGCGTCGACCACATGCAGCAACAAATCGGCTTGGGCAGTCTCTTCCAGCGTCGCATGAAAAGCCGCCACCAGCGCGTGCGGCAGGTCACGGATGAAGCCGACGGTGTCGGACAACACGATCTGACACCCCGAGCGGCCATCGGCCATCTCGCAGGTCGGCACATAAAGGCGCCGCGAGGTGGTATCCAGCGTGGCGAACAATTGATTGGCCACATAGGCGCCCGCCCTGGTCAGCGCGTTGAACAGGGTACTCTTGCCGGCATTGGTATAACCCACCAGCGAGACCGACAGCACCTCGCCCCGACTGCGCGCCTTGCGGCGCACGGCGCGCTGGCGCTCCAACTGCTTCAAGCGACTTTTGAGCAGCGCCACCCGCTTGCCCAGTAGCCGACGGTCGGTTTCCAGTTGCTTTTCACCGGGTCCACGCAGGCCGATGCCGCCCTTTTGCCGTTCGAGGTGGGTCCAGCCACGCACCAGGCGCGTCATCAAATGCTCGAGCTGGGCCAGCTCGACCTGCAGCTTGCCTTCGTGACTTTTGGCGCGCAGGGCGAAGATGTCGAGGATCAGGCTGCTTCTGTCGACCACCCGCAGTTCGCAGATGCGTTCGAGGTTACGCTGCTGAGCCGGTGACAGTTCGTGATTGAACATCACCAGTTCGGCGCCCGCGGCCTTGGCTGCCAGTACGATTTCTTCCACCTTGCCCTTGCCGGCAAAGGTGGCGGAATCCGGCCGCCCGCGCCGCCCGGTTATCGTGGCGACGGGACGCGCACCGGCACTGGTCGCCAGCAAGCGGAATTCTTCCAGGCGTTCGGCAAAGTCGCCCGCACCGAAATCCAGCTGGACCAGCACGGCGTTTTCGCCGGCAGCTGGCCGCTCAATCATTAGCGTGAAATACAGCCACGTCGTCGTTCCCGCGCGTCATCCCCGAATGCTTTTATCGGGGACGACGCGCGGGAATGACGGTGTTTTCATCATCAGCGGGTGGCGGCCTTTGTGACCATGAAAGTTAGGGAAGCACTGACCAATTCCAGTATCGTCATTCCGGCGAAAGCCGGAATCCAGGAGATTAAACAGCCTGGACACCGGCTTTCGCCGGTGTGACGAATTTATCGGCACCCCTGAGCAGCCAGACGCTGACCCATTACAAGAATCACTCTGAATCGGATTCTGGCTCTGTGCTGATATTGACCGGGCGGGCAGGAACCACGGTTGAGATGGCGTGCTTGTACACCATCTGGGTGACAGTATTCTTGAGCAACACGACATACTGGTCGAAAGACTCTACCTGCCCTTGCAGCTTGATACCGTTGACCAGATAGATAGCAACCGGAATATGCTCGCGGCGTAATGCGTTGAGAAAAGGGTCTTGTAGCATCTGCCCCTTGCTGCTCATAGTGACCTCACTGAGTTATGGTTTGAAAAACGAGCCGGCACTGTAGCCGATTTCTGCCAGACTGACCAGCGCTGCGCAGAAATCGGCAACAGTTTTTATGCCACGCACGCTGCAGCCTAAAACTGCCAAGTCACCCCGGCTGCCAGTAAAAGTCGGCGCTGGCTGGACGGCGCTCCGTTATCGGGGCGGCTCGATTTCCAGTTTTTTCATCTTTTCCCAGAGGCTCTTGCGACCGATGCCGAGCGAGGTCGCGGTCTCGCCGATGCGCCAGGCGTTGGCGATCAGGCGGTTTTCGAGATATTTGCGCTCGCACTGGTTCAGGTAGTCGCCGAGCGATCCGCCGTTATCCAGCACCGCCGCCGCATCCGCCGTATCGGTCGGCGCTTCAGCCTGACCAAACAGCATCTGCGGAGTCATCTGGGTGGTGTCGTGCAGGATGCAGGCCCGCTCGAGGCAATTTTTGAGTTCGCGCACATTACCCGGCCACGGGTAATCGAGCATGGCCCATTCGGCGTCGGACGTCAGCGTACAGCACTCGTGATGCGCCGCCTCGTTGGTGGCGAGAAACTTGCGGGCCAGCCACAATATGTCATCCCGCCGTTCGCGCAACGGCGGGACGTGGACATGGACGACATGCACACGGTAATAGAGATCTTCGCGGAAGCGCCCGACCTCGACCATGCGCTTCAAGTCCTGATGGGTCGCGCAGATCAAGCGAATATCGACCTGGATGGGCGCATCGCCGCCGACGCGCGTGATCCGCTTTTCCTGCAGCACACGCAACAGCTTGACCTGCATGCCCGGAGACATTTCGCCGATCTCGTCAAGGAACAGCGTGCCGCCGTGCGCCAGTTCGAAGCAGCCCTTCTTGTCGCGGTGGGCGCCCGTATAGGCGCCTTTCACATAACCAAACAATTCGGCTTCGAGCAGCGTTTCGGTCAATGCGCCGCAATTGATGGCCACGAAAGGCTGCTGACCTTCGGGATCGGCCAGGCGGTGGATGGCACGGGCCACCTCCTCCTTGCCGACGCCGGATTCGCCGGTGATCAGAATCGAACCCGAGCGCGCCGCCAGCCGCGGCAACAGCGACTCGATGTGGCGCATCGCCAGCGAGACACCCAGACCAAGGCCCGGCCCGGCGGCCGGTTGGCCGTGCTCGAACAACTGGTCAAGCTTTTCCAGCAGAATGCGGACATCGAGCGGCTTGGTCAAAAAATCGTGGGCGCCCTGCTTCAACAGATTGACGGCGCGGTCGATGGAGCCATAAGCCGTGGTGAAAATGAACGGCGGTAGTTCGACAGCCATGTCTTTCAGCGTGACAAACACGGTTTCGCCATCAATGTCGGGCAACTGGATATCGCAGACGACCGCGTCATAGCGCTGCTGACGCAGCGCGGCGATGGCGCTGTTGCCGTCCTTGAACCAGTCGCAGCGCATCCCTTCGAGCATGAAGCGGTCGGAAAGAGCTTCGCCGACGATTGCGTCATCCTCGATCAAACAAATTCCAAAATTCCGGGTCATGACGGCGTCACCAGGGGCAGATTGACGGAAAAACAGGTGAGTTCAGCTTGGCGTTCGACCTGGATGCGGCCTTGCAACTGGCTGACGATCTGGTAGGTGACCCACAGCCCCAGGCCAAGACCGGTGCGACTTTTCGAGAAAAACGGCTCGAAGATTCCCTGCAGACGATCGGGCGAAATCGGTTCGCCATTGTTACAGACCAACATCTCCAGGGTCGTGGCGGTGGCAAGCACGCGCAGCGTCACGCTACCCCGTTCGGGCGCGGCCTGCAGGGCATTCAGCAGCAGGTTGATCATGATCTGCCGTGCGGCGGTGGCGGGAATCGGCACGCTGGCCGGCAGCTCGTTCGTCACGGCAAAGTGGATGTGTTTCTTGTCCGCCTGCAGCTTGATCAATACCCGGATGTCCTCGATATCGTCACGTCCCAGCGGACGCCCCTGGGCGTTGGCCTGCACCAGCAGGGCGCCGACAATTTCCTTGATCTGCACCAGACCGCGCTCGACCAGACCAATGGTTTTCATGGTGCGGAAATCGCCCTGACCATATTCTTTCAAAGTGTCGATGGCGGTCAGCATGCCACTCAACGGGTTGTTGATTTCATGCGCAACCCCCGCGGTCAGTTGGCCTACCGCGGCGAGCCGTTCCGAGCGCACAACCTGGTCCTGCAGCAACTGTTTGCCCTCCAGCTCCCGCAACATCCACAAATAGGCGTCATCAAGCTGCGCAAGCTCGTCCTGGCGGCCGCGGGACGCAGAATTGTCCTTGGGCGCGGGAACGCCCGTGAGCGAGCGAATCCGGTTTGCCATGTCGACCAGGGGCAGCGATATTTTGCGCCCCCAATACCAACTGACCGGCAGCAGCAAAGCCAAGGTCAGCAGCCCGGTAACGACCCCTCTGCCGACAATCGCGCTGAAGCGGGCGGTCATCAACTGCCGCGGATAGCTGATGATCAACGTTGCCCCGTCCGGACCGAGACGCCGGGAAAAATAAAGATGCTCGGTGTCCGGCAGATCGATTTCCCGCAAGGCCGGCGATGATTTTTCAGGCAGGGCGGCGGCAACCCGCGCGTATTCCGGATTGATATCCTTGAGTGCCGCGAACATCGGAAACTGTTTCGGCCGGGTGGACACCACGACACGCTGGTCCGCATCCACGACCAGCAATTTACCGGGGTGAATGGTCGCCAGGTCAGTCGGCTGCGGGATGGCGGCCAGCCAGGCCAGGCTTTGATAGGCCTGCCAGACATCGTCATTCGCCAGCGCGGGGAGCAGCCTGGCTTCGACCGATCCGGCGACGATCAGGGCGTTGGCGGCGATGTTCTCGCGGCCCCTGCTGTAGACGCTTGAGGTCTGCGCCAGGCTGATCATTATGGTTGTCACGGTAATCAGGAGCGCGCCCCAGATCGGCAGTTTGTAGCGCAGGCTGAGACCCGATACCGCATTCATGGCTGATCCGCCGACTCCAGGATTGCCGACAGATTTCTGTAGCGCCGCGGATCGCCGCTCTCGAATCCGGACAGGCCCACCCCCTGCAACAAGCGCCGGCCTGCGTCGTTTTTGTCCATGGCCAGCAGCGTAGCGCGCAGCGCCGCGGCATCCTTTGCGGAAACCCCGGACACGGCCACGACCGGGGGAAACCCATAATCGACGGAACGGGTGACGATACGGATTTCTCCCGCCAATTGGGGCTCGCTGGCGACCGCCATCTCCCACGCATAGCTATCCACCATGCCGCCATCGGCCAGCCCGGCTGCCACGGCAGTCATGGTGTTGCGATGGGAATGGGTAAAAAATGTCTTGCGAAAATACCGCCTGGGGTCGGGCTCGCCGAGGTGTCGCAACCAGAAACGCGCCACCTGATAACCCGTCAGCGAATAGGGGTCGGAAAAAGCAAAAACGCGCCCCCGCAGGTCCTCGATCGAGCGGGTTCGGGTGTCCGAAGCCGGCACCAGCAAGTAGGCGGCGTAGTTGCCGCTCTTGTTCAGGGGAATCGGGGTGACCAACAGTTTCACGCGCCCGCGGTGTGCCATGTAGGCATAGGGAAAAGTCGATAGCCAGGCGAAGTCGACCTCCTGTTGCTTGACGACATCGATCATCTGCCGATAGGTATCGCGATGGACGAACACCACCGGCCGCTTCAAGCGGTCAGAGAGATAACGTTGCCACTCCGGCAAGACTTCGGGGTGCTGTTTCAGGGCGGCCGCGTTGACGCCGATCCGCACGGGACGTTCCTCGTGCCAATCCGCCCGGCTGGCCAGCGAAAAAATCAGCAACCCGACGAAGAAGATCAGTCGCCGCGCTGCCACAAGCGCGTTTCCTCCTGGTGACCACCCACAAAAAATATCGTTTCTCATTGGAAACATCACAAGTTAAATATATTCAGTCTGTTAGGTGACTTTATACAGGATTGCAGATTTATTCGTTTCCATATCGAAACACAAAGTCAGGCAGGCCGGTTTTTTTACAGAAATTTCAGAACAGCTGCAGCCACTGCCCGACAATTTAATTCATCTAAAAAAGTAACGTGTAATCAAATAGTTGCAAATTACTGGCCATACCCCGTGCATATATCCGGCCGCAAAACCGCCGCCTCTGTTCCATTTTCTTAAGCATGGAACGGGCCTTGCTTTAAGCCAGTTGATATTCATCAAGTTTGAAAGGGGAAATAATCGTGAAATTATTACGTCAGTTAATGATCCTGTGCATGCTGGCAGGGGCAACCGGGATGGCTTTTGCGCAAACCGCTCCGGCAAGCCAGCAATCGGTGGCAAAAGACCTGTTCATGAAGGACGATGCGCGCTGCACGATCTGCCACGACGAGGCCGATGACCCGCGCATGCTCCACATCGGCAAGTCGCGCCACGGCGTCACCGCGGACAAACGCGCCCCCACCTGCGTCTCCTGCCACGGTTTCAGCGAAGAGCACGTCGTCAATTCCAAGAAACTCAAGGACCGTCCCAAACCCG
>CAZOMI010000041.1:0-27092 GCA_964580925.1 uncultured Methyloversatilis sp.
CCTTCCCAGCGATTTCATGACGAAATTTACCCACACTCTTTCACGAAGACCCAAACTTGTTGCCACTATCGACCGGATAGATCGAATGGCGAATTCGATACGCAACATGGTCATCATGGCAGGGGCAATCGTCCTGTTGCTTGGCCTGTTCAGCGCGGTCTACATCGTCCATTCCATCAAACAACCGCTGAACCAAATGCGCAATGTCATCATCGAAGTCGGGAAAAATGATGACTTCACGCGACGCATTGCCATCAGCAGTACAGATGAAGTTGGCGAGACCGCACAAGCCTTCGATGGGCTCATTGCTAGCTTCCAGCAGATCATGGGCCAAGTGCTAGAAAGCGCGGACAAGGTTTCAGCCTTCGCGAAAGACCTGTCGTCTTCCTCCGGCCATGTCGCCGCAAGGTCGTCCAGCCAGAGCGAGTCAACCGCCGCCATGGCGGCTGCAGTCGAGGAAATGACTGTCAGCATCAATCACATCTCCGACAGCGCACGCGAGGCACTGGATATCTCCCGGCAATCAGGCAATCTTTCCGCCGAGGGCGGGGAAATCATCCAGCAGGCCGCCTTGGAAATGTCTCGAATTGCCGATACGGTGCGCGAAACCTCCCGCAGCATCGAAGAAGTGGGGCAGCATTCGAATCAGATTTCCTCAATTGTCCAGGTGATCAAGGACATCGCCAGCCAGACCAACCTGCTTGCGCTTAATGCCGCAATCGAAGCTGCCCGCGCTGGAGAACAGGGCAGGGGTTTCGCAGTGGTCGCGGATGAGGTGAGAAAACTGGCGGAGCGCACCACCAATGCCACGGAGGAAATTTCCGGCATGATCGACGTGATGCAAAACAGTGCCAACAAAGCAGTTACCGCCATGAGCGCAAGCGTTGATCAAGTCAGCAGCGGCGTAACGCTGGCGAACCAGGCAGGCTCATCCATCAAGCAGATCAAGAGTGGCGCGTCACGTGTCGTTGATGTTGTCAATGACATCTCGACGGCACTGGAGGAGCAAAGCAGCACCAGCAGCGATCTTTCCGGGCAAGTGGAAAATGTGGCACGAATGACCGAAGAAAATAGCGCGGTATCCGCGAATACCGCCCTTCAGGCAGAAAACCTGCAAGAGCTGGCGAGCGCTATGCGGGCATCGGTTGGACGATTCAGGATTTAGCTTGGCCAAGCGGCGATGAACTCTCGCCAGTGCGGCATGTCAAGAGCAGCGAGTTGCTCGCGCACCACGGCAACCTCTGCATCGTGTGCCGCCGTACTCAGGTTGCCGCGCATCTTCTGGAAACGCAGATAAACAAGGTAGGTATTGACCACATCGGTCTCGCAATAGTCGCGGATGGCGTCAATCTTGCCATCCAGCCAGGCACCCCATACCGCACCGCCATCCATGCCCAGCTTGCCCGGCAAGCCCATCAGCTTCACCAACTGATCGAGTGGCGCGTTGGCGCGCGGCTGGTACATCGCCAACAGGTCCATCAGGTCGAGATGGCGCGTGTGGTAGCGGCTGATGTAGTTGTTCCATTTGAAGTCGCGGTCATCCTCGCCCATGTCCCAGTAGCGCGCCGCCGTCACGCCGTGGATCAGGCCGCGATAATGCAGCACCGGCAGGTCGAAGCCTCCGCCATTCCACGACACCAGATTGGGCGTGTATTTGGCGATGCCCTCGAAGAAGCGCTGGATGATCTCGCCCTCACCCGATTTTGGCTCGGCCAGTGACCAGACACGAAAGCCTTCGTCACTGCGCATGGCGCAGGAAATGACGACGACCCGTTGCAGATGCAAGGGCAGGAAGTCGCTGCCATTTTTCGCCCGCTGTTTCTGGAAGGCGAACTCGGCGACCTCGGCATCGGCCAGCGCCTCCGGCAGTTCATGCAAACGCCGCAATCCCGCGATATCGGGGATGCTCTCGATATCGAAGGTCAGGACAGGAATCATGCCGGAAAGACACCAGTAGACAAATAGCGGTCGCCCCGGTCGCAGACGATGCTGACGATCACGGCATTCTCGACCTCGGCGGCAATCCGCAAGGCCACTGCCAGTGCGCCACCGGAGGAAATGCCGGCAAAAATGCCCTCTTCCGTCGCCAGTCGCCGCGTCATTTCTTCAGCATCTTTCTGGCCAACCGATTCAAGCCGGTCGACACGCGAGAAGTCGCAAATTTTCGGCAGATACTCGGTCGGCCACTTGCGGATGCCGGGAATTTGCGCGCCCGGCTCGGGCTGGCAGCCGACGATCTGGATCGCCGGATTGACTTCCTTGAAGTAGCGCGAGCAGCCCATGATCGTGCCGGTGGTACCCATGCTGGAAATGAAGTGGGTCAGCCGGCCTTCCGTATCGCGCCAGATTTCCGGGCCGGTGCCCTCGTAGTGCGCGCGCGGATTGTCCGGGTTGGCGAACTGGTCGAGCACCACGCCACGGCCTTCACGCGCCATCTGGTCGGCCAGGTCGCGCGCGCCTTCCATGCTGCCGGCCTTGGACGTCAACACCAGTTCGGCGCCATAGGCTTTCATGCTCTGCCGCCGTTCGATGCTCTGATTTTCGGGCATCACCAACACCATCTGGTAGCCGCGCATCGCCGCGACCATCGCCAGCGCAATGCCGGTATTGCCCGAGGTGGCCTCGATCAGGGTATCCCCCGGCTTGATCTCACCGCGCTCCTCGGCGCGCCGGATCATCGACAATGCCGGTCGATCCTTGACCGAACCGGCCGGATTGTTGCCTTCGAGCTTGGCGAAAATCACGTTGTTGCGCCGGGCATTGTCAGTACCCGGCAAGCGCTGCAAGCGCACCAGCGGCGTGTTGCCAACGAAATCATCGAGTGTCCTGGCGTTCATCTGGACAGATGTTCCACATAGTTCATCACGCCCTGCTCCACCGTGGCAAACGCATCGTCATAACCGGCCGCCCGCAGCGCGGCAATGTCCGCCTGCGTGAAACTTTGGTACTTGCCTTTCAAAGCCTCGGGGAAGTCGACATATTCGATGATGCCCTGCCCGATCATTTCCTCTAGTGACAGCTTCGGCTTGCCTTCCAGCGTCCGGCAGGCATTCACGGTGGATGTGGCGATGTCATTGAAAGGTTGCGCCCGGCCGGTGCCGAGGTTGAAGATGCCGGACTTTTTCGGATGATCGAGAAAGAACAGGTTGACTTTGACCACGTCATCGACATAAACGAAATCGCGGCTCTGCGCGCCATTGGCGTAACCGTCACAGCCCTCGAAAAGCTTGACGCGGCCGGTGGCGCGATACTGGTTGAAATGGTGGAAGGCCACCGAGGCCATGCGCCCCTTGTGCTGCTCGCGCGGGCCATAGACATTGAAATAGCGGAAACCGACCACCTGCGAATCGGTGCAGCTTGCGTTGGGGCCGATGCGGCGCCGCACGATCTGGTCGAAGAGAAACTTCGAATAGCCATAAACATTGAGCGGCCCCTCGTGCGTGCGCGACTCCTGGAAGATACGCCCGCCGCCATAGACCGAAGCGCTGGAGGCATAGAGGAAAGGCACCTCGTGGTCGAGGCAGAAGTCCAGCAGCCCGATGGAATAACGGTAATTGTTCTCCATCATGTAATGACCGTCGGTCTCCATGGTGTCGGAGCAGGCACCTTCATGGAAGATCGCCTCGACCGCGCCATCGAAATGGCCGCCATGTACCATGTCAATGAATTCGTGCTTGTCGAGATAGTCGGCAATCTCGCAATCGACCAGGTTCTTGAACTTGTCGGCCTTCTTGAGGTTATCGACGGCAATGACATTGTCGATGCCGCGCTCGTTGAGTGCCTTGACGATGTTGGCGCCGATAAATCCGCAGGCGCCGGTAACGATGTAATACGAACTCATTTTGCTCCTTTATTCCTCAAGTTCCGCCAGCGAGCAGGTCGCGGTGCCCAATTTGCCGACCACCACACTCGCCGCCCGGTTGGCCCAGCGCATGCCCTCCGCCATGGACTGACCGCAAGCCAGCATGACGGCCAGCGTGGCGATGACGGTATCGCCGGCGCCGCTGACATCATAAACCTCGCGCGCCTGGGCCGGTTCGTGGGTGACCCCCGCGGCAGAGAACAGGCTCATGCCTTCTTCCGAACGGGTCAGCAACAATGCGGCAAGCCCCAGATCAGCGCGCAACTTGTTAACGCGGGCCGTCAGATCGGCTTCGCCGGTCCAGCGTCCCACCACTTCGCGCAACTCGGCACGATTGGGCGTGATGATGCTGGCCCCGGCATAGCGCGCGTAATCGTCGCCCTTGGGGTCGACAAGCACGGGCTTGCCCTGTTCCCGTGCCAGTCGGATCATCTCGGCAATATGCGTGAGCCCGCCCTTGCCGTAATCGGAAAGAATCACGACATCGCAGGCGGCTACCCGTTGCTGGAATTCGGCCAGCTTGGCTTGCAGCACTTCGTGCGCCGGTGCATTCTCGAAATCGATACGCAGCAACTGCTGCTGCCGTCCGAGCACCCGCAGTTTCACGGTCGTGTTGAGCTGCGCGTCTTCATGCAGGCTGGCATCGATGGACGAACCAGCCAGCAGCCGGGCAAGCGTTTGCCCGGCTTCATCCGCGCCCACCACCGACAGCAGACTTGCCCGCGCACCGAGCGCCGCGATATTGCGCGCGACGTTGGCCGCACCGCCGGGGCGCTCCTCGATTCTTTCGACCTTGACCACCGGCACCGGCGCCTCGGGCGAAATACGCGAGACTTCGCCGAACCAGTAACGGTCGAGCATCACATCGCCGACGACGAGAACGCGGGCGGCTCGGGTATCCGGGGTATCTGGCAGTTTCACGGATTCAGGTCAAACTCTTCGGTACGTTTGGGCGGGAAAGTTTCCCAGCCGCCGCAGGCCGGACAGCGCCAGTGAAACTGCCGCGCCTTGAAGCCGCAATCGTCACAACGATAGCGCGCCACACGTCGCGTGTGGTTGTGAATCAGGTTCTTCACCAACTCAAGGTCAGCACGCTTTTCTGGTGGAGCGAGCAGTACCTGCGCTTCCAGCAGCTTGTCGAGTCCCAGCAGGGTCGGATTGCGGCGCAACTCGTCGCGCACCAGCACATAGGCCGCTTCGGGACCATTGGCGAGCAGTTCAGCCTGGAACACCGCATCAAGCAGGTCGATCGATGGATGACGCTCAAGATAACCGCGCAACAGCTCGGTACCGGCAGCTTCACGACCGAGTTCGCGATAAGCACCTGCCATTTTTTCGGCAGCCAGCGCGAGAAAGACCGGGGTCTGCTGTTCGATGCGCTGCCAGGTTGCAATCGCCGCTTCTACATTGGACGACGAGCCGGCTGACGCCATTCCGCCAGTCCCTAAAAGGGGATTTCCTTCGGTCACGCCGACTTTCATTTCCAGTTCACCGAGCATCAGGGTAGCCCGCACGCACTTGCGATTGGCAACCAGCGCGGCATCCAATCGCTGACGCGCCATTTCCATCCGGCCGTTGAGCATATCGGAATTCGCCAATTCGCAGTTGAATTCGGCAATCTCCTTCTGCCACAAGTGCTCGGCATGGCCCGGCATTTGCTCGGCAATGGCAATGGCCTTGTCCCATTCCTTTTCCTGCTGATAGATCTCGAGCAAGTTGCGCAAGGCTTCTTCATCGCGCGAAGTGCCACGCAATTTGACAAAGATTTCTTCGGCACGATCCAGCAGCCCGGCTTTCAAATAGTCCTGACCCAGTTCTGAAAGCGCGTGCAAGCGCTGTTCCCCGGTCAACTGGCTTTGCGAGGCATCGCGATCGATCAGGTGTTTATGGACGCGGATGGCCCGATCAGTTTCACCGCGGCGTCGAAACAGGCTGCCCAGTGCGAAGTGCAACTCGATGGTTTCCGGGTCGATCTTGGCCGCTTCGAGAAAGGCCTCGATGGCCTTGTCGGGCTGTTCGTTGAGCAAAAAATTCAGCCCGGTGAAATATGAACGTGGCAAGGCGCGTGATTCGCGCAACAACTGATTGATGTCGATGCGGGCAGCAAGCCAGCCCAGCACGAAAAAAACCGGCAAGGCCAGAAACCACCACAATTCGATTTCCACGCTTAAATGCCTATCGCTGTCTGGCTTGTCTGTTCGATTGCCTGGACCGGCTTCTCTGGCACCGGGGTCTTTTCCTGTTGCGCCAGTTGGCGCCGCAGCGTGCCGATAGCTCGGCGTTGGCGGATCAATTGCGGCAACAGCGCCAGCAAACCCATCACGATCCCGATCACCAAGGCACCCAGCAAGGCCAGGGACAATGGCGTCTGCCAGCTTGTATCAAAAAAGAAGCGCAACTCGATGTCGCTGCTGTTCTTGATGGCGAGTCCTAGCAGGATGACGAAGAAGATGCCCCGCAGCAGCCAAATCAGTACGCTCATGGGTAGTGGTTACTACTTGACGAACTGGTCGACCCGCTCACGCAACTCCTTGCCGGCCTTGAAGTGCGGCACATATTTGGCCGGCACCTGTACCTTGTCACCCGATTTTGGGTTGCGGCCGGTACGTGGAGGCCGATAATTCAGCGAAAAACTGCCGAAGCCGCGAATCTCGATGCGATCACTGTTGACCAGGGCCTCGGTCATCGCATCGAGAATCATTTTCACGGACAAATCTGCATCCTTCGCCACCAGTTGAGGAAAGCGCTCCGCCAGACGAGCAATCAACTCGGATTTGGTCATACTGCCTCCGCCGGGCCGCCCCAAGGAGGCAGCGAACCAACAAACCGGAAGCCGCTACGCGGCTGAACACCCGCCCCCCCCCTTTTTTGGGAAGGGGGGTTGGGGAGAAAGGGGGCTACAGTCATTGCGCCTGATTACTGTTGGTTCAACTTGGCCTTCAACAAGGCGCCCAGATTGGTGGTACCTGTCGCGGCCGCAGCGGAATCAGTTGCCAGTTTCTGCATTGCCTCGCTCTGCTCGGCCTGATCCTTGGCCTTGATCGAGAGGTTGATCGAACGGGTCTTGCGGTCAACGTTGATGATCAAGGCTTCGACGGCTTCGCCCACTTTCAGATGCTGGCCGAGGTCTTCGATCCGATCACGCGAGAACTCGGAAACCCGCAGATAGCCTTCGATATCACCACCCAGATCGATGACCGCACCCCGTGCATCGACACTCTTGACCGTGCCATTGATCAGGCTGTTCTTGTCATGGGTCGCGATGAAGCTGGTGAAAGGGTCGCCGTCGAGCTGTTTGACGCCAAGCGAAATCCGCTCTTTCTCGACATCGATGGACAACACCACTGCCTCGACTTCGTCGCCCTTCTTGTAATTCTGCTTGGCTTCTTCGCCGGTCGCCGACCAGGACAGATCGGACAGATGCACCAGGCCGTCGATGCCGCCGGGCAGACCGATGAAGATGCCGAAGTCGGTAATCGATTTGATGGCGCCACGCACCTTGTCGCCCTTCTTGTGATTGGCGGCAAAGTCATCCCACGGATTCGGCTGGCACTGCTTCATGCCCAGGCTGATGCGGCGGCGATCTTCGTCGATCTCGAGGATCATCACTTCGACCTCGTCGCCCAACTGGACAACTTTCGACGGATGGATGTTCTTGTTGGTCCAGTCCATTTCGGAGACGTGCACCAGGCCTTCGATGCCCTGCTCGATCTCGACGAAAGAACCGTAGTCAGTCAGGTTGGTGACCTTGCCGAACAAGCGCGTACCCGCGGGGTAACGACGGGCAATGCCCACCCACGGATCTTCGCCGAGCTGCTTCATGCCGAGGCTGACGCGGTTCTTTTCCTGGTCGAACTTGAGCACCTTTGCCATGACTTCGTCACCGACGTTGAGCACCTCGGAAGGATGCCGCACACGGCGCCAGGCCAGGTCGGTGATGTGCAACAGGCCATCGATGCCGCCGAGATCGACGAACGCGCCGTACTCGGTGATGTTCTTGACGATGCCCTTGACGACAGTGCCTTCCTGCAGGTTTTCCAGCAGCTTCTGGCGCTCTTCGCCCATGTTGGCTTCAAGCACGGCGCGCCGCGATACCACCACGTTGTTGCGCTTGCGGTCCAGCTTGATGACCTTGAATTCGAATTCCTTGCCTTCGAAAGGCGTGGTGTCCTTGATCGGACGCGTATCGACCAGCGAGCCGGGCAGGAAGGCGCGGATGCCATTCGTCATGACGGTCAGGCCGCCTTTGACCTTGCCGGTGATCACACCCTTGACAAGGACCGAATCGGTCATGGCCTTGTCGAGATCGTTCCAGGCGGCGATGCGCTTGGCCTTGTCGCGGGACAGACGGGTTTCACCGTAACCATCCTCGAGCATCTCGATGGCAACCTGGACGAAATCGCCTGGTGTGGCTTCGACTTCACCACGATCGTTCTTGAATTCGTCGATCGCGATAAAGGACTCGGATTTCAGACCCGCATTGACAACCACGAAATTCTGGTCGATGCGAACAACTTCAGCCGTGATTACTTCACCGGCGCGCATTTCCTGGCGCGAGAGACTTTCCTCAAACAGGGCGGCAAAGGATTCTTCTGGATTCACGGCAACAGCAGTAGCGGACATAGTTTTTTCCAAATAACCGCCGATCGGACTGGCGGGCTAGTTACAAAAGTCATGTGGCCGGACGACCACTAATGACACCTTATTTCACTTACTCAGCAACTGCCGTTGGGCAATCTTCAGCACGGCAGCCACAGCTTCCTCGATACCGAGCGGTGTTGTGTCCACCAGCACGGCGTCATCGCATTGCCTGAGGGGTGCAACGCTGCGCGCAGCATCGCGCGCATCACGTTCCCGCAGTTCCTGCAGGATGTCCTGCAAAAGGGCGTGCATATTAGCAGGCATTCCCTTGTCGATCAACTGCTTATAACGTCTTTCCGCTCGCGCCGCGGCCGACGCCGTCAAAAACACCTTGACCTGCGCCTCCGGGAAGATCACCGACCCCATATCACGGCCATCCGCCACCAATCCGGGAAAGCGCCGATAAGCGCGCTGGCGGGCAAACAGGGCGGTACGCACCGCCGGCAGGGCGGCCACTTTCGAAGCACCGACACCGATTTCCTCAGCCCGGATGGCTGCGGTGACATCGTCGCCGGCCAAGAAAATTTGCTCACCGGAGAACCTGGCCGCCAACTGGCCAGCCACACCCGCCACGGCCATTTCATCATCCAGCACCACGCCTGCGCGCAATGCCGCCAGGGCTGTCAGGCGATACAACGCACCACTGTCGAGAAAATGGAAGCCCAGCGCTGCGGCCACCCGTTGTGCCACCGTGCCCTTGCCTGAGGCAGAAGGACCATCGATGGCGATGACGGGCGCGGCAATTTCACCCAAAGCATCGAAATAGTGCGGAAAGGTCTTGGCAACGCAACCCGGATCGTTGATCCGCACCGGCACACCACCCAGCGCCACCAGCGCAAAGCACATCGCCACGCGATGGTCATCATAGGTATCGATCGCCACGCCCGGCTTGATCGTCGATACTGGCGAGACGGCGATAAAGTCCGCACCCTCCTCCACCGTCGCACCGAGCTTGCGCAATTCAGTCGCCATGGCGGTAATGCGGTCGGTTTCCTTGACGCGCCAGGAGGCAATGTTACGCAGCACGCAAGGCCCGTCGGCGAACAGCGCAACCACTGCCAGCGTCATCGCCGCGTCGGGAATGTGATTCAGGTCGAGGTCGAAGGCCTTGAGTTTTCCGGTTGCGGGCGCGCGCGCCTCGATGAAGTTGTCGCCCCAGGTGATCTGGGCGCCCATCGTTTCCAGCGCATCGGCAAAGCGCACATCACCCTGGATGCTTTGCCGGCCGACGCCTTCCACACGCACCGGTCCGCCGCCAATGGCGCCAGCCGCCAGAAAATACGACGCACCCGACGCATCGCCCTCGACATGCACGACGCCCGGGCTGCGATACGCCTGCCCGCCGGCAATCGTGAAGCGTTGCCAACCCGCGCGTTCGACCGTCACGCCAAAACGGGCCATCAGATTGAGCGTAATCTCGATGTAGGGCTTCGAAATCAGTTCCGTCGTCATTTCAATCACAGCCGTCTTGCCGGTAAGCGGCAAAGCCATCAACAAGGCGGTAAGAAACTGTGACGACACATCGCCACGCACGCGAATCGGCGCATCGAGTTTTACGTCGGCCGGAAAAATCTCCAGCGGGGGATAACCAGCGTTGCCCGTGTAGCGCACGTCGCAACCAACCTGGCGCAAGCCATCGACCAGATCGCCAATCGGTCGCTCATGCATGCGCGGCACACCGCTGATCCGGTAGTGACCACCAGACAGTGCGAGCGTAGCCGTCAGCGGCCGAATCGCCGTGCCGGCATTGCCCATGAAAAGGTCGGCGTCCTTGCCCGGGAAGACGCCCGCACAGCCGACGATACGAAAAGCATTATTGCCGAGCGCCGTAACACCAACGCCGACCTTCTGCAGCGCAGCCAGCATGACCTGCGTGTCGTCCGAATCGAGCAGGTCGCGGATTTCGGTCTCGCCCGCGGCCAGCGCAGCCAACAGCAGCATGCGGTTCGAAATGCTCTTCGAACCCGGCAGCCGGATCGTGCCGGAAGCCTGCGTCAGCGCAGGCAGGTCGATGTGATCCTTCATGCGGCGCTTTCCAGGGCGTCAAGCCAGGCATCCCGTCGCGTGCGCGCCACGTCAAACATGTCCTCGAGCCCGGCACTGTCCGCACTGGCCAGCAGCACGCGCGTCTTCATCAACTCCGTCATGAAGGCGTCGAGTTCCTTGAGCAGCGCATTGCGGTTGGCGATGCAGATGTCGCGCCACATTTCGGGATGGCTGCTGGCGATGCGCGTGAAGTCGCGGAAGCCGCTGGCGGCAAAACCGAATAGCTGGTCGGCGTTGTCGCGGATGGCCAGATCATGCACCAGGGCGAAGGCCAGCAGATGCGGCAGATGGCTCACGGCGGCGAAGACGCGGTCGTGTTCCTCGGGCGCGAGTTCCGACACCCGCGCTCCGCAGATTTCCCAGACCGTGGAAAGCGCCTTGATGTCTGCCGCCGCATTTTCTGGCAGCGGCGTCAGCACCACGCGTTTGTTCACATACAGATCGGCTTTCGCCGCGCTCACGCCGCTCTTCTCCGCGCCGGCAATCGGATGGCCGGGAATGAACTGGCCAATCTTGCTGCCGAACGCCGCACGCGCGGCGGCGACCACATCGGACTTGGTGCTGCCGCCGTCGGTGACGAGGGTCCGCGATTCGAGATACGGTGCCAGCGCCTGCATCACCGGCAGCATCTGGCCGACCGGCATGCCGAGCAACACCAGGTCGGCCCCTTGCAGAGCACTTGCCCAGTCAGTGCCGATTTCGTCGATTACGCCGAGTTGCAGCGCCTGCTCCAGCGGCGCGCGGGTGCGCCCCATGCCGACGATTTTCACGTCGCGCCGTCCCGCCAGCGCCGACTTTATGGCGAGAGCGAATGAACCGCCGATCAGGCCGACACCACAGACAACGACTTTGCTCGCCATTACAGGGATGTTTCCAGGGCTGCGAGAAAACGCGCGTTTTCGGTTTCGAGACCAATGGTGACGCGCAAATGATTCGGCAGGCCATAACCGCCGATGGGCCGCACGATCACGCCCTGCTTCAGCAGTTTTTGATTCACCGCTGCGCCATCACCCACGGCAAAGGTGACGAAGTTGCCATGCGACGGAATGTGCTCAAGCCCCAGACGCTTCAGGCCGGCGACGATCTGCTCCATGCCGCGCCGGTTGAGCTGGTAGGACTCGGCGACAAACAGATGATCGTCGAGCGCCGCGCGGGCCGCCACCAGCGCCAGGTTGTTCAGATTGAAAGGCTGGCGCACGCGGTTCAGCAGGTCGGCAAGTTCCGGCGCGGCGACCGCGAAACCGACCCGCAGTCCGGCCAGGCCGTAAATCTTCGAGAAGGTGCGCGTAATGATCAGGTTGGGAAATTCATTGAGCCAGGCGACGGTATCGACGCGCTCGGCGGGCAGCAAGTAATCGTTGTAGGCCTCGTCGAGCACGACCGCCACGTCGGCCGGAACCGTCCGCAAAAAGGCATGAATTTCCGGATTGGGCAAGAAGTTGCCGGTCGGATTGTTCGGATTGGCGATCCAGACGAGCCGCGTATCCGGCCGCTCATTTACCTTTATGGCGCCGCGCATGGCAGCCAGATCGTGGCCGTAATGCCGCGCCGGCACGGCGATGCATTCCGCGCCAGTACTCATGGTCGCCAGCGGATAGACGGCGAAGGCATGCTGGGCGAACACCGCCGAGCGACCCGGAGCGAGAAACACCCGCGCCGCCAGGTCGAGCACATCGTTCGAGCCGTTGCCGAGGACGATTTGATTCTGGCCGACGCCGAGCCGTTCGGCCAGCGCCACGATCAGTTCAAACTGGTCGGGATAGCGCCCGAGGCCGGCAATCGCCCGCTCCACCGCCGCACGCGCCCGCGGACTCATGCCGAGCGGATTTTCGTTGGAGGCCAGCTTGACGATTTTTTCCACCGGCAGCCCCATGTCGCGGGCCAGTTCGGTGATCGGCTTGCCCGGCACATAGGGGGAAATGCCGCGGATGTAGGACAGCGCCTGTTCGGTAATGCTCATGCCAACCTCATTCAATTAATTGCCCGCCTTCGGGTAAGAACCGAGTTCCTTGAGAAAGCCGACGCAGCCGCGCAAATCGTCGAGGGCGGCGGCCAGTTTCGCGTCCTGTCGGTGGCCTTCGATGTCGACGAAAAATACGTATTCCCAGCGGCTGTTGCCAAAGCCGCGCGCCGGGCGCGACTCGAAGCGGCTCATCGACACGTCATGCGTTTTGAGGGGCGTCAGCAGGTCGTGCACCGCGCCGGGCTTGTTCTGGGCGGAACAGACAAAGGAGGTCTTGTCGTGCCCCGACGGGCCGGCATCGTGACTCGCCAGCGCGATGAAGCGCGTGGTGTTGTTGGGGTCGTCCTCGATGTTGGCGGCAAGAATGTTCAGCTCATACAGCCGCGCCGCCGCCTCGCCGGCAATCGCACAGGCTTCCGGATCCTGCGCCGCCATGCGCGCCGCCTCGGCGTTGCTGGCGACCGGCACGCGGGCAATCGGCACGCCGTCAAGCCGCGCCAGGTTGCGATTCAGCCATTCATGGCACTGGGCCAGCGACTGGGCGTGCGAATAAAGCCGTTTCACCCCGTTCAACTCCGTGCCGCGCGCCATCAGGTTCTGGTGAATGCGCAGATTGACCTCGCCACAGATCATCAGGGGCGAGGTGAGCATCAGGTCCAGCGTGCGACCGACCGAGCCCTCGGTCGAGTTTTCCACCGGCACCACGCCATAGTCGGCCTGGCCGGATTCGACGGCGCGGAAAACGTCGTCGATAGTCAAGAACGGCGTGAAGGTCGGCGCCGAGCCGAAATGCGTCTTCGCAGCGGATTCGGTGAAAGTACCGGCCGGGCCGAAATAGGCGATCCGCAAGGGCTGCTCAAGCGCCAGGCAGGCGGACATGACCTCGCGGAAGATCGTACGGACCGCCGCTTCCGGCAGGGGGCCGGGATTGGTCGCGGCAATGCGTTTGAGCACCTGCGCCTCGCGTTCGGGACGGTAGATATTGCCGTGCTTGATCTCGCCGACGCGCTGCGCCAGCCGCGCCCGTTCGGAGAGCAGCCGCAACACTTCGCTGTCGATGTGATCGATGCCGTCCCGCAGCTTGCCGAGTTCTTCTTCCGTGCTAGCCATGTGTGCGCTCGAACTCATTCATATAGCCGACCAGCGCCTGCACCCCCGCCAGCGGCATGGCGTTGTAGATCGAGGCGCGCATGCCGCCCACCGATTTGTGACCCTTCAGTTGCAGCAGCCCCGCATCCTTCGCCCCGGCGAGGAAGGCCTCGTTGAGTGATTCGTCCTTGAGGAAGAAGGGCACGTTCATGCGCGAGCGGAAGGGCTTTTCGACGCGGGTGGTGTAGAAGCCGCTGGCGTCGAGACAAGCGTAAAGCAGTTCCGCCTTGGCGATGTTGCGCGCCTCGATGGCCGCCAGCCCGCCTTGCCGCTTCAACCACTGAAAAACCAGCCCGGCGATGTAGATGCCGTAGGTCGGCGGCGTGTTGTACATCGAGCCATTCGCCGCCACGGTCTTGAACTCGAAGGCCGAGGGGCACAGCGGCGACGCGCGATCCAGCAGGTCGTCGCGCACGATGACCAGCGTCAGGCCCGCCGGGCCGATGTTCTTCTGCGCACCGCCGAAGATCAGGCCATAGCGCGAAACGTCGATGGACCGGGAGAGGATGTGGGACGACATGTCCGCGACGAGGGGCAGGTCAGGCCGCCCGAGCACAGCGGTGTCCGGCAGCTCGTGGAACTCGACGCCGTCGATGGTCTCGTTGGTGCAGAGGAAGAGATAGGCCGGATCGGCCGACAATTGAAAAGTCGGCGCCCCTGAGACGGCGTCAGCCGACTCAGTCGTAAATTTGGGAACGGCGAGAAACGGGGCGGCCAGCGAACCTGCGGCCAGATGCGGCGTGCAATACTTCTTCGCTTCCTTGAAGGACTTGGCCGACCAGGTGCCGGTCACCACATAGTCGGCGGTTTTCTTACCGCCCAGCAGGTTCAGCGGGATGAGCGCGTTTTGGGCAATCGCCCCGCCCTGCATGAAGAGGATCTGGTAGTTGGGCGGCACCGCCAGCAGCTCGCGCAAATCGGCCTCGGCCGCTCTGGCGATCTGCGTGAATTCCTTGCCGCGATGGCTCATTTCCATCACCGACATGCCAGAACCATGCCAGTCGAGCATTTCTTCCGCGGCCTGCCGCAAGACTTCCTCGGGAAGGGCGGCGGGGCCGGCGCTGAAATTGAAGGGGCGGACCATAAGGCTACTCTGACTGTTCTTCTTCGTCCGTTTCGATCACGAGCTCGATGCCAGCCAGCTTCGTGCCGTCATCCAGATTAATCAAGCGAACCCCCTGTGCCGATCGCCCGGTTTCGCGGACCTGCTCGACCTTGCTGCGAATCAGCACGCCGCCGGTGGAGATCAGCATCACTTCGTCGGTTTCCCGCACCAGCACCGCGCCGACCACCGCACCGTTGCGATCGGAAGTGCTGATCGCAATCATGCCCTTGGTGCCGCGGCCATGCTTCGTGTAATCAGTGATCGGCGTGCGCTTGCCATAGCCGTTTTCGGTGGCGGTCAACACATTGAGCGTCTCGTCCTGCGCGACCAGCATACAGATCACGGCTTGGCCGTCTTCCATCATCATGCCGCGCACGCCGCGGGCGGTACGCCCCATCGGCCGCACGTCGCTTTCGGCAAAACGCACGGCCTTGCCGGCATCGGAGAACAGCATCACGTCGAAGCTGCCGTCGGTGATCGCCACACCGATCAGGTAATCGCCCTCGTCGAGATTCACGGCGATGATGCCGGCCTTGCGCGGGTTGGAAAAATCGGACAGCGGCGTCTTCTTGACCGTGCCCATCGCGGTCGCCATGAAGACATAGTGGCTTTCGTCAAAAGTCGGCGTTGGCAGGACGGCGGTAATTTTCTCCCCCTCCTCCAGCGGGAAGAGATTGACGATCGGCTTGCCGCGACTGGTGCGCGTGCCCTCCGGAACCTCATAGACCTTGAGCCAATACACCCGGCCGCGATTCGAGAAGCACAGGATGTAATCGTGTGTATTGGCGATGAACAACTGGTCGACAAAATCGTCGTCCTTGATGTCGGCCGCCTTCTTGCCACGCCCGCCATGGCGCTGCGTGCGGTAATCCTCAAGGCGCTGGCGCTTGATGTAACCCGTATGCGAAAGGGTCACCACCATGTCTTCGCGGGCAATCAAATCTTCGAGATTGATGTCCGCCGTTTGCAGAATGATCTCGGAACGGCGCGGGTCGCCGAACTGGGCCTTGATGGCGGTGAGCTCGTCGACGATGATCTGGGTGATCCGCTCGGGGCGCGCCAGAATGTCGAGCAGGTCGGCGATCTGTTCCATGACCTCCTTGTACTCGGCAACGATCTTGCCCTGTTCAAGCCCGGTCAGGCGCTGCAAGCGCAGTTCGAGAATCGCCTGCGCCTGCACGTCGGACAGCAGATAGCCGCGCCTTGAGAGGCCGAATTCGGGCGCCAACCCCGCGGGGCGCGAAGCCTCGGCAGCGGCGCGCAACAGCATTTCCTCGACCAGCGCCGAGCGCCAGGTGCGCGCCATCAGTTCCCGCTTGGCATCCGCCGGCGTCGGCGCCGCCTTGATCAGCGCAATGATCTCGTCGACGTTGGACAACGCCACCGCCAGGCCTTCGAGGATGTGGCCGCGATCACGCGCCTTGCGCAATTCAAACGCCGTGCGCCGCGTCACCACCTCGCGACGATGCGAGAGAAAACATTCGAGCAGTTGTTTCAGGTTCAGCAATTGCGGGCGACCATCGACCAGCGCCACCATGTTCATGCCAAAGGTATCCTGCAACTGCGTCTGCTTGTAGAGATTGTTGAGCACGACCTCGGGCACTTCGCCCTTCTTCAACTCGATCACCAGGCGCATGCCGGACTTGTCCGACTCGTCCTGGATATGGGCGATGCCTTCGATCTTCTTTTCGTTAACCAGCTCGGCAATCTTTTCCTGCAAGGTCTTCTTGTTGACCTGGTAGGGCAGCTCGTCAACGATGATGGCCTGCCTGCCGCTGCGCACCAGGTCTTCGAAATGGGTGCGGGCGCGCATGATGACCCGGCCGCGGCCGGTCAGATAGCCATCGCGCACGCCGGAAACGCCATAGATCAGGCCGGCGGTCGGAAAATCCGGCGCCGGGATGATCTTGATGAGTTCCTCGATGTCGATCGCCGGATTGTCAAGTTGCGCCAGACAACCATCGATCACCTCGCCCAGGTTGTGGGGCGGGATATTGGTCGCCATGCCGACGGCAATACCGGCGCTGCCATTGATCAGCAGATTCGGGATGCGCGCCGGCATAACCAGCGGCTCATGCTCCGCACCGTCGTAGTTCGGCCCGAAGTCAACCGTTTCCTTGTCGATGTCGGCCAGCAGCTCATGGCCGATGCGCGCCATGCGAATTTCCGTATACCGCATCGCCGCCGCGTTGTCGCCATCCACCGAGCCGAAGTTGCCCTGGCCATCGACCAGCATGTAGCGCAGGGAAAAGTGCTGCGCCATGCGCACGATCGTGTCATAGACGGCGGTGTCGCCATGCGGGTGATACTTACCGATGACGTCACCGACGATGCGCGCCGACTTCTTGTAAGCCTTGTTCCAGTCGTTGTTCAGTTCGTGCATGGCGAACAGCACCCGGCGATGCACAGGTTTCAAGCCATCACGGGCGTCCGGCAGCGCCCGCCCGACGATCACGCTCATGGCGTAATCGAGATAGGAATGGCGCATCTCCTCTTCGAGGCTGATCGGCAGTGTTTCTTTTGCGAAAGAAGGGGTCATGTAGGTAGCCGCCCCCGCGAAAAGGGCTCAATCAGAAACCCGCGATCTTAACATGCCTGACCCTTTGAACCGTACCCGCCCGTCAAGTCTCCATTTGCGCTAACGTGCTGCCGGTAAGCCACTTATCAAAGCCCAATGGACGCCACCGCCGACCACTCAGTCAACACCAAACAGCAGGTCGATCAAATCATTGACGCCCGCTGGATCATCCCCATAGAGCCAGCTAATGTAGTTTTTGAGAACCATAGCCTGGTTATCCAGGGGGAACGCATTCTCGACCTGCTGCCCACCTCCGCGGCAACACTGCACTATATCGGCAAACGACATTTTCAATTGACCGAACACGTATTGATGCCAGGGCTGGTCAATCTGCATACCCATGCCGCCATGAGCCTGTTGCGCGGCTACGCCGACGACATGCCTTTGATGCGCTGGTTGCAGGAACGCATCTGGCCAGCCGAAAGCCGCAATGTTTCTACCGACTTCGTGCGTGACGGCACCCTGCTGGCCTGCTGGGAAATGCTGAGGGGCGGCGTCACCTGCTTCAACGACATGTACTTTTTCCCGCGGGCGGCGGCCGAAGCCGCCATGGCTGCCGGCATGCGTGCCGCCCTGGGCATCACTGTATTCGAATTCCCCAGCGCATACGGCAGCGGCGCCGAGGACTATCTTGCGAAGGGCCTGGCGATACGGGAAGCACTGCTTGACGAACCGCTGATTTCCTTCTGTCTGGCGCCGCATGCTCCCTACACCGTTGCTGACAGCAGCTTCGAACGCGTTGCCATCCTCGCCGATCAACTTGACCTGCCGATTCATATCCATCTCCATGAAACACTGGAAGAGATTAATGGCAGCCTGACAGAGCATGGAGTACGCCCACTGGAACGACTACGCCGCCTCGGTCTGCTCGGACCGGGACTGATCGCCGTACATGCCGTTCATCTCGAACCAGACGAGATCGACCTGCTGGCCACCCACGCTTGCCATGTGGCTCATTGCCCGACCTCGAACATGAAACTGGGCAGCGGCATTGCCCCGATTGCCTCCATGCTCCGGCATGGCATTGGAGTCGGTCTCGGAAGTGATGGCGCCGCCAGCAACAACCGGCTCGACGTATTCCAGGAGATGCGTCAGGCAGCCTTGCTGGCCAAGGTGGCAAATCATGACGCAGCCTGCCTGCCAGCCCATCAAGCGCTCAGAATGGCGACTCTGGAGGGCGCAAGAGCGCTTGGGCTGGATGAAAAGGTCGGCTCTCTACGGCCCGGCAAGGCTGCCGATCTGTTGGCCGTTCGTCTGGATGCCTGGGATCAGCAACCTTGTTATTGTCCTGCGTCCCATATGATTTACGCAGCCGGACGAGAGCAGGTCAGCCATGTCTGGGTTGCCGGAGCGTTGCGAATAGAAGACAAACACCCAGTAGATATGGACGTTAAGGCATTGCTAATGAATATGAAGATGTGGCAGAATAGGATTATTAACTAGAATTAACTTATGGGCATTTTGCAATTGTCGGGAAAAATTGCTAACGTTGCTTTGTCTCGTTAATTACCCAATTGACCATACTTCATCCCTCCATATTCCCAATCCAACATCCCATCCGACGAAAAGGAAAACAAACATGATGAAACTCGTCTCCAAGAATGTGCTGCTTGCCGCAACCCTGGCATGCATCGGTGTTGCTGCCCAAGCCCAGACGCCTGGCGTCGATATGAAGGGTACCGTCGGCTACGTCATCGATGCACGCGGCAATGTCGCCAAGAGCGGTACCGGCCTGTGCTGGCGTACCGGTTACTGGACCCCCGCCATGGCCATCGCCGAGTGCGATCCGGATCTGGTCAAGAAAGAAGCGCCCAAGGCCGCACCGGCACCGGCTCCGGCTCCGGCTCCCGCCGCCGCACCCAAGCCCGCCGCCCAGAAAGTGACCCTGGCCGCCGACGCGCTCTTCGACTTCGACAAGGCCGTGCTGCGCCCCGAAGGCAAAGCCAAGCTGGACAAGCTCGCTGCCGACATCAAGGGCATCAAGCTGGAAGTCATCATCGCCGTTGGCCACGCCGACCGCATTGGCAAGGACGCTTACAACCAGAAACTCTCCGAGCGCCGCGCTGCCGCGGTCAAGGATTATCTGGTCGGCAAGGGCGTCGAAGCCAACCGTGTCTACGCTGAAGGCAAAGGCGAGAAGCAGCCTGTTACCGGCGACAAGTGCGGCAAGAGCGTCGTCAAGTCCAAGAAGCTGATCGAGTGCCTGCAGCCTGACCGCCGCGTCGAAATCGAAGTAATCGGCACGAAATAAAGCAAGCCGTAACATCAGCCTCGCTGAAAAGCCCTGCAGTGCAGGGCTTTTCACATTCTGGAAGGCCAACAATGAATACAAGTACCAACGTCGACCCGCAGGAAGTCGCCAAATTCAGTGAACTGGCGCACCGCTGGTGGGACCCGACCTCCGAGTTCAAGCCCTTGCACGATATCAACCCCCTGCGCCTGGGCTGGATTGATCGTTGCGTTGGACTGGCCGGCAAGCAGGTACTGGACGTCGGTTGCGGTGGCGGCCTGCTGACCGAAAGCATGGCAGGCTGTGGTGCCAGCGTGACCGGCATCGACCTGTCCGAAAAGGCTCTGGGCGTTGCCCGCCTCCATATGCTGGAAAGCGGTTGTAATGTCGATTATCGTCTCGTCGCCGCTGAAACACTCGCTGCGGAAGCGCCCGCCAGCTTCGACACTGTCACCTGTCTTGAGATGCTGGAACACGTGCCCGACCCGGCCAGCACCATTGCCGCCTGTGCGGCGTTGGTCAAACCCGGTGGGCAATTGTTCTTTTCCACCATCAACCGCAATCCGAAAGCCTATCTGTTTGCAGTGATCGGTGCCGAATACATCCTCAACCTGCTGCCCAAGGGGACCCACGATTACGCCAAGTTCCTCCGCCCGGCGGAACTCGCCCGTTTTGCCCGTCAGGCCGGCCTTGAGGTCACCGAAGTCATCGGCATGACCTACAACCCTTTGACGCAGACTTATCGGCTCGGCAATGACACCAGCGTCAATTACCTGATGCGTGCGACGCGACCAGCCTGAGTCATCAGCCCATTGCGGCAAGCCTCATCGGTGCGCCGTGGCAGCTTCACGGCGTCGATGACCAAGGAAGGCCGGCAGCGCAACCAGCAGCAATAATCCCGCCAGCAAGCCCAAGGGCCAGACGATCGGGCGGTTCCAGCGATCGCGCAGGGTCTGCCGCAAGTTTGCATCGACGCGCTGATACTTCAGGGTATTGTTGCCTACCTTGCCGGGTTTGCGATTCATCAGCCAGGCATGGTGCAGGCTGTAATCCTTGGGATGAAAGCCCCAGACCCATGGTGAATCTTCCTGAAGGATCGTCATCATGCGGTTGATCAGCGCCTGCCGGCGTGGTCCGTTCTCCATCGCGCGCATCTTCTCGAATAGCCGGTCAAATTCCGCATTGGCATAATTGGCGGCATTCTCGCCGTTATGCTTGACCTTGCCCTGCGGACCATATAACAGAAACAGGAAATTTTCGGGGTCAGGGTAATCGGCATTCCATCCCAGATAAAACAACTGCACCGCACCCTTGCGCACCTTCTCCTGAAAACGGTTGTAGTCGGTGCTGCGCACGACCAGCTGGACATCGATCTTCTGGAATTGCTTGTTCAGCCAGTCGATGCGCGTCTTTGCGCCGACACCCGTGGCGGTGGTATCAAGGTGGATGACCAGCGGCTCGCCGGTCTGCGCATGCCGACCGGCCGGCCACCCTGCCGCGGCGAGCAACTCACGCGCATGCGCAATGGATTTGCGGCGCGGACCTTCCGGCGTCCAGTCATACATCACCGGATTGACGCCATCCCGGCCACTCCGATAACCGAAGATGCCGGGAGGAATCGGCCCTTGTGCGGCAATCCCGCGGCCGTTCTGAAAGATCGAAATGAATTCCTCCTGATCGATGGCAATGGCAATTGCCTGTCGCAGCTTGCGTGCCTGATCAGAATTCCCGCCAACCAGGGGATCGAGCATGTTGAAGCCCATGTAGAAGCTGGTGGTCGCCACCGAGGTCGTCAAGCGAATGCCCTGTGCCCGCATATCGTCGGTCAGGGAAACCTCACCTCCTGAACCGATCTGCACGGCCTGGTCGAAAGAATCCGATGAAATGCCGGATGCATCGTAGTAGCCCTGCAGGAACTTGTTCCAGTAGGGTATCTGCTCTTTCTCGCGCGTGAAGACCACCTTGTCGATAAAGGGCAAAGGCTTGCCGCAATCTTCGAGCAGGCCCTCCTGCCGATCCTCTGCCTCGCCATCGCAGGGATAGGTTTCGCCCCGGAAATGCGGATTTCTTTCCAGCACCATGCGGGCATTCGGATTGTTCTCGGTCAGCATGTAAGGGCCGGTGCCGACGGGATACCAGTCGAGCGTCAGATTTTTCTCCGCCATGCCCGGCTGACTATGGAATTTGTCGGCCTCCCATGGCAGCGGAGCAAAGAACGGCATGCTCAGCCAATAGAGGAATTGCGGATATTTTCCCTTGATGCGAATGCGGTAACTGTAGCGGTCGAGTACCTCGACACCAGCCAGCGCCTCGCTGCGCAGATCCAGCCAGCCGTCGGCACTGTCACGCCGTCCCGCCAGCGCCGACTTTTGCAGGGACTGCGCCAGATCACCCAGGCCGACGAGGTATTCGCTCATCAAACCCAGGATCGGCGAATGCAGTCGCGGATGCGCCAGCCGCTTGATCCCATAAACATAATCCGCCGCCGTCAATTCACGCGAGTCACGCAATGAAAAGTCCGCCAGCACATGCTTTTCCGCCAGATCGGCCGGCAACAAATCATGATAAACATGGTGTCCGGCGGCATTACGCGCAAACGCCGGGTGCGGCTGGAAGCGAATCCCCGGCTTAATGTCGATCACATAGTCGGTGAAAGCGATGCGCGCCGCTTCAGCCGTCGGCGGCAGGAGTTTCCCGGCAGCATCAAGGTAACGCGGTTGTGGAACGGCCGCCGCGGTGGCCGGGATCAACTCGTAGGGACGGCGCAGATAGTGATACTGCAAGGGCGGTTCGTAAATCTGCGCCGTAAAGGTGATTTCGTCGGAACTGTAGGATTGCACCGGATCAAGGTGTTTGGGCCGGTCGGTAAATGCCGAATAAAGCACATTGCGCCCACGCTCGGACGCCGGATACGGATCATTCCAGGCGGTTCCGCACCCCGCGAGCAACTGGAGCAGAAGCAATATCGATAAGAAGCGCATGGCGGCAAGTGTAAATGAATCGCAGCTATAATCCCCGTCTCGCATCGGAAGCTTACCGGAAGAAAACAGATGACCCCCACGCTTACTTTTTTCACTGACCCCGTCGGGGGCACCGCCGCCCTCGGGACGGCCCTTCAGGAGGCATGACCATGGGATTTCTTGCCGGCAAACGGATTCTACTCACCGGCCTCTTATCCAACCGATCCATCGCATATGGCATCGCCAAGGCCTGTCATCGCGAAGGCGCGCAGCTTGCTTTCACCTATCAGAACGAGCGTTTTCTCGATCGGATCACCAAGTTTGCCCGGGAATTCGACAGCAAGCTGACCTTCCCGCTCGATGTCAGCGACGATGCCCAGATTGATGCGGTTTTTACCGGCCTGGCCAAACACTGGGATGGTCTTGAAGGTTTGGTACATTCAATAGCCTACGCCCCGGGCGAAGCGATCGAAGGGGACTTTCTCGATGGCATCAGTCGGGAAAGATTCCGCATCGCCCATGACATTTCGTCATACAGCTATCCGGCATTGGCCAAGGCAGCACGCCCCTTGCTGCTCAAGGGCAAGAACCCGTCACTGTTAGCCCTGACCTATCTGGGCGCCGAGCGCACCCTGCCCAACTACAACACCATGGGCCTGGCCAAGGCCAGCCTGGAAGCGGCAACCCGCTATCTTGCCTTCTGTCTTGGCCCGCAGGGCATCCGCGCCAACGCCATCTCGGCAGGACCGATCAAGACGCTGGCCGCATCGGGTATCGGCAACTTCGGGAAATTACTGGCTTACAACGCGCACCATGCCCCGCTGCGCCGCAATGTCACCATCGAAGAAGTTGGCAATGCCGCAGCCTTCCTGCTATCTGATTTGGCCAGCGGCATCACCGCCGAGATCATGTATGTTGATGGCGGACTCAACACCACCGCTCTCGGCAACGCCGATCCGTTGCCCGGTTAAATGACATGCTGATTCCATGCCGGCGTGAATCCGGGTAAATGGAATGTTTACGAAAAAGGGCGCGATGATTCGCGCCCTTTGCGTTCAGCCAACCAAAGTTGCTACCGTTCTGTTGACTCAAGCAACTTCTTGTTGATGGTCACTTCGTGGCGCTCCTTGAGTGCAGCAATCCACGCCATCAAATCCTGCTCGGCCACCACCTGCTCATAGTTCTGGCGCAATGCAAGGGCGGTTGGTGGTTCGCCACCGGCAACTGACGCAGCATATTTTTTTGCCGCCTCGATGCGATAGAGCGCATAAGATCCACCCGCCATCTCTGCTCCCGCATAGGCGGGAAGCTTGGCAACATCAGCGCGGAACACCGCGCGCACGGCGGCAGGTGAAAGCTGCGGTGCGTTGGCGCGCGAGACACGGCGCGCTGCGCTCCATGAAACGGAAATGTTTTCGCCTTTCTGCAAACGGGCAAGCTTGTCGGCGCCATCCTTGGCAGCAAGAATACCGGCTTCCTGGCGCACGAGGATCTTCTCGATGGTTGACTGCAGCGACTCAAGCGACGGTACTTCAGCTGGCCGGTGCTCGATCACCCGTGCCGAAACCAATGTATTGGGACCCACTTCAATGGCTTCGGTATTGCGCCTGTTTTTCAGCGCATCGTCAGAGAACACCGCGGCCATCAGTTTGGCATTGGTGAAGGGGGGTATGGCTGAGCCGTTCCTGATAATCCAGTCGCTCTGTTGTGGGTCGAGCTTGAACTTCTCGATCACCGGCTTGAGACTGTCCGGTTGCTCGTAAACCATGTTCATGAAACTTTCGGCGGATTCTGTGTACTTTCGCGCTGCCATCTGGCGTTTGAGTTCGACAGCAATGCCAGCCCTGGCTTCTTCAAAAGGCTGCACCCGCTCGGCACGCACGCCGGTAAGCTTGATGATGTGGAAACCGAAATCGGAGCGGACCAGCTCGGATATCTGATTTTCCTTGAGGGTGTACACAGCATCTTCAAAAGGTTTGACCATCATGCCGGGACCGAACCAGTCAAGATCGCCGCCCTTGGCAGCCGAACCGGGATCCTGCGAATGCTGGCTGGCGAGCCTGGCAAAATCACCCGGATTTTTCTTCAGTTGTGCCAACAACTCCTCGGCCTTGGCCTGTGCGGCCTTGACATCTGTACCGCTGGCAGTGATCAGGATGTGGCTGGCGCGGCGCATTTCCGGCTGCTTGTTGCGCTCTGCCTGCGCTGCATACGCCTTTCTGAGTTCATTGTCGGTAACAGTAACCTGATTGGCAAACAGTTCCTGACTCAGCACGACAAACTCGACCCTGACCTGCTCGGGCATTTCAAACTGCTTCCGGTTGGCCTCGAAATAGTTCTTGACGGCATCAGGCGCCAATTTCACCTGTCCGGCATAATGCTCGGGGCGCAAAACAGCCTCAGAAATCTCACGCTCTTCGAGTTGCGTATCCAGCCAGCGGTCGGCGGTGGAACGACCAGTCAGGGCTGCTTCGGTAACAGCGGCCATCCCTTGCTGCATGAGGAGATCCTGACGCAAGCGCGCCTCGAACATTTCCTTGCTGATGTTTTGCGACGCCACCAGAGCCTCGTAACGCTCCTTGGAGAATTTGCCGTTTTCCTGCAGTTGCGGCACAGCCGCGATAAATTCCGCCAGCTGGGTATCGCTCAAACTCAAGTTTGATTTGGTCGCATTCAACAGCAGCAGACGCTGGTTGATCAGTGTGTCGAGCACAGCGCGGCGGATTTCCGGGCTATCCAGCATCTCCGGATTGGCATTGCCCAGCATCGGCCGCAGCCGCTCCTGCTGCTCGCGCAGGGCCTGCTGAAATTCCGTCAGGACAATGGGCGTCCCGCCCACGGTCGCAATATCACCAGAGCCGCCGGTCCGCACATAGGAATCGACTCCCCACAGTGCAAATGGCAGGATGATGATTGCCAGTACTATCTTGATGAAGCGTTTGCTATTGCGAACGTACTCGAACATGAGCTGGCTTTCGATGTGAAAAAGGCGAACCAGAGTTCGCCTTTTGATGGTTTATCCACGGGCCGATTCATGAGGTTTTTGGTGGGTGCTGACGGGTTCGAACCGCCGACATTCGCCTTGTAAGGGCGACGCTCTACCAACTGAGCTAAGCACCCTCACAAACCGGCACGGCAAGGCATAGCCGCAAGGTTGCGGATTCTACCAAAGCATTCGTCTTCAGTGCTTGAGCAGACCGGAAGAATGTGGCTTTTCCTCGCTAGCTGGCAGTGCGGGTTGGGTGTCGACGACCGACACCGGCGCATCGGGCAGCGGCTCGGGCATGCGCTCCAGCGCAAGTTCAAGCACCCTGTCGATCCACTTCACCGGCATGATCTCGATGCGGTTCTTGATGGCGTCCGAGATTTCAGCAAGATCCTTGACGTTATCCTCGGGAATCAGCGCCAGGCGAATCCCGCCCCTGACGGCCGCAAGTAATTTTTCCTTGAGCCCGCCAATTGGCAACACCTCGCCACGCAGCGTGATCTCGCCGGTCATGGCGATGTCCGAACGTACCGGGATTCCCGTCAGCATGGAAACAATCGCGGTACAGATCGCGATGCCGGCCGAAGGACCATCCTTGGGTGTTGCACCTTCGGGCAGGTGGACGTGCAGATCGTTCTTCTGATAGAAGTCGTCGGCAATGCCCAACTGCTTGGCACGACGGCGTACAACCGTCAGCGCGGCCTGGATCGACTCCTGCATCACCTCGCCGAGTTTACCGGTGGTCATCGTCTTGCCCTTGCCCGGCACGGCGACGGATTCGATGGTCAGCAATTCGCCGCCTACCTCGGTCCACGCCAGCCCGGTCACCTGGCCAACCTGATTTTCCTTTTCCGCCATGCCAAACGTGAAGCGTTGCACACCTAGATACTTATCGAGGTTCTTGGCGTTGACGATGATCTTGCTCTTGCGCTTGCGCATCACCAACGCCTTGACGACCTTGCGGCAAATCTTGGAAATCTCGCGCTCCAGCGCTCTAACACCGGCTTCGCGGGTGTAATAGCGCACGATGTCGCGAACAGCATCCTCGGTCACCGACAATTCATCGCGCTTGACACCGTTGTTCTTCAACTGCTTCGGCAGCAGGTAGCGCTGGGCGATATTGACCTTCTCGTCCTCGGTGTAGCCCGCCAGCCGAATCACTTCGAGACGGTCAAGCAAGGCAGAGGGGATGTTGAGCGAGTTGGCTGTCGCAACGAACATCACATCTGAAAGGTCGAAATCCACCTCGATGTAGTGATCCTGGAATGTGTGGTTCTGTTCGGGGTCGAGCACTTCCAGCAGGGCCGAGGAAGGATCGCCACGAAAATCCATGCCGATCTTGTCGACTTCGTCGAGCAGGAACAGCGGGTTCTTGACGCCGACCTTGCTCATGTTCTGCAGAATCTTGCCCGGCATGGAACCGATGTAGGTACGACGGTGGCCGCGAATCTCGGCCTCGTCGCGCATGCCGCCCAGCGCCATCCGCACGAACTGGCGGTTGGTCGCCTTGGCAATCGACTGGCCGAGCGAGGTCTTGCCGACGCCGGGGGGGCCGACGAGGCAGAGGATCGG